>JAIETA010000198.1 GCA_019745575.1 Reyranella sp. | reverse complement strand
CAGAACGGCAACGGCAAGTCGACCTTCATCCGCCTGATCTCGCAGCGGCTGGAGCCGCGCGAGGGCCGGCTGAAGAAGACGCCGAAGCTGCGCGTCGGCTATTTCTCGCAGGACCAGGAGGAGAGCCTCGACTACGAGGCGACGCCGTTCGACCACATGAACCGCGCGCTGGGGCCGGGCGCCGGCGAGGCCAAGGTGCGCGCCCAGCTCGGCCGCTTCGGTTTTTCGCGCGATCGCGCCAACCTCAAGGTGGGCGTCCTGTCCGGCGGCGAGAAGACCCGCCTGCTGCTGGCGCTCGCCACCCGCAACGCGCCGCACCTGCTGCTGCTCGACGAGCCCACCAACCATCTCGACATGGACGCGCGCGCCTCGCTGGTCGACGCCATCAACGACTTCGAGGGCGCCGTCGTGCTGGTGAGCCACGACACGCATCTGGTGAAGATGGTGGCCGACACGCTGTGGCTGGTGGCCGGCGGCACGGTGAAATCGTTCGACGGCGACATCGACGAATACCAGGCCAAGCTCCTGAAGGAGCGCGGCGCCAAGCCGGCCAAGCGCGACGATCGCCGCGAGGAGCGGCCGGCCGATGCCGCCTCCAAGAAAGACCAGCGCAAGGCGTCGGCCGACACCCGCGCCCAGAAGGCGCCGCTCCGGAAGGCCGTCGACAGCGCCGAGAAGATGCTGGCCCGCCTCACCGCCCAGCTCGACGGCGTCGTGGCCAAACTCGGCGACCCCGCGACCTATGCCGGCCCGGCCACGGTCGTGACCGACCTCCAGCGTGAAAAGGCCCGCCTCGAACGCGAAGTCGCCAACGCCGAACAGCGCTGGCTCAACGCCCAGGAAGCGCTGGAAAAGGCGGCGTAGAGCCTTTCCGTCAGAATCAGAATCACTTCTCCTCCCCCTAAGGCGCTGTAAACAGCGCCGACTCGGGGGAGGTGGCGCGAAGCGCCGGAGGGGGCGAGCCCCAAAGGAGGTGTCTGAAAATCTCCGATCTGAAATCGGCGCGCCGCGAAACAGGGCCGGCTGAACACGGTTTCCCCGCAACCCGGCAGAATGCTAGCGTTCGTACCGTTCAGCGGGTTGACCCGGGGAATGTCGGATAAGGTCTTCCGGGGAGAAATCAGCAGCGATGACCGGAACGGACTTCTCGCCAGCTCCGACGCCCACGGCTGGAGCGGCCACGGACGATTCGGCCGGCCCATCGCCCGAAGCCCGTCTGGCCGATCGTACGCGCGATCTCGACGAACTGACCCGGCAGCACGCCGCGACTGTCGAGATCCTCGACATCATCGCACGCTCGCCCGCGGGCCTTCAGCCCGTGCTCGATGCCGTGGTCGGGGCGGCCGTGCGTCACTGCGGCGCGGACGACGCGACCATGTTCCTGCGAGAGGGATCCGAGGTTTTCGGCGCCGCACACGAGGGCCCGCTGCCGTCCGGGTTCGGCAACCGGCGGCCGATCGGAGGCAGCCCCCTGGATGCGCTCATCATCCGTGACGGGCAAACCATCCACGCGCCGGATACCGAAGCTCTGGACCCTGTCGAATTCGCGTCGGTGATCGCAGTCGCGCGACGGCGCGGTGTTCGCGCGCTGGTCGGCGCTCCGATCAGGAACGCCGGCGAGGTCATCGGCTTCCTGCTGCTGCGCCGCCGCGAGGTCGGCCCCTTCTCGGCGCGGCAGATCGCAACGCTGGAGACCCTCGCCACGCAGGCCGGTGTCGCCGTCGCCAATGCCGCCGTGATCACCGAGCTGCGGCAGTCGCTGGACCAGCAGACGGCGACGGCCGAGGTGCTGCAGGTCATCAACGCCTCCCCGGGCGACACGACACCGGTATTCGAGACCATTCTCCAGAAAACACACGCACTTTGCGGCATCGCCTACGGCAGCCTGCAGCTCTATGACGGCCAGAAATTCCGCGCCGTCGCAACGCACAACCTGCCGGAACCGCTGGCGATGCGATTGCGGGAGGGCTACGTCCCCGGTGCCAATCTCCGGCAATTGATCGACGGCGCGGCCTTCGCCCACTTCCCCGACATTGGCCTGATCGACGAACCGATGGCCAAGGCGGCCGCTGACGGGGGAATGAAGACCCTGCTCTGCGTTCCCTTGCGCACGGACGGCCGATTGCTCGGGCAAATCGTTTGCGTGCGCATGGAGGTGCGGCCGTTCACCGATCGGGAGATCGCGCTCCTGCAGGGGTTCGCGGCGCAGGCTGTGATCGCCATGGAGAATGCGCGGCTGATCAGCGAGACGCGCGAGTCGCTGGAGCAGCAGACCGCCACGGCCGATATCCTGCGCGTGATCTCCCAATCGCCGACCGATGTCGGTCCCGTATTGCGGGCCGTCGTCTCGGCGGCGCTGCGATTCTGCGGCGCGGAGGACGCCATGGTCGCCCTGCGCGACGGCGACGAATCGGTGACCGCCGCCCATGAAGGACCGCTCGGCGGCGTCGTCGGCACTCGAGCGCGGCTCGACCCACGAGGGCGGGGTACCGTCAGAGCCATCGTGGAGCGGCGTACCATCCACGTGCCCGACGTGGCGGCGCCGGACCAGCAAGAGTTCGCCGTGTCGCGCGCTCTGGGCAGCGAGCAGAACTTCCGCGCGTTCATCGTGACGCCGCTGATGCGCAACGGCGTCGCGATCGGCAGCATCGGGCTACGCAGGCCGAACCCCGGTCCCTTCACCCCGCGCCAGATCGCGCTGCTCGAATCCTTCGCCGCCCAGGCGGTCATCGCCATCGAGAACGTGCGGTTGTTCAACGAGACGCGCGAAGCGCTGGAGCGGCAGACCGCGATGGCCGAGGTGCTGACGGTGATCAATGCCTCACCGGGGAATCTGACGCCGGTGTTCGACACGATCCTGGACAAGGCGCTGTCTCTGTCGCGATCCAGCCTTGGCTTCATGGTCCGATTTGACGGCGAAAAATTCTGGCAGGTGGCTTGGCGGAATGTACCGCCGGCGGTGCGAGACCTCGGGCTAGGCGGTCACGTGCCGGAAGCCGGAACTCAGTTACATCGATTAGTCCTGGGTGATGATGTCTCTTTCCTGGCCGATATCACGGACGAGGAGGCCTATCGAGCCGGTGTGCCTTCGCGCGTGGTCATGGCGGACGAGGCCGGCGCGCGGTCGCTGCTGACCGTGGCCCTGCGCAAGGATGGCCGGCTGTTGGGCGGCATCCAGGTCTATCGCACCGAGGTCCGCGCCTTCAGCGAGGCCGAAGTCACGTTGGTTCGCTCGTTCGCCGATCAGGCAGTGATCGCCATGGAGAATGCGCGGCTGCTCACCGAGACCAAGGAGGCACTGGAGCAGCAGACCGCCACCGCCGAAGTCCTGCGAGTCATCAACGCCTCTCCGGGCGATCTGGAGCCTGTGTTCGAGGCCATCCTCGCCAAGGCCCACGACCTGTGTGGCGCCACCTTGGGCAGCCTCAATCTGTTCGATGGGGGGATGAACCGTGCCGTGGCGACCCGCGGCATGGACGACGCGTTCTCGGACTTCCTGCGCCGCGGCACCCCGATGTCCGGCGTCCTTTCGCGCGAGCACAGCGTGCAGATCGCGGATCTGGCCGACCTGGCGCGGCAGGAACCGGACAACCCGGTCTGGCGGGCGGCGACGGAACTTGGCGGAGTGCGAACCATGCTGGGAGTGCCGTTGGTAAAAGACGGCAACGTCCTCGGCCGCATCGTAGCAGCCCGGCAGGAGGTGCGGCCCTTCACGGAAAGCCAGATCGCACTGCTGGAGAACTTTGCCGCCCAGGCGGTGATCGCCATGGACAACGCCCGCCTCCTGGAGCAGATCCGCCAGCGCCAGGCCGAACTGCGCGTGACCTTCGACAACATGGGCGACGGCGTAGCCATGTTCGACGCCGAGCTGCGACTGGCCGCCTGGAACCGCAACTTCGAACGGATCGTCGGTGTGCCCGAGGACCGGCTTGCCGACCGCCCCTCGTACGCGCAGTACCTTCTCTTGCTGGCGGAACGAGGCGAATTCGGCACGGAGAACGTCGAAGCCGAACTCGCCGGCCGGCTGGAGGACACCGAGCGCGAGCTCAGGCTGGAGCGCACGCGCGCGGATGGAACAGTGATCGAAGTGCGCCGCAATGCCGTGCCGGGCGGCGGCTTCGTGCTCATCTACAGCGACATCACCCAGCGTCGCAAGGCGGAGGCCGCGATCCGCGAGGCGCGCGACGCGGCCGAGGCGGCGCTCGAGCGGCAGACGGCGACTTCCGAGATTCTTCAAATCATTTCGCAATCGCCGACCGACGCCCGGCCGGTGTTCGAAGCCATCGCCCGGAGCGTATTGCGACTGCTCAACGGCTGGAGCGTCATCGTCTGGCGGTACGACGGCGAGCGGATGCGCATCATCGCCAGCCATGGCGGCGTGCCCGGAACCGACGCGGCCTCCGTGCGCGCGGTGCTCGGCGAGCGGCGCCCCGAGGACCTGGCCTTTGCGGGCGACGCCATTCTCAAGCGCGTCATCCAGCAGATCGCCGATGTCGAGGCTGCCGGCGTTCGCGAAGATCTTCGCGAGGTGGCCCGCGCGCGCGGCTGGCGGGCCAACATCGCCGTACCGATGCTGCGCGACGGCGCGCCGATCGGCGTCATCACCGTGAGCCGCAAGGAGCCCGGCGCCTTCGTCGAGCGCGAGATGGGGCTGCTGCAGACCTTCGCCGCCCAGGCCGTCATCGCCATCGAAAACGTGCGGCTGTTCACCGAGTTGCGCGACTCGCTGGAGGATCTGAAGGCGGCCCAAGCCAACTTGATCCAATCCGAGAAGATGGCCTCGCTCGGCCAGCTCACGGCCGGCATCGCGCATGAGATCAAGAACCCGCTCAACTTCGTCAACAATTTCGCCGGCCTCTCGGTCGAGTTGCTGGCCGAGATCAGGGAGGTGGCGGCGCCGGCCTTTGCCCAGCTCGACGAGGCCAAGCGCGCCGAGGTGGACGAGACGATGGCGCTGATCACCGGCAACCTCGAGAAGATCGCCGAGCATGGCAAGCGCGCCGACGGCATCGTCAAGAGCATGCTGTCGCATTCGCGCGGCGGGACCGGCGAATGGCAGGCCGTCGACATCAATGCGTTGGTCGAGGAGGCGCTGAACCTCGCCTTTCACGGTGCCCGCGCGCAGGACAAGAACTTCAATATCTCGCTGGAGCGCGACCTGACGCCCGCCAGCAAGCCGATCGAGGTCGTGCCGCAGGACGTCACGCGCGTGTTCCTGAACCTGTTCGGCAACGGCTTTTATGCCGCCAACAAGCGCCGCCTGGCGGGAACCGCTGGCTTCAAGCCGCTGCTGCGCGTCTCGACCCGCGACCTCGGCGAGGTGTTCGAGATCAAGGTCCGCGACAACGGCACCGGCATTCCCGACGAGGTACGTGCCAAACTCTTCCAGCCCTTCTTCACCACCAAGCCGACCGGCGAGGGCACGGGACTCGGGCTTTCGATCAGCTACGACATCGTCACGCAGCAGCATGGCGGGACGATCGAAGTCGAGAGTGAAGTCGGCTCCTTCACGGAATTCACCGTGCGCCTGCCACGCAGCCGGCGCACGGCCCCAGCGGAGAGAACGGGATGACCGTCAGCATCTTGATCGTCGACGACGAGCCCGACGTGGCCGATCTGTTTAGGCAGCGCTTTCGCCGCGAGGTGCGCGAGGGCAAGTACGTGATTCACTTCGCCGGGTCGGGAGAAGAGGCGCTGGGCAAGCTCACCGATGGCGTGCGTCCGGAGCTGATCGTCCTGCTGTCCGACATCAACATGCCCGGCATGGATGGGCTGGGGTTGTTGCGCGAGGTCAAGAAACGACACGCCGATCTGCCGGTGTTCATGGTGACGGCCTATGGTGACGATGATCGCCGCCACAAGGCCAGCGAATACGGCGCCACCGAGTTCGTCACCAAGCCGGTTGATTTCGACCTGTTGAAACGACATCTCCAGCAGCTGCCCCCACCCCAACAGCGGGAGCTGGCATGAGCGGACCCGCCCAAAAGCCGGCCAAGATCCTGGCCGTCGACGACGAGCCCGATTTCGAGGCGCTGATTCGCCAGCGCTTTCGCCAGCGTATCCGCGCCAAGAACCTCGAATTCCACTTTGCCCGCCACGGCGAGGAGGCACTCGAGGTGCTGGCGAAGGAGCCCGACATCGAGCTGCTGCTGCTCGACATCAACATGCCGGTCATGGACGGGCTCACCTTGCTGGCCGAATTGCGGGTGCGGCGGTCGCCGGTGCGGGCCGTGATCGTCTCGGCCTACGGCGACATGGCCAACATCCGTACCGCGATGAACCGCGGCGCCTTCGACTTCGTGACCAAGCCGGTGGACCTTGCCGACCTCGAGGTCACGATCGACAAGACGCTGGAGAGCATCGCCCATGTGCGCGGCCTTGACCGCCAGCGCGCCGCCGCAGAACGTGCCCGCGCCAATCTCGCGCGCTACTTCTCGCCCAACCTGGTCGAGATGCTGGCCGACCGCGACGAGCCACTGGGCCCGGTGCGGCGCGAGACCGTCGCCGTGCTGTTCGTCGATATCGTGGGCTTCACCAGCATGGCCGAGGCCATGCCGCCGGAACAGGTGGTAACCCTGCTCCGCGACTTTCATGAACGCATGGCGGTGGAGATTTTCGCCTGCAATGGCACGGTGGAAAAATATATCGGCGACGAGATCTTTGCCGTGTTCGGGCTCCTGAAGGCGGAAGCCGACGATGCGGCCAACGCGCTGCGCTGCGCCAACGGCATGCTGACCGCCCTCGACGCCTGGAATGCCGAGCGCATCGGGCGCGGCGAACCCGCGCTGTCGATCGGCATCGGCCTCAACTACGGGCCGGCAGTCATGGGCGACGTCGGCAGCGACCAGGGCCTGTCGTTCACCGTGATCGGCGACACGGTCAATACGGCAAGCCGCCTGCAGGCCCTGACGCGCGAACTCGGGACGCCGCTCGTGGTGGCCGATGCGCTGATCTCCAACATCGAGGCCGCGCAACCGGCCGATGCCGCGACCTTGCTCGGCGCTTTGAGAAGCGAGGGCGAGCAGGCGCTGCGCGGTCGCAGCGGTGCCGTGTGCGTCTGGACGCGAGCTGCCCGGGCCTGAGGGCACGGGTTGCCCGGTATTGGCTGGACCGAAGCGCGATCAAGGTCGCCGAGAAGACCGTCTACACGATGGCTCGGAAGAGTCAGCTGCCGGACTTCAAGTTGTGCGGACAACTCAACCATGCAAACATCAACGATGGGGAAGTTGTGGCCACTCCGGCGCGAAGAATGATGTCGAGAGATTCGCCGAAGGCCTTCGACTCGCGGGAATGATGGAATAGCCAAGCGCTGTCCGGGGAGGAACGCATGCGGTTCTTGGTGTTGGGGGCTGGAGCGCTGGGCGGTTACTTCGGCGCGCGGCTCATCAAAGGCGGTGCCGACGTCACCTTTCTGGTGCGGCCACGACGCGAGCAGCAGCTTGAGCGCGACGGGCTGGTGGTGCACACACAGGACGGCGAAACGCTGCGCTACAAGGTACGCACCGTGCAACAGGGCGGCATCGACAAACCCTTCGACGCCGTACTGCTTGCCTGCAAGGCCTACGATCTCGATAGCGCGATGGATGCGATCGCGCCGGCTGTGATTCCGGGCACGGCAATCCTGCCGGTATTGAACGGCATGCGGCACATCGACGTGCTGAAGCAACGGTTCGGCACGGCACAGGTGCTGGGCGGAATCACCGGGATCAATGCGACTTTGCTGGCCGACGGCACCATCCGGCAAAGCCAAGTGCGCATCAACATGAACCATCTCGGAGAACTCGACCGCAAGAAATCGGCACGCTCTACGGCCATCGCAGGAGCGCTGACGACCGGTGGCCTTCCGGCCGAGGTGGTCGACGACATTGCAGCCAGCATGTGGCAAAAATTCTTCGGCTTTACCTGCAATGCCACCCTCGCCACGCTGACGCGTTCGCGTGCCGGCGCCATTGCTAAGGCGGGCGCAGGCGCCGCCTTCGTTTCGGCCGTGATGGGCGAAGTCGCAAGCGTCGTCGCGGGCGAAGGAGACAACGTTCCTTCCGAACTCACGGGATTAATCAGCGGGATGTTCGCCCGACCCGACTCGACCTACCTGCCCTCGATTTTGGTCGACATGGAGGCAGGCCGACCGACCGAGGGCGAGCACACAATCGGCGACATGGTCGACCGTGCGAACCGACGCGGAATCGCCGTGCCTATTCTCACGGCTGCGCGCTGCAATCTCCAGGCTTACGAGATCAATCGGCAACAAGTTCAACGTTGAGTTTTCCGCGTTAAGCGGTTCAGCCATGTCCTCTTCGCGTCGAGATTGTATGAGAACGCGGCGGTGGCGGCGGAAGGTTGGCTTCTATTTCAGCAGAATGATGTTGCCGATATCCATGATGAGCTCCTCGCTGAGGTTTGGATCGAAGCGCGGGGTCACCGAGACGTCCGCCCCGGGGCGCCACGCCGCCGAACTCCACGAGGAAGCCGTCACCCGTCTCCTTGAACAGGCGACCGGCATGGCGGGCGATCTCGGGGTCGACGACCTCGCGCCGCAGCGTCGCCAGCCGCGCCAGGGTGCCTGTTTCGTCGGCGCCGACCAAGCGGGAGAAGCCCACGACATCGGCGACGAGGATCGCAGCGAGGCGGCGCTGCGCGCTCATTCGGGCAGCCCTGCCATGCGGAGTCCCTCGACGTACATACTCAGAAATTCGGCACTGGCTGCCGAGGTCATCTGCCGGTAGCGGGCGATCGTCATGTCGGGATGGGCGCGCAGATATTTTCGCATGACGTCGCGCGCCTCTTCCTGTCGGCCGGCATGGGCGAGTGCGACGGCCAGCATGCGATGCGCGAAGAGGGTCTCGGAATGCATGGACATGCTCTTCTTGACGCATGTGGCAGCCTCTTCGAACTGCCTCAGTCCGAGATACGCAGCGCCCATGCCGAAGAAGCAATTGAAGTTGAGAGGATCCAGCGGGCTGATGCGCATGCTGCGATTGAAATGCTCGAGCGCCAGTTCGTAGCGTTCGAGATAAAGATTCAGCCAGCCACTGCGTTGCCATGTCCATGCAGAGTTCGGATTGAGCAGCAGCGCCTTCTCGATCAATGGCCCGGCGCGGGCATGGTCGCCGCTCAGCGAGTACGCGGCTGCCAGAACCGCCAGAACGACTTCGTCGTCGCTATCGAGGCGGGCCGCGGCTTCGGCAAGCTGTACGGCGAGCAAACGTTCCCGCGCCGGATCGGAGGTGCTGTCGTAGGTCGCACTCTGGGCATGACACCACGCTGAGAGAGCCTGAGGCAGTGCATAACGGGGATCGAGCTCGATGGCGTGGTGCAACTGCCGCAGAGCTTCAAGCCGCTTGTCCAGGTCGAACGACCACACCGCGGGCATGGCGCGCATGACGCAGGCATAGGCATCGAGATTATCCGGTCTACGGCGCTGTGCCTTTTCGATCTCGATCTGGCGCAGCCTCGGCGCAATGGCGCCAACGACGCTGGTCGTCACTTGATCCTGCAACAGGAATACATCTTCCAGCGACCCGTCAAACCGGTCCGCCCACAGGTGAGCTCCCGATTCGGCGTCGATGAGCTGCCCGGTAATCCGGACCTTGCCGCCGGCCTTGCGCACGCTGCCCTCGAGCACGTAGCGCACGCCCAGCTCGCGACCAACCTGCCGGACGTCGACGGCCTTGCCCTTGTAGGTAAACGACGAATTGCGAGCGATGACGAACAGCGACTTGAAGCGCGACAGGGCGGTGATGATGTCCTCGGCCATCCCGTCGGTGAAGTACTCCTGCTCCGGATCGCCACTCATGTTCTGGAACGGCAGCACGGCGATCGACGGCTTGTCGGGCAGCGCGAGCGTCGGCGCCACCGGCGCAACTCCGGGGCCGCCGACGGCAAAGATGTGAACCGGCCGGCCGATGTTCTTCAGCTCGATCTCGCCCTTGTCCGCGAACCCGACATCGAGACGATCGCGCACCTGCTCGTAGACGGCACGTGAGACCGCAATGCCGCCCGGGTCGGCGATGCCTTCGATGCGCGCAGCGATGTTGACGCCGTCGCCCATCAGGTCGTCGCCCTGGACCACGACGTCGCCGACATGGATGCCGATGCGCAACGGCAAAGAGCCCGCCTCGGCCGCTTTCTGGATGTCCATGGCGCAGGTTACGGCCTGAACGGCGCTTGCGAACTCCGCGAGGAAGCCGTCACCCGTCTCCTTGAACAGGCGACCGGCATGGCGGGCGATCTCGGGGTCGACGACCTCGCGCCGCAGCGTTGCCAGCCGCGCCAGGGTGCCTGTTTCGTCGGCTCCGACCAGTCGTGAAAAACCAACGACATCGGCGACGAGGATCGCAGCCAGGCGGCGCTGCGCGGTCATTCCGGCATCCCCGCCATGCGGAGTCCCTCGACGTACATTCTCTGAAATGCGGGCATTCCGGTCGTCGCCGCCGGAGTCATCTGAAGGTAGCGGGCGATCGTCATATCGGGATTGGCGCGCAGATATTGTCGCATGACTTCGCGCGCCTCTTCCTGTCGGCCGGCATGGGCGAGCGCGACGGCCAGCATGCGATGCTGGAAGAGGGCGCCGGGCTCCGTGGAAATGCTTTTTTTGATGCACGTGGCAGCCTCTTCAAACTGCCCCAATCCGAGATATGCAGTGCCTATGCCTAAGAAACTATTGAAGTTGAGAGGATCCAGCGGACTGATCCGCATGCCATGATTGAAGTGCGCGAGCGCCAGATCGTAGCGTTCCAGATACACATTCAGCCAGGCACTGCGTTGCCACGTCCAAGCGGAGTTCGGATTGAGCAGCAGCGCCTTCTCGATCAACGGCCCGGCGCGGGGGTGGTCGCCGCACATCGAATACGCCGCCGCCAGAACCGTCAGAACGATTTCGTCGTCGCCATCGAGGCGGGCCGCGGCTTCGGCGAGCTGGACGGCGAGCAAACGTTCCCGCACCGGATCTGCAGTACTGTCATAGGTTGCGATCTGGGCATGACACCACGCTGCGAGCGCCTGTGGCAGTGCATAACGGGGATCGAGGTCGATGGCGTGCTGCAACTGCCGGAGAGCTTCAGCCTTCGTATCGGTGTGGTGCGACCACACCGCGGGCATGGCGCGCATGACGCAGGCATAGGCATCGAGATTGTCCGGTCTGCGGCGTTGCGCCTGTTCGATTTCGATCTGGCGCAGCCTCGGCGCGATGGCTCCCACGACGCTGGTCGTCACCTGGTCCTGGAGTTCGAAGACATCCTCCAGCGATCCATCGAAGCGGTCGGCCCATAAATGCGCACCGGTCTCGCTGTCGATGAGCTGGCCGGTGATGCGTACCTTGTTCGCAGCCCTGCGCACGCTGCCTTCGAGCACGTAGCGCACGCCCAGCTCGCGGCCGACCTGCTTTACGTTTGCGGTACGACCTTTGTAGGTGAAGCTCGAATTGCGCGCGATCACGAACAGCGACTTGAAGCGTGACAGGGCGGTGATGATGTCCTCAACCATGCCGTCGGCGAAGAACTCCTGCTCGGGATCGCCGCTCATGTTGGTGAACGGCAGCACGGCGATCGAGGGCTTGTCGGGCAGGGCCAGCGGCGTGTCGGTTGGCGACGAGGCGGTACTGGCGGGAGCAGCAGCCACTCCCTCGGCGAGGACACGGTAGGCCCGCACCGGTCGTTCGATGTTCTTCAGGGAGATGTCGCCGAGGTCCTCGAAGGTTGCTTTGAGCCGACCCGCGACGGCGTCGTGCACATTGCCGGAGATCAAAATGCCGCCGGCCGGCGCTTCCGCTTCCAGCCGCGCCGCCACGTTCACGCCATCGCCATAGAGATCGTCGCCCTCGACGATCAGATCGCCAAGGTGCAGGCCGACCCGGAAGACGATGCGCGTGTCCTCGGGCTGATCCCGGTTGGCCTCCGCCATGGCCTGCTGGAACTCGATGGCCGCGCCCAGGGCGTCGACGGCGCTGGGGAACTCGGCCAGCGCCCCGTCGCCCGCCAGCTTGACCAGCCGTCCACCGTGGCGGGCCAGGGTCGGCTCGAACCGCTGCGTGCGATGCTCCCGCAGGCGCGCAAGCGTGCCGCTCTCGTCCCGCCCCATCAGGCGCGAGTAGCCGACAACGTCCGCAGCGATAATCGCCGCCAGTCTTCGCTGCTCACGGGCCAATGGAATCTTGCCGCCTCCCCCACGGATCGTAGAAGCGCCCAGCCGGCAGGGCAATGACGAGGCCGGTGTCGAACGTCGATGTCGCCTGTTGACCTGAAGCGGAAGTGGCGGAACGGCTTACTGGATCGCCTCGTCTGCACCGGCCAGCAGGACCGGCACAGCAATCGGAACGTTTCGCCGTGCGCAAGAAGGGTAAGGAGATACTGTTCGACGCCGGCGACATCGCGACGAATCTTCAGGCTGCTTGCCTGACCGCAAGCGCTCGCTCAATCGAGAAAGTCGGTTCCTTGAGCCAGCAGCTCGTCCCACAGCGTCTGGAATGACGACCACGAGAACTCCGGACTGCCCAGGCTGCGCTTGAGGCCGCGTGCCATGTCGTCGGGCCAGCGTCGCGGTTCGCCCGCGGCGGTGGCCAGCAGTTGCACGTGGCAGGCCTTGTCCAGACTGATGAAGCGCCAGGCCGCTTCGTCGACGCTGAGCCCCGTCGCGAACAGCCCGTGGCCGGACTGGATGGCGGTTCGCTTGTCTTCGAAGCCGGCGGCGAATTGAGCCGCGGTCTCGGCGTCGAAGGAAAGGCGCGGTTCCGTGATGATCGCCTGATCCTCGAAGAAGATGGCCGTGTCCTGCGTGATGGGATCCACCGGGCGGGCGAAAGTCGACCACGCGGAGCCATAGACCGAGTGCGCGTGACAGACTGCCACCACCTCGGGTCTCGCCTCATGCACGGCGGCGTGTAGCAGCACGCCGACGGGATTCACGGGGGTGTTCCCGTAAGTCAGCTTACCTGTGTGGTCCACCTGCACGATATCGGACACGCGTATGCGCTTGAACGAAATCCCAAGCGGATTGGCCCAGAATCGATGCGGATCCTCCGGGTCCCTGACCGTCAGGTGCCCCAGCAGGCCTTCCGAGAACCCCAGCTCGCCGAAGATGCGACAGGCGCCCGCGAGACGCTCGATGCGATGGCGGCGCTCGTCCTGCGGGCGCTCGAATACGGGCTGGGTGCGTGTCCGGAAACCGGATCCCTCTTTCGGCATGTTTGCCACGGCGCGAATCCTTCGGTTGGTCATCGGGCCCGGATCGCCCTGTAGCTCGTCACGGTACCAGACGACTTCCGTTGGTCGCCAATGTCCGAAGTTGGCCCAAAGCCGAAGCCTTGGCACGTCCGCTTTTCCGTCGTTGTTGGGTGAGTAACGGACATGAGCCGACTGGCCAAGCCCGGCCCGTTCATGAGTACACGACCCAGAACGGCTTCACCATGTAGACCGTGGCAAGAGGATCGAAGCCCGTGGTCGGGCGGCCCTCGCCGGATGCTTGCGTACCTCAGGCCCGAGGATCGCCAGGATCGCGGGGCCGTGCGAGGTGGTCTCCCGGCTACTATCCCTAGCGCCTCGTACCAGAGCCGTGCTTGCAAAATGCCAGCATCGAAGAATTTTCAAAGAAAATTGGACAGGTTCAGCAGGTTCTGATAGATTTTTCTGGTAAGTTGAGGAAAGCCGCGCCCGACCAGAATCTGGCGATCTTCCCTTCTCCTAAAGGCGTCCGTGCCACCGGGACTCCCCCCGGCGCGCCCCCAAAGCTCTTCAGAGAGCGCTGCGCCTTGGCAGGGTCCTGACCCTGCCGTCGACCACGAGAACGAGACCCAAACAGCAAACGAAGCCGACGGCGAACGTCGGCCCGGGCGACCGGTTTGCAACGGGAGTCCCGACAGGTTTCCGGACAAAACGCGTTACATTCAGGCGTCCAGAAATAATGCAAGAAAGCCGCATAAACACGGCATCGAACGGCCTCGCGGCCGTGAAAAAGCCTGTGGGACTTTGGCGAGGACCCGGGCAGGGAGTTTGCCCGTGTCGCGGCCGCTGATGAAGCGGCCACGGAATAGACGAAAGGGGGCTGGCGGTTGGACCGCCCCAGCCTTGCGACAAGAGCATGACCCGCCCGCGCACGCCGCGGGTTGACGCGTATGCGAAGGTGGAGCTCACACGGATGGTATGTCACGCCAGTCCGTACGAGTCCGTTTGGCCCGTCCCCACCGAGCAGGCATAAGCCTCGGAACGGACACAGGACGCTGCCCGTGAGGGCGCGCCGGGCTTGTGACATCGGAAGAAGAAACCGCGTCGTCGTACGTCGCTAAAAGCCTGCAGAATCAGGCTCGGCCCGGAGTCCGGGCTCAGGGATGTCACAACATTTGTCTCAACTTGGTGTGACACGCGGGTGTGACAAGCGGGGCTCTCCGGCGTGCGCGGAGCCCTGTCGCTCGCTACTCGGCCGCGACCGCCCGCGGCGCGCTCGCCTGGCGGATGGTCAGCACCATGCCGGCGTTGATCACGTAGAGCACCACGGCGATCCAGAAGATGGCGGCCGGCAGGTGGAGGTCCATCAGGTAGCCGAACAGCGGCGGGCCGACGAGCGAGCCCACGTCGAGGCCGGAATAGACGAAGCCGAACACCTTGCCCGAGGCGCCGGGCGGCGTGGCGTTGCGCACGATCATGTCGCGCGACGGGTTGGTGGCCCCGCCGGCGAAGCCCGCCAGGGCCAGCAGGGGCAGCAGGAGCGCGGGCGTCACGGCCATGGTGGCGATCGGCAAGGTGAGGGCAGCGGCGACCAGCAGGCCGCCCGACGCCACGAGGTCGTGGCGCTTGACGCTGTCGGCGAAGAAGCCGCCGGCCAGCATGCCCGCGGCGGAGCCCACCATGAAAACGATCAGGCAGAGGGCGGCGTAGCGCTCGCCGACGCCGAACATCGCCATCCAGGCCGGCACCGCCATCTGCTGGATGCCCACCGTGTTGACGGCGATCAGGGCGAAATAGGCGAAGCAGAGCAGGATCGAGGCTTGCAGGAAGAGGCCGAGCCCGGCTTTGGCGCCCTCGGCCGCCGCCGCGGCGCGGACGCCCACCCGATGGTCGACGAAGGTGCGGCGATGGCCCCACACCAGGGCGGCCAGGATCAGGCCCGGCAGGGCGCCGATCAGGGCGGCCGCGGTCCGCCCCACGAGGTCGTCGAGGAAGTAGATGACCGGCGCGGCCGCCCAGCCCAGCGAGCCGCCGAGGCCGTGGATGCTATAAGCCCGGCCGAGGCGGCGCTGGTTGACCGAGGCGTTCAGCAGGGCGAAATCGGCGGGATGGAAGACGCAGTTGCCGACCGCACTGACCACCGAGATGGCGGCGAAGGTCAGGAACGAATCGGCCAAGGCGGTCAGCGCGAGCCCGACGGCCGCGAGCGCCAGCCCGCCGGCCAGGATCGGGCGGGCGCCGAAGCGGTCGACCGCGAAGCCGGCCATCGTCTGGCAGACGCCGGAAACCGTGTAAAAGATCGCCCCCAGCAGGCCGACGTCGGTAAAGCTGAGGCCGGCCTTTTCGCGCACGATCAGCAGCATCGTCACGAAGGCGAGCTGAAAGTAGTGGCTGACGCCGTGGGCGACGCCGATCAGGCTGATGACCCGGACGTCTCGCTCCAGGGGGATTGCGGCGGCTGCGGACATGGAACCCTCGTTGCCGCCCATGATAGACAAATCGCGGAGCGGCCGGGGACGGAAATGAGCGCAGGAGCCATGCGTGCGTGGTGACGCACGCATGGCTTGCGCGCTACTGTCCGCGGCGAAAAGGGGAGAAACGCGATGAAGCGGTGGAAACACCGGCCGGAGGGCTCGACCTGGGGCGACTGGGGGGACGACGACCAGTTGGGTCGGCTCAACCTCATCACCCCCCGCAAGGTGCTCGAGGGCATCACCGAGGTGAAGGAGGGCCTGTCCTTCTGCCTCAGCCTGCCGCTCGACCTGCCCGGCGGCAACGTCCTCAACCCGCGACGCCTGCCGCCGGTGCTGTCGCCGACCGGCGACGAGAACGGCTGGCGCTTCAATTTCCTCACCAGGACGATCAATCCGCTGTTCATGGACGTGGCCAGCGACGACCGGGTCATCCTGACCCTGCAGTATTCCACGCAATGGGACACGCTGGCCCATGTCGGCGGCCTGTTCGACGCCGACGGCGACGGCGTGCCCGAGCCGCTCTACTACAACGGCTTCAAGGCGGGTTCCGACGTGGTGGGCCCCCTGCCCGACGCCGGCCGCGACGGCTGTGGGCACCTGAGCTATGCCCACAAGCTCGGCGTCGAGAACATGGCCGCCAAGGCGATCCAGGGCCGGGCCGTCATGGTCGACCTGGAAAAGCACTACGGCCGCGACCACAAGTACGTGGACTACGACGATTTGCGCCGTGTGCTGGAAGCCGACAAGGTGGTAATCGAGCCGGGCGACATGCTGCTGCTCTATACCGGCTTTACGGACGAAATCGTGAAAATGGACAAGAAGGTCGACCCGGACCGCGCCCACGCCATGTGCTGCGTCCTCGACGGCCGCGACAAACGCCTGCTGCAATGGATCACCGACAGTCAGATCTCGGCGCTGATCGCCGACAACTACGGCGTCGAAGCCGTGCCTGCGAAGCCGGGACCGGAGGATGCGCAGCATCCGTCGCTGCCGATTCATAATCACTGTCTTTTCAAGCTCGGCCTGAATCTGGGGGAAATCTGGTGGTTGCACGATCTGGCTTTGTGGCTCCGCAGCAAGAAGCGCTCCCGCTTCCTGTTGACCGCCCCGCCCTTGCGCCTGCCCGGCGCCGTCGGCTCGCCCGCAACGCCCGTGGCGACGGTCTGACCGACGGCATGGCCGGGACCTTTCCGGCATTCGTCGCGGAGGGTCTGCGCAAGGAGCGTTTCACGCTGCTCGATGTCGGCTGCTCGGGTGGGCTCGACCGGCGGTGGCGGGTGTTCGGCGACCGGCTGCGCGCCCTCGGCATCGATGCCAGCGAAGCCGAGTGCCGGCGCCTGGCGGCCTGCGAGTCCAATCCCGACGTCGACTATCTGGCGGCTTTCGTCGGCCGGCGTGCCGACTCCATCGTCAACCTCTCGGCCGGGCCGGCGGCGCCGCTCATCATGCAGATGCGCGATCGCCTGAGCTTCATGCGCACGCGCGAGATCCGCGAGGCCCGCCTCAAGGGTGCCTCGGCCGAGGAGCAGTTCCGCAACAATGCCTGGGAGATGACGGGGCTGGCCGACCCGGCCAAGCCGGTGGTCGTGCCCGGCCTGCTGGCGGCGCGCGGCTGGAGCGACATCGACTACCTCAAGATCGACATCGACGGCGTCGACTACGAAGTCCTGCGCTCGTTCGACGGCCGCTTCGAGTCGCTCGGCCTGCTGGCCGTCCAGCTGGAAGTCAACTTCATCGGCTCGGGCGCCACCGACGAGCACACGTTCCACAACACCGACCGCTTCATGCGCCGCCAGGGCTTCGACCTCTTCCGGCTCGACGTGCGCACCTATTCGACGCGCGCCCTGCCCGCCCGCTACGTCTGGCCGACGCCGGCCGAGACCCTGTCGGGCCGCCCGTTCCAGGGCGAGGCCTACTACGCCCGCGACATCCTGGGGCCCAAGGGCGCCGAATGGGCGACCCAGCTCAGCGAGGAGAAACTCGCCAAGCTGGCGGCCGTGCTGTCAGCTTGGGGCATCCCCGACGCCGCCGCGGAACTGATGCTGGGCCTGCGCGGCCGGCTTGCCCCGATCTTCGACATCGAGCGCGGCCTCGACCTGCTGGCGGCCCAGACGCAAGGCGGCGAGAAGCGGCCGCTCAGCTACCGCGAGTACATGGCTCGATTCGAGGCCGACGCACGCGAATTCTACCGGCCCGAGGGCGATATCCCGATGCGCGAACGCTGGAAAGCGGCGTGGCGCAGCTTCTGGTACCCCCGCGCGCAGCGCTAGGCTTTCTTCTCCCAGCCGCCGCCGTCGGTCTGCTGCCAGTAGGCGACGGTATGCCCCGCCGCCCGATAATCCTTCCAGCGCGCGCGGGCGTCTTCGACCGCCGTCTCGTCGCGGCCATCGAACAGCTCGAAGCAGCGCTTGTAGCTCGCCACCCGCTCCGACCGTGCGCGGTCGGCGACGAACAGGAAACTTGCTCCGTTCGGATTTTCGTCGACATGCGTCAGCCACACCGGCTGGCGGGCCGCCTCCCCGTCCCGGGCCGCGCCGTGCGGCAGGAAGCCATCGGGATCGAAAGTCCAGAGGTGGGTGTTGAGCGCGTCGACGCGTTCCGGCGAGCCCAGCATGACGACGGCGCGCTCGCCCGCCTGCAGCGTCTTGGTGAGCAGGCGGGCCAACGTGTCTTCCAGCGACGACCGCGTGAGGTGGTAGAAATTGACCTCGGTCGCCGCCCTGCCTGTCGCCGGCTGCCCGGTCGTCATGCCGCGTCTCAGCGCTCGTAGTTGTCGGCGATCAGCCGGTCGAGCAGACGTACACCATAGGCAGTCGCACCCTTGGGCGTCGTGTCATTGCCCTTGCTCGACCACGCAACGCCCGCGATGTCGAGATGCGCCCAGGCAACGCCCTCTTGCACGAAGCGCTGCAGGAACTGCGCCGCCGTGATCGAGCCGCCGTCGCGGCCGTTGCTGACGTTCTTCATGTCGGCGATATCGGAGTCGATCAGCTTGTCGTATTTGGGGCCGAGCGGCATGCGCCACAGCTTCTCGCCGATTGCCGAGCCCGCTACCCGCAGACGCGTGGAAAGCTGCGTATTGTTGGAGAAAAGACCGGCGCGTTCGTGGCCGAGCGAGACAATGATGGCGCCCGTCAGGGTCGAGAGTTCGACCATCGCCTGCGGTTTGAACTTCTCCTGCGCGTACCACATGGCATCGCACAGGATCAGACGGCCTTCGGCGTCGGTGTTGATGACCTCGACGGTCTGGCCCGACATCGACTTCACCACGTCACCCGGCCGCTGGGCATTGCCGTCGGGCATGTTCTCGACCAGGGCGCAGACGGCCACGACATTGGCCTTCGCCTTGCGCCCGGCGATCAGGCGCATGGCCCCGGTGACCGCGCCGGCACCGCCCATGTCCCATTTCATGTCTTCCATGCCGCCGGCCGGCTTGATCGAAATGCCGCCGGTGTCGAAGGTCACGCCCTTGCCGATCAGCGCGACCGGCGCCTGATTCTTCGGACCGTTCATCCAGCGCATGACCAGGAGCTGCGACTCGCGTTCGCTGCCCTGGCCGACGCCCAGCAGGACGTTCATGCCGAGCTTCTTCATCTCCGCCTCACCCAGCACCTCGACCTTGACGCCGAGCTTGGTGAGTTCCCTGGCGCGGCGGGCGAACTCGACGGGGTAGAGCACGTTGGCCGGCTCGCTCACGAGGTCCCGGGCGAAGAAGACGGCGTCGACAGTCGGCTCGAGCTGGCCGTAGGCCTTGCGCGCCTCGGCCGGGCCGGCGACGACGACGGTGAGCTGCTCGAGGGAAAGCTTCTGTTCGGGTTTGTCCTTGGTTTTGTACTTTTCGAAGCGATAGTTGCGCAGCCGGGCACCCAGCGCGAGGTGGGCTGCGATCTGGCCTGGTGACAGGCGGCTACCCTTCACCGGGTCGACAACCACGGTGACCGCCTTGTGACCTGCAGCGTTTGCCGCGGTCGCTACCACGCCGCCCAGCCCTTCCGCAGTGCGGGCATCGAGCTCACGGCCCTTGCCGACACCGAGCAGCATCAGGCGCGCAATGTCGCCGGATTGTCCCAGGATGGTCAGGGTCTGGTTCTTGGCACCGGTAAAGCGGCCGGCTCCGAGCGCTCGCGTGAGGGCACCTTCGGCCTTTGCATCGGCGGCTTTTGCCGTCGCCAGGAACTGCTTGTCGGCGGCCACGAACACCGCGACATTGCCCGAGAAGGCCTTCGGAAAGGCCGAAAATTCAACTTTCATGCAGTTCCCTCGCTGTTCGGCGGCGATTCTTCACCCCTGCGGCGCTACGGCGCAAGCGGCGATTTACGCCCAGCAGGCGGCAAATTCGGGGTGGCGTCCCGCCCCGGCCACCAGTATCAGTACCGGCCCTCAAATCGGGAATGGAAATGACTGCAGCAACTCTGCCTCGCGTTTCGGTCGTCGGTCTCGGCAAGCTCGGAGCTCCCCTCGCGGCGGTGCTCGCCAGCCGCGGCTTCAAGGTCATCGGGCTCGATGTGAACAAGACGTTCGTGGATGCCATGAACGCCGGCAAGATGCCGATCGTCGAACCGCAGCTCAACGAGCTGATTGCCGCCAACCGGGAGCGCCTGTCGGCGACGATGGACGCCAATGAGGCGGTCCAGAAGAGCGACGCCAGCTTCGTGATCGTGCCGACGCCGTCCGACAGCACCGGCTTCTTTTCCAACCGCTTCGTCCTGCAGGCCATGGAGTCGCTGGGCAAGGCGCTACGGGCCAAGCAGGGCTACCACATGGTGGTCATCACCAGCACAGTCATGCCGGGCACGACCGACACCGAGATCAAGGCGGCGCTGGAGAAGGCCTCGGGCCGCAAAGTCGGACCCGATCTCGGCCTCTGCTACAATCCGGAATTCATCGCGCTGGGCAGCGTGGTGCGCGACATGTTGTTCCCCGACTCGATCCTGATTGGCGAGAGCGACACCAAGGCCGGCGACATGCTGCAGACCATCTACCTGCAGATGTGCGAGAAGAAGCCGCCGGTGCAGCGCATGAACTTCGTGAACGCCGAGCTGACCAAGATCTCGGTGAACACCTACGTCACCACCAAGATCTCCTATGCCAACATGCTGGCCGACATCTGCGACCGCATTCCCGGCGCCGACGTCGATGCCGTGACCAAGGCGCTGGGCGCCGACACCCGCATCGGCGCGAAATACCTCAAGGGCGCGATGGGCTATGGCGGCCCCTGCTTCCCGCGCGACAACGTGGCCTTCGCCGCTTTCGCCCGCAAGATCGGCGCCCGCGCCGACGTGGCCGAGGCCACCGACCGCATCAACAACTACCAGATCGACCGGCTGGCCGGTCTGGTGGGCAAGTTCGCCAAGGCCGGCACGCGAATCGCCATCCTGGGCCTCTCCTACAAGCCGCAGACGCCGGTGGTCGAGGAAAGCCACAGCGTCAAGCTGGCCGCCCGGCTGGCCGACGCAGGCTATGTCGTTGTGGTGCACGATCCGCTGGCCCAGGACGCGGCCATCGCGGTGCTGGGCGACAAGGTGGTGGGCGCCTCCTCGATCGAGGGCGCCGTGCGCGAATGCGACCTGCTGATCGTCGCCACCGGCTGGCCGCAGTACAAGGACATCGACCCGGCGTGGTGCACGCGCAACAACGGCCAACGCCTGACCGTGCTCGACCTCTGGCGCACGCTGCCGGCCGGCAAGGTCGATGAGGTCGCCGACGTGCTGTATCTGGGGGCGGGGCGGTAGACAGCGGAGCCGTCGTCGCGACGCCTGCGCAACCGGCGCAAAGCTCGAGATTTTGGGCCTCCAGCTGATTCCACAGATGACGCGCCTATCTTGCGCGTTTGCCGGCTTTGTCTCGGGACGCATGCGCGGCCGCGATTCCTCTGTCCTGCTTGGCACAATCTTCGCGATCTGGCAGAAGATGTCGCCCGTCAGGAAACAAAGAGTGGCCGCGGCGACAAAGCCGCGATGGGGATGGATTTGGGGCACGTACGCGCGCCGACCGGCTACAGGTTAGATCTCGCCGTCATCTCGATCGTCTCCTTCGGGCTGCTCGTGGTCTTGGTCCTGTGGCTCGACAACGCCGAGACACTCACGAGCAACGGCGTATTCAAAGCCGTAACGATCAAGACCTGGATAGCAGACCCGGCCAACGCGAAGCTCGATACGTCGAACTATCTCTACTACCCATTCATGGCAGTCCTTTGCCGGCTGCTCGACCTGATGGGGGTCTACCCTGGCGATCCCCGCCACCAGCTCACAATCATCAACGCCTTCTCCGCCTCTCTCTGCCTCGCCATCGTCTATCTGCTGGTGCGCCGTATCACGGGCAACCGGGCCGTCGCCTGGGCGGCGACGCTTTTTCATCTCGCCAGCGCCTTCTTTCTGAACCTCGCCATCAGCAACGAAGACATCATGCCGTCGTATGCGGTACTGCTGGCGTCGATGGCGCTGGCCAGTGTCTGGTTCGTCGAGCCTTCTTGGCGGCGTGTGTCCATCGTCGCAACGTTGTTCACGCTCGCATGGATGCTGGAGTGGCGGCTCATGTTCCCCACCCTTCCTGCGCTTATCCTGGCTCTGGCCGTCACGCCGGGCCGTCCGGTCGATCGACTGGGCCGGATTGCCCTGTTCTTGGCAGTGATGGTCGGTCTGGCGGAAATCACGATGCTGCTGTGGGGGCCACAGAACGGCAACGCGGGGGCAGTGCAGGACCTACTGTGGACCGGCAAGGGCGTCGCGTCGGGCTGGGCCGGCTTCGCTGCACGCAAGTTCACCTACCTCTGGGTCGGCGTATCGGAGTATCTCGTCGGCGGCTCCAATGTCGGTGGCGATCCTCCGCCATCTATGTTGCCAGAACTTTGGTTCTCAACGTTCTGCATCGCCACGATCGCCGCCGCCAGCCTTGCCTTGCTGTGGCGGGATCGCGCACTGCCTAGCGCGCGTGTTCTCGCGACCGTCTTCGGCGGAACATTTGCCGCTGGGGAGGTAATGAACCTCTACTCCCAGCCACAAGATCCTCAGATGCAGGTCAACGTGATGGTCTGGTTGACCATGGGCTGGGCCATCATCGTCGCCGCGGCCGTCCGATGGCGGCCTGTGCCAGCAATCAGCATCGCCGTCGCACTGTCGGTTGCCTTGTTTGGCTACAACATATGGCGGATGGCGCCTCAGCGTGGCGCTGGCTCGGCGTGGCGGCTGGCTCTGGAGCGCATCGAGAAAGCAGCGCCGCCGGCCAACCACGTTTTTCTATTGCACGGCTTCGAGCAACTTGTCTCTGAGATGTTCTATGCCTGGGATGGCGACTGGGACTATTTCCCGAAGCTCGGCCCCGCCCCGTCTGCCAACCCCAAGTTCAAGTACTTGGCCTTCGTCAGCGGGCCCGTGCACAAGCCAAACGCTTCGGGTACAGATTTGGGAGAGGCCTTACGTGACGAGATCGATCGTGCCTTGAACTTGGGCTACGTCGTTATCGCCAGCGACACCTGGGCCGCGACGGCAGATCAGTTTGCTGCGTCCATGGCCACCGTGCTGAGCGCCGACAAAGCCAAGGAGTTCCACAAGGTGATCCACGACAGCTTCCTGGCCGACCTTGTCTTCACGGATCCCGGTGCCGGACGTTTCTATCGGATCCGGCAGTCGCCCGACTGGCAGAAGCCTAACGCCGTCCCCAGATCGCGATGACGAACCCAGATCGCCCACGGGTTGCGGTCGGAAACGGCCGAGGCATACTGGCCACGGCCACCTCCCTCAAACATCACAAGCGAGAATTCCGTGTCGGACAATAGATCGGTCGAGGTGGGCACGAGCGTTGCAGATCGGACAACCGATACGCAGCCGGAGATCCTGCTTCACGGCCGCATCCGGCGCGGCAACATGACGGTGATCGGCCAGACCGCGAACATCATGACGGCCATCCTGCTCTGCGTCGCGGTGGTCGTCGCCACCCACGTCTATCTCCGCGTTGGCGGCGCCTACCCCTATTTCTCGGTCGACGACAGCCTCGCCAACCTGTCGGTCATGTTCTCGAACACAGGCGTCTATGGCCCCCCAGTGGTTCCCGTCCAGGGTTCCCAAGACGCCTACAAGATACGCATCGGCGGCTTCTACAATTATGGTCCCTGGCCGTTCTATGCGGGCGCCGCGCTGGATTGGCTGTTCGGCACGAGCTACGAGATCCAGCGCTTCCTTCACCCCCTCTGTCTTTTCCTCTCGTTCGCGATCGCCTTTCTCGCCTTCCGCCGGCTGAACGTCGGCCTGGCCGCCTTGTATGCTTGGCTCGTGCTCGCCCTGCTGTGGTCGGTGATGTGGCCGATGGTGCGCCCCGATCCCTTCACCGCGCTGTTCGTCATCGCCGCCATCGCCTCCGCCACGAGTGGACTCTTGACCGAGAAGCGGCGTTTCTGGTTCCTCTGTTCGTTTTTTTCCTTCACGGCGGTCACCACCCATCTCGTGGCGATAGCCATCCTGCCTTGGATAGCAATCATGCTGGGCCTGGGCGTTTTGCTGCGCTGGTTGGCCAAGCCCGACGATCTCTTTTTCAAGCGCTTCATTTTGCAGCGGCTTGCGGTTGGCGCACTCGGCGCTGTGGCCGCCGTCCTCATATTCCTGGAGGCCATCGATTTTAGGCTTGCGGATTTCTTGCAACTCGCAACCGCGGTGACGAAGACGCGGGGCGGTGGATTCGACGTATACTTCGCGGCTGTTGCCCAGCAGTTCTCTATCATGTGGGCCTATGTCCCGTCCGGCATCAACTGGGTCGTGGCCTCGGGCGTCGCCTGCGGAGTCCTGGCGCTGGCGCTACTGCCGTTCTGCCAGCGGCGGCATGTGGCCATGGTGCTGACCTACTTCGCGCCGCCGGCGCTCATGACGGTGCTCTACCTGCTGAGTCTGGGCGCCTATCCATTCTACCACAGCGGCTACGCGCTGATCGGACAGCTCACGGGAATTTGGACGGCAGTCGCGGGCTTCGGCGTTCTCGGATGGCTCCTGTGCGATAGAGTCTCGATCCTCGGCCCGCTCGTGATTCTCGCGACACCGATCCTCGCCGGTATGCCGCTGGTTGCGCAGGCCAACCTGACGAGCACGCAGGGACCGAACTTCGCCGCCGGCGGCTCCAATATCAAGTTCTCGCGTTACTACGACGAGGTCCTGGCTGGCATTCCAAGTGGGTCGCTGATTCTTGGTGGGGCTATCTTCGGCCTCGAGTCGGGAATGCGGCATGCCCTGATTCAATGGTCGGATGCGATGTATCGCCTCAACAACATGAGCGCGGAAGGCCGAGCTACGGTTGCGCCTGACTACCTTGTCCTGAACGACTACCTTCGGGTACTTGTGGCACAAGCGGTCTCTAGTCCGGAAGCCTCTCAATTCCACGAGATGTTTCATTCGCAACTAATTGAATACTTTCCCGGCGTCACCTATCGGCAAAAGAAGATCGTCTACGCCTTACCCTATGGCACGACGATCATTTATGAGCGGGTAGTGGACAAGCCCCCCAACAATTCCCCGCCCCTGGTATCCAACTTTGATCGCTCCAGCGACGCTTGGGCAAACGAACTGGTGCGTATCGCAACACCAGACCTTGTGGATCACCCGCCCGTGCAATTCGATCTGCCTAGTTTCAAGATAACCGGCAAAGCGCGTCGGACAAAAGTCGCATACTTACCTGCTGGCACTTACCTGTTCGAACTCCAGCCGTCGGAACGGAGAACGGGTCTCTTCCTGGCAACGCCGTCTGAGAAGTTCGGCAGTACCCTCGGCGTGAACCTCAATTTTGAACTCTTCGAGGCGCCTCTCGCGTCGTACGATCCATCGTCTTTTCTGCTCGCTCGCCATACGGGAGGCCCTCTGTTTCTCAGCATCGCGGATCGGAAAGATGGGCAGAACGATGATTTCACCCTCAAGAGCGCTTGGCGGGTGGTCAACTATCAGATCGAGGAGGCCCCCCTCCCCGTGGCCCAGGTCGGCGACTGGACCAGTCCCGGCGGTGCGACACTCCTGAAGCAGCCCGACGGCTCGCTGCTCGTACGCGGTGACGACAGCGCCTACAACAATCAAGTTCGGAGCCCCAGGATCGCCGTGCCACGGAACGCCAATCTGCGATTCAAGATCGATCTTCGTGAAGTCCAGGGTATCGTGTCGGTCGGTGTGCAAGACGCCAACGGGCGATATTGGCTTTATACACCCCAGTCTCGCGGCAATCATGAGTTTACGTTCAATACAAGCGACAACAACAATGTCTACTTCGTTGTCGCAAACCTTCAGCCTGATAATGGCAAGAAGAGTGAATTCCTTATCGCCAATCCAAGATTGACGGAAGTGGAGCGGTCGCTAGATCGCGTATATCGATTCTTCGGATGCAACCCGGCCGACAAGACGGGGATTGGGAGCGCACCAGTCAGCGGTCCACTTCCAGAAGATTACTGCAAGACGATCGCCCGGCCAAGGCATTGACCACGGCTCGAAAGTAAAGCGCCACGTCGCGATGCCGAAGAGGAACTGAAGACACATGGGAATCTTCTGGGGCATTCTCACAGGACTGCTTCTTGCCGGCGGAAACTATTTCATGAGCCGCGCGGCCCAGTCGCTCTCGTTCAGCGGCGACCTTGGGGCCATCGTTGTCGAGGCACTGCAGAATCGCTTCCTCTATCTGTCTGTGATGTTCAACTTCTGCGCGACGGTTACCTATCTCCTGTGCCTGCGTCAGAGACAACTCATCGATGGCTTCGCGGTGACCACGGTCACCGTCTCCGCCGCCGTGTTCCTTCTGAGTATAGTGCTGGCGCGGACACAACCCAGCGGCTTGCAGATGCTCGGCTTCGTCATGGCGGTCGGCGGCGTCGTTCTGATGAACCGCGCCTGACGATCAGGCCGGCTTGCGGCAGATGAACACGCGCAGCAGGCCGCCCCCGACGATAAGCCCGCCGAACGGGCGCCGCTCGAAGGGATCTATGCAACTGGCGAAATCCGCCTCGACGACCCAGCCGGCCCGCTCCAACGCGGCACGTGCCTCCTCGACCGAATAGAGCCACAGGATCGGCACGTAGGTATGATCCAGGACGAAATTGTTGATCGCCTGGATCCTGCCGAAGAGGGCATGCGCGAGCCTGTACGGCACAACCCGGCCAGCCAGGCGCCACAGTCTGACGAGAACATGGAACAGGCTCCGCCGGAAACAGTAGAGGCTGATGTAGGCCGTGCCGCCAGGCCGCGTGACCCGGAACAGTTCGGCAAATGCCAGGTCGGGGTCAGGGGTATGATGGGCGACACCGCCGCAGACGGTGAGGTCGAAGCCGTCGGCGTCGTACGGCAGGTCGAGCACCGAACCAGGCGTACGCCGATGTCGGCCCCTGCCTTGACGGCGTCCTCATTGATGTCGATCGCGCTGACCGTGGAAAATCCATTGGCGAGGCACGACCGGGCATTGAAAGCATGGACGCCGCACCCGGCGTCGAGGACGGTCGCCCGCCCCGGTGATGGAAAAGTACCCTTCAGCCAAGATTGAAACTCCTTCGTACTCGGCGGGAAATGGTCCGCCGCCGGCGTAATCATGCTCTTGTGGATGCGGGTATAGAATTCTCCCGTGCTACTACGATGCCGAAATGAAAGATTGGCTGGCATTTTTCCGCCGTCCCTCGACTTGCGCGGGTTCAGGTGCGTTGTTCCGGCCAGAATAGCGACGTCCTTCCGGCCATTGCATCACGCGAAACGTTTGGGCCCGGGCCGAGCCCGCACCCAGTTAATCACCAGTCGGACCAGAAGCTCCCCGCCAACGGCCATAATCATCAATACAAACGCGCCGATCGGATGGGCATAAGGCCTCGAGTGGTGTGCCACGGCGCCCTGCAGGACGAACCGGGCCAAGAACGACAGGGCGACAAAAAGGACGGCCGGCGCCTGCGGACAGCCCGCTCGCCGCCATACACCCCACCGCCAGCCGCCAACCAACAGGAGGGCCCCCCCGAGAACGACCAGCCACAGCGGCGTCGTCTTGTCTGGAAAACTGTAGCCCAGGATGATGCCGGTCTTCGTGGCATAGATCCGCAGCACCTCGAGTGGATCCTCGGCCACACGCTGCAGATATGCCCGCCACAGGACGCGGAAATAGTCCCGAGACACATAGGCGACAGTGGGATCGATGTCCGCTACCGCCTTCGCGCCGGTCGCGTCCGTCCAGCTCAGTCCGAACTTGTTCTCGATGGCTCCGAGGCCGAGATAGAGATTGTGGGAGATGCCGTGCGTCTCGATTTGCGCCGTCTTCGGGACGGAAAAGACCATGTCGCGCGCCAGAAGGACCCAGCGCGGCGTCTGCCACGAGACCACGGCCAGCAAGAGCAGCGGCACGAGACGCAGCCAACGGCGCAATTCCCGCCTGCTGAGGGCCACCCAGACGATCGCGGCTAAACTCACGATGAGGCCCATCATGCCGATCGGTTCGCGCAATAGGGCCGCAAGGCCGAGAAGGATGGCCCCCGCGAACAGGCCGGAGATCCGGGTCGGCCGCGACAAATATCCAAGTTCCGACAGGATCAAGGTGCACGGCAGGACCGCGGCGAAGCTCGCCGCGCCGACCAGTCCAGGATGCGGCGAGACGCCGGTCCAGTCCAGGTACACGCCGCCGCCATAGACAAGTACGATCAGAGACGCGACATGCAGGCGCGCCGCGAACAGAAGCGTGGCGATCGAGAGCATGCCGAAGACATTCAGGACCACGTTGAGCGAAGCCGCATCTCCGACCTTCAGCGAGCGGTCGGCAACCATCGCCCAGACCTCGAGCAGCAGGGCATGGCCGGGATCGTCGGCCAGCGCCTGGTTGGCAAGCGGCACCAGCCGCCCGCCCGGGCAGACGACGAGCCATGCGCCGGTCTTTCGGGCGCATTCGGCCGACGCGATCCAATGATCGGTGACGCCCCAGTCCGCCGACGTCGCGCCGGCATGAAGATGGTTCGATACGTTCAAACTGTACGACAACGCCGAGCCGGCGAGGAACAGCGCACAAACTGCGAACAGGGGCCATCTCCACCCCTCGAAGCGTCCCGCCATCAGGTCGCGACAGAAGGGTGCGATCCGTTGCCTCAGGCTCTCGAGGCGGGACGCCAGGATGCGATACACGTAAGTCTGCGGGTCCGATCGACGGCGCCGGGCTACGCGCCCTATGCCGCGCTGACCAGCGGAACCGGATCCCGGCAAACATGACCGTTGTCCTCGCGGAAGAACAGCCGTCCGTCGAGCACGAGAAGGTCGATGTTGGTCCGCAGGAAGCAGTTGATGGCGTCGTCGGGCGTGCAGACGATCGGCTCGTTGTCGTTGAACGAAGTGTTGACGACCAGCGGCACGCCCGTCAGCCCGAAGAATTCCTCCACGACCTTGTAATAGTCGGGGGCGTGTTCGGGATTGATGGCCTGGACACGGGCGGTGCCGTCGCCATGGGTGATCGTGGGAACCTTGCCCCGCCACTCCGGACGGACATTCATGGTCACAATCATGTATTCGAGCGAGCGGCAAGCAGGCAGCGGCTCGAAAACCATGTCGATCTTGTCGGCGAGCACTGAAGGTGCGAAGGGCCGGAAGTGTTCCCGATGCTTGACCCGCTGATTGAGGATGTCCTTCATGTCGCCGCGACGCGCATCGGCAATGATCGAACGCCCCCCGAGCGCGCGCGGACCGGCTTCCATGTGGCCGTGGAAAAAGCCGACGACCTTGCCGTCCGCGATCGCCTGCGCCACGGCCTTGTGCCAGGTGCCATAACCAACGCCCGTCGCAGGCCGTTCCACGAGGCCGGCGCGCGCAACCGCCCGCGGAATCGTTTCGCTGAAGGATGGCCCGAGATAGAGATGCCGCATCCGGTACTTTCGCGGCTGCTTCAGAGTCGCGTGATAGTGATAGAGGGCGCCGCCGAGCGAACCGCCAACATCGCCCGCCAGGGGCTGCAGGAAGACGTTGTCGAAAAGCCCGGACTCGCAGATGGCCTGATTCATGAGGCAATTCTGGGCGACGCCGCCCGCCATGCAGAGGTTCTTCGAACCTGTCAGATCGCGCGCCAGCCTGGCCAGCGTAATGCCATAGCGGTTGACGGCGGCTTGCATCGAGGCCGCGATGTCGTATTCCCGCTGCGTCAGCTCGGTGCTCGGATCGCGCGGCGGGCCGAACAGCTCGGCCATCTTCGGCGAGAAGAGCGTCTTGCGGCCGGTGTTCTGAAAGTTGAAATAGCTGAGGTCAAGCCGGAGCGCCCCGGTTTGCGGGTCGAGATCGTAAAGCTTCTCGACCTGGTTCAGGAACCGCGGCTCGCCATAGGCGGCCATGCCCATCACCTTGTATTCGTCGTTCCACTTGAAGCCGAGCACATGGGTCAGCGCCGCATAGATGATGGCGAATCCATGCGGGATGCGATGGGTCACCTTGTCCGTGATGGCGCCGCCCTGGCCATGGGCGATCACCTCGGTCGTTCCGTCGACGGCGAAATCCATGGTCAAGACTGCCGCGTCTTCGAATCCTGAAGGATAGAAGGCTGACGCCTGGTGGGTCCGGTAGTGATCGAGGAACACCATGTCGAACTTGCCTTTACCGCCATGCTGGCTGACCAGCCAGCGCTTGAGGCCGGCGAGCCGCCACAGGCGGTACATCGGCGACGTGGTGGCGGAGCCCGGCTTCGCGAGCTGCAGCGACCAGGGGAAGTTCGCCATCGCCATCCGGATGCCGGTGCGCAGATAAGCGGTCGGATTGAGATAGAAGACGACTGCATCGACATCGTCGAGAGTTACGCCCGCATCCTTGAGCGCCCAGTCGACGGACTGCTGCGCGTAGTCGTGCGTGTGCTTCACGCGATTGAAACGTTCTTCCTCGACATAGCTTTTCACCTCTCCGTCGACCAGAAGGCAAGCCGAGGAGTCGTGAAAGTAGGAGGTCAGGCCGAGGATGATGCTCATGACTTTTTCCAGTTTGTCCTTGGTCCACAGCCCGCCGGCGTTTGCATGGGCCGGTTCACGGCTAGAGCGGCTTTCTCGCGACCGCCACCCAAAGATAGCCCATGGCGCGCGGGCCGTTGCTGGCGCTGCCGAAGGAGTCGAGCGCCCGAACCTCGAAATCGCGCAAAAGGCGGCGCATCCCGCCCGAGGTGTAGCTCTTCAACACCGGCACGCCGAAACATTCATGGAGCATGGTGCCCGTGCGCTTGCCATAGCGTGAGGTGAGCAGCTTGTGGAATACGTAGCGATCCTGGCCGGTCAGCAAGTCCAGGCCACGCTGCACACCGCGCAGGAGATGCGCAACGAGTAGCTTGGCGGAGACTGTATTGTAGAGGCCGAGATAGAAGCTACCACCTGGCTTCAACACGCGATAAGCCTCAGCAATAGTCTTCTCGGTATCGTCGACGTGATGCAGAACGCCCATCGAATAGATCGCACCAATCGATCCATTCTCAAAGGGAAGATCGCGGGCGTCACCGACTCGAAATTCGGGCTGCACCTGGAGAACGTCGCGGAGATCCTCGGCGAAACGCCGGGCGTTAGCGACGCTCATATCGGAGTGATCCAGGCCGACATAACGCCCGCCCGGCCGCAGCCGGCGGCACATGAGCAACCCGTCGGTACCCTGCCCGCTCCCGATCTCGAGAATTTCGCTCTCGGCCGCACAAACCTTTTCGAGGAAGGCTGGAAGCCAGGGTTCCTTGCGATGACGATAGGCCTCGAGCGCATCCATCGATTCCTGACCATCGCATGGATGGGCATTCCAGAAAGCCTGGGTCTTGGCGGCAATGCTGCCGCTTCCGGCTACCGAGTGGACGTTTTCGCTGCTCATCAGCGGGCGCCTCGAATGCAATTCCTAGTATCGAAGAGGGCCAGCAATTAGTCGATCTTTCTGAGCAACATGCAATTGAGGGCTCGCTGACCCGTCAGGTGATCGAACAGTTGCAGACTGCCCAAACCCGCGCGCAGGACATTGGAGCCCCCTATATCTAGCATCTGGAGGGTGCGACTGTAAAACCGAACCAGTTCGAGACCGGACGCCGCCACCGCCTGCGTCAAGGCAGCGCGGGACAAGTAAATCACATGATGCGGCGGGAAAAGCCGCTCGAGCGCCCTTGGTGGCCAGCCTCCGGTGGCATTGGCGATCAGTCGGCCGACGCCATAGACGATTGAGAAATGGTTGGGCGTTTCAAGAAACGCCATTCCACCCGGCGCGAGGCGCGCTGCGATATCGGCAATGAAGGCGGACGGATCGAGCACGTGCTCGATGACGTCGATGGCGAGGATGATATCGAACCGGGAGGCGGCCGGAAGGTCTCCCAGCACGCCATGAACGGCGGGAATGCCCTTCGCCTCGAGCTGTTTTACCGCGTAGCGCGCCACGTCGAGCCCGGTCGGATCGATGCCGAATTGGCGCCGCGCAGAGTCGAGCAGCTCGCCACCGCCACAGCCGATGTCGAGCACGCGCGCGCCGCGCGGATTCGGGGCCTGCGGGACGCCCGCGAGCGTCGTGAACAAGTCGCGGCAGCGCACGTCGACCCGCGCCTGTTGCGCCTGCCGGTTCTCGAAGTAGGGATGCGTGAAGTAGTCGTCGTCGTCGTGAAGCGCAATCTGGCCCGTGGCGCTTGCCCGCGGGAAGTAGTTCCAGCTTCGGCATTGGCGGCACGAAACCAGGTGCGCGCCACGCAGCCGCACGACCTTGCGGGACGCGTCCAGCGCGCCGCCGCAGGCAAGGCACAATGCGTCTTCGGCAACGATCATGTCGCGCCCACCCAGAAGCAGATCATCCGGCTGTCAAAGGCGCATCGGCCGCACCGCCGGCAAGGGCGAACCTGCCGATATGGTAGCGATAGGAGATATCGAGCAACGCCATGCCGCCCTCGACGATGTCCGCCAGCTTGACCTTGGACGAGCCCTGGATGCGGCCGAGGTAGGTCGAGGAATATTCGGCGATCTGGAAATTGTCGGTGAGCACGATCGCCAGAACTTCGCTCAGGTAAATGGGACTCGTGTATCTGATCTTGCGCGCGGCGATGCTCTTGGCGACGTCCCGGGAGTAGAACCGGTAGCCGTTGCTATAGTCCGAGATTTCCTTCTGCATCATGATGCGAACCGTGAAGTTCATCACCTTGCTCATGATCTGCCGCCAGAACTCGCGCTCCCTGGTGGCCGAGGTGGCAAGATACTTGGAGCCGATCACGAAATCGACGTCCGGCCTCCGCATCAGGGCGATGCCGATGGGGAGTTCTTCCGGCAGGTGTGACAGATCGCCATCCATCTCGACGAAGATGTCGTGAGTGGTGTTCTCCAGACCCCACACCATGCCATCGAACAATGCGCCACCCCGCTGGCAGCCCGCCCTGGTCTTGGTGCGATGAAGGACCTGGATTTTCGGATCTTGTCCCTGGAGTTCGCCGATGATCTCCAGCGTGCCATCGGTGCTGCCGTCATCGACGTACAGAAGGGTATAGTTCTTGCCGGCCACCTGCTTCTGGACGCGCTCCGTGAGCGCCCGAATGTTATCGACTTCGTTCAGGATGGGTATGTTGATCAGAATTCCGGTCATAACCACCGTCCAAGCATGTGTCCGCCACTAAGGCAGTCGCACAGGCAGATTGAGCGTGCAACTGGCCTGAGCTATGGTCGCAGGAGCCGACGCGTGCGCTCCACTGGAATGGCGACCTGTCTCCGATGATTCGAGTCTCCGCCGGCATGTCCCAAGCCGAATGCAGGACGACCGAGCCTCCCCGAAGCGGACATGGCTACCTACGGCGATTATTCATGCAGTGCCCCGCGTGAAATGAAGCCAAGGGAGAAAAATTCGGCACGGTCTACTGTTTCATGCCGAGCCCGCAAAAGCGCTAGGGTCTGTACGCAATTGACGCAAACTCATTGAAATCGACCCATTCTGCTTACTGAGGACGCGGAGCAGATTCGAATCGAACAACGAGTTGGGTTGAATTGAGTCCAGACCCTAACTCGCCTCGATCCGCGCGGTTTCCGCCTCCAGCCACCGCAGCAGTATTGCTACTTCCCCCGGCTCCAAGCCTCCTGATATCTGGATCACCACGTCGGCGCCGTCGACCACGATCCTGCCGACGCCAAGACCGTGCTTGTCGATCAACCTGTTAAGGCCTGCCTGCAACGCCTCCTGCTCGCCCGCGGTCCAGACATGCAAGCGATTCGGAGATCGAAGGAAACCTCGGCCGATGACGCTTGGGGCTTTCATAGTTTAATGCTCCCGCAATAGGCTCGCAAAAGCAACCAAGTCTTTTCTCCCAGACGGTCCAACAGCTGCTGATCTCGTTCTACTGCGCGCAGGGCATCGTGCGATTCTCGCTGGTTCGCAGCTGCAAAATCATACAGCGACCGATTTGACGCTCTCGGGTCGGGCCGATATCTATGTCACCCGATGACTACAGCGTTTGCCGCTTTTGTCGCGAGTAGCCTCAAAACCGAGAGATTCACCTTCATCGATGTAGGCTGCTCCGGAGGCATCGACCCGGCCTGGCGGGTGTTTGGCGACCGGTTGAGAACACTCGCCTTCGACGCCAGTGTCGATGAGTGCGAGCGTCTGACGGCCGCCGAAGCGCATCCCGATATCAGGTATATCGCGGGATTTGTCGGCATTCAGCCGGATCATCCGTTTGCCGCCCAGGTGGCCGGAAAGCAGCGCTACGTCCGCAACGTCTTTGCCCGAACCAGCGCCGGCCGAGTGGCAGAGTTGCAGCGCGAGCGCCTGAAATCGGCCTCCCTCGAGGAAAAGCTGCTGCACAATGCCTGGGGCATGACCAAGCTGGCCGACCCCGACAAGGTGGTGGTCGTACCGGCCGTCTTGAAGGAACTCGGCTGGTCGGATGTCGATCTGATCAAGATCGACATCGACGGCCCCGATTTCGAGGTCCTGCACTCGTTCGACGGCCAGTTCGACAGCCTGGGGCTGCTCGCGGCGCGCCTCGAGGTCAATCTGAACGGCGGCTCCGACCCCTGGGAGCACACCTTCCACAATACCGACCGCTTCATGCGCGCGCGCGGCTTCGAGCTGTTCGCCCTCGACGTCCGCAACTACGCGATGGCAGCCCTGCCCTCGCCTTTCGCCATCACCTCGCCGGCGCAATCGGTCACCGGTCGTCCATTTCAGGCGGAGGCGTTTTATGCGCGCGATCCGGCCGGTCCGGATTGGCCGACTTTGGGCTCGGCGATGAGCCCGGAAAAACTTGCAAAGCTTGCCGTGGTCTTTTCGGTATGGAGCCAGCCCGACGCCGCGGCCGAAATCCTTCTCGCCTTCCGCGACAAGCTGACCAGCGCGTTCGATGTCGACATGGGAATCGAACTTCTCGCCGGGCAGGCCCAAGCCCAGACAGGTGCCGTGGCGGCCTTGCCCTACCGGGACTACATCGCCGCGTTCGAAGCCGGCGCGCCCGGTTTCTATCCCCCGCCGTGGCTGCCGCCGGCCCCGCCCGCGGCCCGGCGGCGACTTGCCGCGGCGTTCAAGGCACTCGTGGATCCGGAATCCATCTCGACCTGACGGTCAGATCGAGTGGCGCCCGCGGAACTTCAGGATCTTGCCCTTCACGGATGAATCCTGCCTCGGAATGCCGGCGAGCACCTGGCTGCAGAAGGGGTTTATGTTCGCGCCGACGTAGTCGGTGAACAGCGGCCAGAACTTGTTGTAGATGACGTTGACGCCGATGAATCGTCGCGGCAACCGACGGCCGGAAGGGCGGGTTTCGGCCTCCGTGGCGGCTGCGGTGGCAAAGAGCCGGCCGATGACCTTCAGGACCCTGCTGTCGCGGGGACCCGGCATCCGCCCGGTCCGCACAGGCTCCTCCGGTCTCTGCGTCGCGAGGCCGAACTCGAAGATGAACAACTCGGTCCTTCGGACGAGGTCCGCAAAGGCCCCTGCCTCGATCCCGGGCAAGTCGGTCGGCAACCCCTCACATTCGGTCGGCAGGAGTATCGGTCCGGTGAATCCCATGCCGCGCCAGGCCTTGGCGAACCGGGTGACGAACTCGGCGCGCGCCGCCACGAGCATGACGGCCGTCGTTCGCGGATAGGTCAGGACCTGATCGCAAACGAACGGCAGTGTGTGCGGCAGGTCGTAGCTGAGATCGGAGTAGAGCTGCCACTCCAGGCTGGTCGTCCGATACGCTTCGGTCGCCGGCTCGATCGCCACGCTGAGCCCGGCGGTGTAGCGCTCGTAAGACGTGTCGCGATCCAGGCGGACCTCTTCGATCTCGATGTCGGGCCAGCCCCAGGTATCGGCCTGTGCCGGAAGATAGGGCGACGAAACATCCCAGATGAAACGGTTCTGGTCGTTCATCTTGGTCTGCCGGCCCTTGTTGTTGGCTGCCGCGACGCGGGTGTGGTCGCAGTGATAGCCGAACACTTTGTCGATCAGAGTCTCGACCCGTCCGCGGTAGAGCGCGAGCCGGGCCGCGAGATTCGAGTCGCAATGCCAGCCCAGCAACATGTCCTCGTCGAAGCCATGGATCGCAAACATGTCCTCACGCAGCGCTGCCTGGAAATCGCCCAGCGCGTCATACTTCATCGGCATGAAGTTATGCACGACCTGGTTGAGATGAAAGCGCACGGCCCACTCGCGCAACTTGACGAGATTGCCGACTGGGTCACGGCGGTCGAAGGCCGCCTCCCACAGCATCTCGGGCAGTTCAAAGCGCGGGATCTGGTAGAAACCGTCCGGCACGGCCCCGAGAATCTCGCTGAGCGACTCGCCTTCGGTGCGCGGCACCAGCAGCATGTCGGTGTTGGTATAGAGGATCCAGCGATTGTTCGGGTTTGATCGCCGCAGCGCGATGTTGCGAGACTGCGCCTCGAGGGCGACGAGGTGCGTCTTCGACCTCAGGTGAACGTGCTGCTCCGGCCGAACGCGAAAGACCCGGAGTACCTTCTTTGCCTTCTCGGTCAGCGTGTCATGGATAGCCTCGGGAAATGTCGGATGATCGTCCGGTGTGTTGTAGTCGACGAACAGAATTTCGTCGTCCGGATCGGACATGACCTCCGCGATGGCGTTGAAGCTGATGGCCGCACGTTTGTGCAGGTTGTAGCCGTGGCTGTCGTTGCGGCCGTAGAGAATGACGGAAAACATTGGCTCCTCGCGTTGCTGCCCCGTCTATCAAGCGAGGCGCGACAATTCGTTGCGTGCGGCGGCATACTCGATCAGGGATGGGGTGGCGTGATCGACGACCTGCTGCCAGCGGCTTGCCGCCGCCTTGCGATCGCCGGCAAATGCAACGACGCCAAACTGGAACAAGGCTTCCGCGCGGCGCCCGGCGGTGTCGGCCTGGGCCATCACTTCGGCTTCGCCCGAGCGGCCGTCATGAAAGTCGAGCAGCGGCCGCGGCCAGGCGGTTGAGTCGAACTTCCGCGTCGCCGCCGCTGACCGGCCGAGCCGGCACAGAGCCGTCAGGCGGTAGAGCTGCCAATAGGGATCTGTCGGCTCCTTCAATACGGCGTCATCCAGCAGCGGGAGCGCCGAGCCGTAGTCGGCCATGCGCAAGGCCACGCATGCCCGCGCGATCGCGTTCGTCTTCAGGAGACGTAACTGCCGCCGCCAATCGTCGTTGGCCCCGTCGACGGAGCCCATCGCCATCCGCGCGATGCCGCGGCCGTTCAGGACCTCAGGATCATCCGGCCGCGCGGCAAGGGCTGCGTCGAACATGCGGATCGCTTCGCCGTGGCGCCCCATCATGGAAAAGGCCTCGCCTTTCAGGGCAAGCGCCTCCGGCAGCTTGCGCTTTAGACGAAGCGCACGGTCATAGTCTTCCAGGGCTTTCTCCGGCCGACCCGCCGCCAGATAGGCGTTGCCGCGGGCAAGGTAGGGCAGCGTGTTCTTCTTCAGGGACTTCAGAACCGCATCGTATGCCATGATCTCGGCAACGAAATGGCCGCGCTGGCGAAGCACGAAATGGCGATCCGGCGGCCCCGGCCGAATGCCGGCCCGTATCTTTCGGGCAGTTTCGTATTTCTCCCGGGCGAGCGACTCCTGGCCGGTGACGTCGAGCATCTCCCCACTACGCTCGAGCGCCTCCGCGAACCTCGGCTCCAGCGCCACGGCGTCCTGGTACAACCTTGCCGCCATTTCGAATGCGCCGGCCCGGGCGATCGACCGGCCACGCAAATACAACAGAACGGAGCGGTCGACATCCGATGCAATGCCGCCGGCGGGGAGAGGAGACCGGTGATCGCGCAGACGCCACGCTTCCCGCAAACCCAAGAAGAGCCGCCCCACCATCCCCTGATCGTTCACACGCAAGCTCCCGTTTGGCCGACTTCGCCGTGCCGCCAAGCCACGCCGATCCGATCCAGCTCCTCGGCGCTGCCCTTGCTGCACCGGTCCGGCATCCGCCGACTGCGCAGATCGCCGAGGGCAAGACCTGAATAACTACCGCAATCGAGCGACCCGCTAACTTACGCTCATGGATACGTCAAGCCGCAGCCATGAAAAATCGGGCACGCGCAATACTCCGACAATCGTCACGGTCGGAGCCCTCATCGGTTGCCGACGGCAGTTCACTTACCACAACAAAGGTGCCCCGCGGCTATCGCACTGCTATGTAGGAAGCTATGGAATACCGCATTTCGCAAGTCGACCTTTACATCGGCGAGTCTGAAAAGTCCCTCGTCGGCACCTCGATCGACAGCCGTTGGCTCACCGAGGGGCCGCACAGCAAGAATTTCCAGGCAAGACTCGCCGAGCTGACTGGCGCCCGGCATGTTTTCTTTGCACCAAACGGCACGCTCGCCTTGTTTCTGGCCGCCCTTGCGCTTGAGCCGGACAATGGCGACGAGATCGTCATTCCAACCTTTACGTTCTATGGCTCGGCGACTGCCTCCCTGTATGCGGGCTTCAAACCTGTCTTCATTGACGTCGACCCCGAGACCTTCAACGCCCGTCCGGAAGCATTCGAAGCGGCGATCGGGCCGCGGACAAAGGCTTTCATGCCCGTGCATGTCTACGGTCAGGCCTGCGACATGGAAGGCATCATGGAGGTCGCGCGCCGAAAGGGCATCCAGGTCATCGAGGATGCCGCTCAGGCGCTTACCGTCAAACTCAACGGCAAGCAGGCCGGGACGTTTGGCGACATTGGCGTCTTCTCTCTGTTTTCCGACAAGGTGATCACCACTGGCGAGGGTGGCATACTCGTCACGAACGTCGATGAGATTGCCGACCGCATCCGATTGTTGCGCAATCAGGGACGGCCGAACTCCGGAACCTTCATCCACCCCTCGCTCGGTATGAACTTCCGGATTACCGACCTTCAAGCCGCGATCGGCGTCGCGCAAATGGAAAAGCTGCCGAAAATACTCGAGGACAGAGCCAAGAAGTGGCGCCTCTACTCCGAGGGTTTGTCGGGGGTGGGCGACATCCGACTGATGAAAGTCCTGAAGGGCTCCGAGATCGTTCCGTTCAGGTTCCCGATCGTCACCGCGGATCGCGAGAACCTCTCAAAGACACTCGAACATGCCGGTATTCAAACCCGTGGCTTCTTCTATCCCATGCACCTTCAGCCGAAGCTCCGTGGTCCCCAGGCCCAATCCCTGCCCGTGGCGGAGCGCCTGAGCGCCCAGGGCGTTTGCCTGCCCGTGCACGTACATGTGACCGACGCCCAGGTGGCGGATATCATCGGGGTGATAAGGCGCCACTTCGGGGCCTAGACACAATGGTACGCCCGTTCGCCCGGCACTACGATTCGATCTACTCGGACAAGGACTACGATGCCGATCTCAAGGTGTTGTCGACGCTCTGCGGCCACAGGGATATGTCCGACAAACGTGTACTGGAAATCGGGGCCGGCACCGGCAGCCACACGATACGGCTGGCGCCGCGGCTTAAAGAGCTGGTGAGCCTCGAGATCGATCCGGATTTTGCCGAGCTCTCTCGGCAGAAAGTCGAAGCAGCCGGCATCACCAACGTGCGACTGGGCAGCCGCCCCATCGAACAGCTGGACGACGACAAGTTCGATGGCGCAGCGGCTTTCTTCCATGTACTGAACTACGTCGCTCCAACGCACCGCTCCTCGTTTCTCGGGGCGCTGGCGGCCCGGCTCGCACCCGGGGCATGGTTCGTCACCGACTTGTGGAACGGCGATGCGGTGGTGCGCGACCCTCCCCGTCATGAGACGCGCAACAAGACGGTCGGAATCACGGCGATTCGCCAGGAGATTTCGCCGACCGTCGACCTGGGTTTGAACACCGTCACGCTTGCCTATGACATCGACATCCGCCGCTGTGACGGAATCGAGCACTTTGCCGAAGAGCTGAAACTGTATATCTGGCCGCTGCATGACCTCGAGGGGATGCTCCTAGATGCCGGATTCTCGAACGTCCAGTTCTGGGACTGTCGCCGATTCCCGGCCGCCGCAACGCGTGACAGCTGGCGTGTTTGGATGCGTGCGATCAGACGGTGACGGACAGGCAAATGACGACTGAGAAAATCGCGCTCATCACCGGGGTGACTGGCCAGGACGGCTCCTACCTGGCGGAGCTACTGCTGGAGAAAGGCTATCGCGTGCATGGTCTGGTCCGGCGCAATTCGGACTTTACCTCCAGGCGTATCGATCCGATCCTTTTCCATGAGCGGTTCACGACACACTATGGCGATGTCGTCGACACGTCGTCCTTGCACTCGATGCTGGCCAAGACCCGGCCGACCGAGGTCTATCACCTCGCCGCACAGTCGCATGTCGCCGTTTCGTTCGGCGTTCCCGACTACTCCGCCCAGGTCAACGCGCTGGGGACGTTGCGCCTGCTGAACGCGATCCGGGAGGTCGGACTCGATGCCCGGTTCTATCAAGCATCGTCGTCCGAGCTCTACGGCGGACTGCCGGGAACCGAGCCGCAGGACGAGGACACACCCTTCACGCCCCGCTCGCCCTATTCGACGGGCAAACTGTTCGCCTACTGGACGACCGTCAACTATCGCGATGCCTACGGCATTCACGCCTCCAACGGCATCCTGTTCAACCACGAATCGCCCCGCCGCGGCCGCAACTTCGTGACCAAGAAGATCACCCAGGCGGTGGCACGCATCGCGCGTGGCGAGCAGTCGGTGTTGAAGCTCGGCAATCTCTCGGCGGAGCGCGACTGGGGTTACGCCCCCGAGTACGTCGAGGCGATGTGGCGCATGCTGCAGCAGGACAAGCCCGGCGACTATGTCATCGGCACCGGCGTTTCCTACAGCGTGCGGGCCTTCGTCGAACTCTGCTTTGCAGTCGTCGGCGTGAAGATCGCCTGGTCGGGCTCCGGCTCCGCCGAGGTCGGACGCGACGCACGGAGCGGCGACGTCCGGGTGGCCGTCGACCCCGTCTACTACAGACCGCTCGAGGTCGAACGGCTGCGCGCGAACCCCGCGAAGGCAGCGGCCGAACTGGGCTGGCAGGCCAGGATCCTGGCTCCCGAACTGGCCCGCCTTATGGTCCGCTACGATCTCGCCTACGACGACTACGGCTATGGCGACGTCGTCGACGATGGTGTCATGTCGCAGCGGTGGACACCTGCTAGATGACCAGGCTCCATCTCGGTTGCGGCCACATCCGACTTCCCGGCTACGTCAATGTCGACATCATGGCCGCCAAGGCAGCCGACGTGATCGCCGACCTGCGCAAACTCCCTTACGGCGACGGCAGCATCGACCTCGTCTATAGCTGCGCCGCGATCGAGCATTTCGGCCGCCGTGAATGGGTCGACGTCCTGCGCGAGTGGGCGCGCGTCCTCAAGCCCGGTGGGATGCTGCGCCTGTCGACGGCCGATTTCGAAGCGGCCATTGCCCGCTACCACGAAGCCCATAACATGACCGAGTTGTTGGGCCTGCTGATCGGCGGCCAGAAGGACGACTACGACTGGCACGGCATGATCTTCGACTTCCACACCCTGGCCGCCGGCCTGCGCGACGCCGGCTTCGAGGACGTCCGGCGCTACGACTGGCGCCAGACCGAACTCGGCAAGCTCGGTATCGACGATTTCAGCCAAGCCTACCTGCCGCACATGGACAAGGAGAACGGCCGCCTGATGATGCTGAACGTCGAGGCGACGCGTTCGAATGCGGCCTCTTGTCGATGAGGAAAGCCCAACCCTACGTCAGCGTCGCCTTCGTCAACCGCAACGACGGCTACGGCGGCGACCTCGAAGAGCGCATTGCGAAGTTCATCGCCTACTACGCCCGCTATGCCCGAATGTGGCCAGGCCTGATCGAGTTCGTGGTCGTCGACTGGAATCCGCCGCCCGAGCGGCCAAAGCTCGCCGACGCCTTTCCCTGGCGGGATCTCGGGAACGTCGTGCATGTCGAGGTGCCTCCGGCGGTCCACGCGGCTGTCGCCGGCGCGCGCGGCCGCAAGATGCTCGATTACTATGGTCGCAACGTCGCCATCCGGCACTCCACCGGAAAGTTTTCACTGGTTATCAACCAGGACATCTTCATCGGTGACAGCATCATGCGGCTGATTGCCAGTCGCAGCCTTTCAACGCGACACTTCTACCGCGCCGACCGCTGCGATTTCGACTTCGAGCCCTGCCGCAACGTCGATCCGGAACACTTCGAGGCGGCGGCGCGGGCGGCAACCTTCCAGATCCACCGGCGCCACCGCTCGTCTGACGAGCCGATCTCGCTTGCCGTCACGCCGGATACGCTGGATGCCGTCGGATCGGGCCTTGAGCCGGGCGACGAACTGGACCAATCGCTCTGCACCATAGAAGCGAAGGCCGCCGCCCGACTGCGGCGGGACGCCGCGTGGCGATTGTTTCAATGGCGCTGGATGCCGTGGCGGCGCGATGATCTCCGCGAATGGCATACACAGGCCTCCCTGGACAGCTTTCATCGCGGCTTCTTCCTTCACACGAATGCCGCCGGCGATTTTCTTCTGGCGCCGAGGGCGGCGTTTCTCAAGGTGCGCGGGCTCTACGAATCCGTCGACGTATACATGCATACCGACAGCTACGCGGTGGTCCAGTTGTTTGCAGCAGGCTACGGTCAACTCATCCTGGCGGCGCCGCATCATGTCTATCATGCCGATCATGACCGCTCGGCCCGCGCCGGATTCAACGAGGCCATGACGTGGGTCGAGCACGAAACGGTGCTGTCCGCGATCTTGCGGCGAGAGCGGAGCTACCAGCTCAACAGTCGCGCGTGGGGACTTGCCGACCGGAGTCTACCCGTTCACCGGCCGTCAGCATCCTGACGCGCCTCTCATCCAGGAGAAAATGACGTGGCCAGCCGGCTAAGCAAGGACACCTATGACGTTGTCGTAATCGGCAACAGCGCACTTGGTATGGGCACGGCGTACCAGCTGCGCAAGCGCGACCCGAATCTGTCGATCGCCATCGTCGGCCCCTCACATCGGACCGGCGCCGCGACCATGGCGGCTGGTGCGATGATCAACGTCTGGGCCGAGATGGCGTTGGGGCAATTCGACAACCCGGCCCTTGCCGACCGGGCCGAGTTGACAATCAAGGCGATGGACCTGTGGGACGGCCACTGCTCCGAGTTGTCCGAGTTTTCGGAGCAGCCGCTTTCCATCAAGTGGGGGACCTACATCGTCAACAACGTGATGGGATCGCCGCACGAAATGAAGGCGGTCGACTACATCATGGACATCATGCGCCAGCGCGGCGTGCCGCACGAGGTGCTCGGCCCGAACGCCGTTCCCTGGATCAAACCCGAACAGAAGGGTCAGGCGATCCGTATCGTTCGCGTGCCCGACGGCCGCATCGATCCGCGGCTCGTCCTCAAGGCCTACGAGCGCTTCTTCGCCGCCCGCAATGTCGATGTGTTCGACGATACCGCCGAGAAGCTCGAAGTCGGCCTGAAGCTGCCGTTCGTCGGCGCGGAGAAGAGGATCACTCTCGGCAGTGGCACGGTCCTCAAGACGAAGACCGTGGTGCTGGCCAGCGGCTCCTTCTCTCAGGCGCTCATCGACCAGGTACCCGACCTGCGCCGCGAGGTTCCGCGGCTCGTCTGGGGTGCGGGGTCCGGACTCGATATATCGATGCCGGCATGGATCCACCGCTACGGCGGCTTGGACCGCAGCGTCTTCGACGTCGACGCCGTCGTGCGGACGGTGGACCGCGGCGGCGCCTGCGGCGTTCACCTGGTGCCCTACGGCAACGGCGAATTCTACCTCGGTGCCTCTTCCGGCGTGTGGTTCGAACCGGAACCCAAGCCACGCGTCCATGCCGTACACGTGCTGCTGCGCGGACTGGTCGAGGAGATCAATTCGGCGTTCTTCTTCGCCATCATGAGCACGCGCGGACCGGGCTTTCGCCCCGTCAGCATGGACACCTTCCCGCTCCTCGGACAGTCGCATATGCCCGGTATCTGGTTCGCCAATGGCACCAAGCGCGACGGCTTCACCTGCAGTCCCTATCTCTGCCGCGAGATCGCCAGCGAGATCCTGGGGGGGCCCAGTTCGCTGCCCAAGCGCTTCCAGCCGTCGCGCAAGCTGATTTCCTACAAGACAGCCAAAGAAGCGATCGAGGACTACGTCGCCGCCGATTTTGGCGGCGAGATCCAGCACGGGCTCAATCTGCCACCTTATGCCCTGGACACGTATCGTTCCGCGAAGCGCGCCAAGGTCCAGAAAATCTATGAAATGCGCAACATCCAGAACTTCGGCATACACCCTGAACTGCCGCACCTCTATGAGAACGACGAATTCTTCGCCGCCTGCAATCATCCGCGCGAATTCGACTAGGAGAATGCGAAATGAGCAAGCTCAAGGTCGAACAGACGGCTCTCGACGGAGTGCTCGTCGTCCATCCGCTCACCCAGCACGAGGATTTTCGCGGGGACTACGTCGAGACCTACAACGAAGAGATGTACCGGGCAGCCGGAATCACCGAAAAGTTCGTTCAGGACGACTATTCGACGTCAACCAGGCACGTCCTTCGCGGCATTCATGGCGACGCCAAGACCGTCAAGCTGATCTCGTGCCTCTATGGCCGCATCTACGTGGTGGTGGTCAACAACGACGCGGCCTCCGCCCAGTTCCGGAAGTGGCAGGGGTTCACCCTGTCCGCCACCAACCGGCTGCAGATCCGCATTCCAGCGAAATTCGGCAATGCCTTCCTGGTAATGTCGGAGGTCGCGGTGTTCCACTATAAGCAGACGACCTACTATGACCGCCCCGGACAGTTCACGATCCGGTGGAACGACCCGGCCTACAAATTCTGGTGGCCGATCGACAATCCGATCGTCTCGCCGCGCGACGCCGGCGCCGAATAGCTGCTCGGCAACGTGGCCGAGAGTCACCGGGCGGGGAGACCTGCAAGCTGCTCGTTTGGCATGGCAATGACGTTGGCTGAAAGGGGCATCCCATCGATCCGTCGTTCGACGAGACCGGTCGTCGCCGACAACACCAGCACTTCATAACCCAACTCGCCCCGCAGCCTCTCAAGCAGCGCCGCCTCGCTGCTGCCCTGCGCCCGCAGCGCGCCGTCGCTCACTTCCATCATCAATACCGGCCGCATCTTCGTCAGCACGTTGTGCGCGCCGGCGATCACGTTCGCCTCGCCGCCCTCGACATCGATCTTGACGACATCGACGCGCGGCAGGCCGAGCCGGGCGACCACGGCGTCGAGCGTCTCCAAGGGCACGCGTTCGACGCTGGCCGGCACCACGTCGTCATGGGCGAAGCGGCCGAGCGTGTTGTGGCCCGTATGCACACCGTGCGCGAGGTGCAGGTCGGCGTGGCCTGCGGCGGCACCCAGCGCGGAGGGCACGACGGTCACATTGCCGATGCCGTTGCGCGCCAGATTGCGCTCGAGATGGCCGCGCTCACGCGAACTCGGCTCGACCGAGACGACCCTTCCTTCCGGCCCGACCCGCCGTGCCGCGAACAGCGTGTAGTAGCCGTCGTTGGCCCCGACATCGACGAACACCATGCCGGGCTTCAGGATCCGGTCGAGGAAGTTGAACTCGTTGGGCTCGAACGAGCCGCAGACATAGAGGCAGAGGCTGTTGTCGTTGCCGAGCGTGACGTCGACGCTGGTGCCGGCCAGCCAGGGCACGGTGAGCGGCACCACGAGATCGTGGTCGCGCGCCGCCTCCCACAGGGCGCCGCGCCGGCAAACCGTCCACTGGCGCTCGACGTAGTAGACGTCGGCGAAGCCCCATCCCGGCCAGGGCGCGAGCTTCTGGACGCCGGGCGTCCACAGGCGCGCATACGCCGCACCGAGCCTGGGCGCGCGCACGATCAGCCAGCGGCCGAAGTTGTCGAGGTGGTATCCAGCACCCGAGCGGAACCACGCCCACGCGCTGGCAACGCTGAGCGGACGGCGCGCGGCGGTCATGCGGCGGTCATGCGGAAGTTCCGAGCCCTCGAAATGCGCTGTCCGGCTAACGTACCGGCCGGAGAGCGTCAAGCGCGCCCGCATGTTGCCATAGTCGACCTCTAAGCCACCGGCTGTCCGTTGCAGTAAAGCTGCGACGGAATATAATGATCTTCCCTCTCGCCACTCGCCGGTCCAATGCCCGCGTCGTTCCTCCGCGCCCTTCTCGTCATCCTCATCGCCCTCGGCCCGGCTGTCGCGTCGGCGCAGGGGCTGCGTGTGGTGGCCCGCGTGAACGACGACGCCATCACCGACTTCGACCTCGCCCAGCGCATCCAGTTCGCCATCCGCACCACCGGCCTGCAGGACAGCCCCGACTTGCGCCAGCGCATGGCCGCCCAGGTCCTGCGCCAGATGGTCGACGAACGGCTGCAGATCCAGAACGCCAAGCGGCTCGGCCTGGGAGCGACCGACGCCGAGGTCCAGCAGCGCCTGAGCGACATCGAGCGCGGTGCCGGCATGAGCCCGGGCCAGTTCCGGCTCTTCCTCCAGAGCATCGGCGTGTCCTACGAAATCGCCGCCCAGCAGTTCGAGGCCCAGGTCGCCTGGGGAAAGATCATACGTCGCCGGGTGCGACCCCAGGTCGATGTCTCCGAAGTCGAGATCGACGATGCCATGACCCGCCTGCGCGCCAACGTCGGCAAGACCGAGTCGCGGGTGGCCGAGATCTTCGTGCCGGTCGACCGGGCCGAAGGCGTCGACGAGGCCAAGCGCAGCGCCGACCGCATCCTCGATCAGTTGCGCCGCGGCGCACCGTTCGCCGCCGTGGCCCAGCAGTTCTCCCAGGGCGCGACGGCGCAGACCGGCGGCGACCTCGGCTGGGTCCTGCCGGGCACGCTCGATCCGGCCATGGACGCGGCCATCGACAAGCTGCAGCCGCGGCAGTTTTCCGAGCCCATCCGAACCCCCGCCGGCTGGCACGTCATCTATGTCGCCGAGCGTCGCCAGTTCGCCGCGACGCGGACCGACGACGTCCGACTGAACCTCGTTCAGATGACGCTGCCGCTGCCCGTGAACGCCTCGCCTGAAGAAACCAGCCGCGCCACCGCCGAGGCCCAGAAGGCGATGTCGGCGACCCGCCAGTGCACCGATCTGCACATCCAGGCCCGGCAGTTGAAGGGCGCCACAGCCGGCGATCTGCAAGGCGTGCGGATCGGCGACCTGGCGGGCAACCGCCAGATGTACGAGGAGATCCCCCGCCTGCCGATCGGCGGAACCGCCGGACCGTTCCGTGTCGCTGAAGGCATGCAAATTGTCTCGCTGTGCAGCCGGGCCGGCGGCGACGGACTGCCGACCCGCGACGCCGTCTCCCAGCAGCTCCTTCTCCAGAAGCTCGAGGCAGCCGGCCGGCGCTACATGCGCGATCTGCGCCGCGTGGCCACCATCGACATCAAGAAGTCATGACCCCGCCTGCGCCGCTCGCCATCACCATGGGCGAGCCGGCCGGGATCGGCGGCGAACTCACCCTCAAGGCATGGCTGGCACGCCAGCCGGCAGCACGGCCGTTTTTCGCCCTGGACGATGCCGCGCGCCTGGCCAGCCTTGCGCGCACGCTCGGCCTCGATGTCCCGCTCCGGGAAATCGCCGGACCGGCCGAGGCGGCGGCCACCTTCGCGACGGCGTTGCCGGTCCTGCCCGTCCGCCTGCGGGCAGCAGTCCGTCCGGGTCAGCCCGACCCCGCCAACGCCCCGGCCACCCTCGAAGCCATCGAGCGCGCCGCGGCCCAGGCACTGGCGGGCGAGGTCGCCGGCGTGGTCACCAACCCCATCCAGAAGAAGACCCTGCAGCAGGCCGGGTTCCGCCACCCCGGCCATACCGAGTTCCTGGCCGAGCTGGCGACGCGGGCGGCAGGCCGGCCGGTCGAGGTCGCGATGATGCTGGCGTGCCCGGAGCTGCGCGTGGTGCCGGTCACGATCCATCTCGCGCTGGCTGACGCGGTGCATGCCCTCGATACGGCGGCCATCGTGCGCGCCGGCCGGATCGCAGCAGCCGGGCTGGTCGCGCTGTTCGGCATCGACCGGCCGCGCCTTGTCGTCGCTGCCCTCAACCCGCATGCCGGCGAGCAGGGCGCCATGGGCGACGAGGAGACCCGATTGATCGCACCCGCGGTCGAGGCGCTGCAACAGGCCGGCATCGACGTCCGAGGCCCCGCGCCGGCCGATACGCTTTTCCACCCGGCCGCGCGCGCCACCTACGACGCGGCGCTGTGCATGTATCACGACCAGGCGCTGATCCCGATCAAGACCATCGACTTTGCCGGCGGCGTCAACGTCACCCTGGGCCTGCCCTTCGTGCGTACGTCGCCCGATCACGGCACGGCGCTGGATATCGCCGGGACCGGCCGCGCCGATCCGGCAAGCCTGATCGCCGCCCTTGCGATGGCGGATGACATGGCCCGCCGGCGCCGGGCGTGATCCCGGAATCGTCCCACGTCGGTCTCGCGATATCCCGGCTGCCGGCGCTGCGCGAGACCATCGCCGCCCATGGTCTCGACGCCCGCAAACGCCTCGGCCAGCACTTCCTGCTCGATCTCAATCTTACCCGCCGGATCGCCCGTGCCGCGGGTGGCCTGACCGATGGCACGACGATCGAGATCGGCCCGGGTCCCGGCGGATTGACTCGCGCGCTGCTGCTTGAGGGCGCGGGTCGCGTCGTTGCCTTGGAGGTCGATCCGCGGGCCATCGCCGCCCTGAGCGAACTCGAGATCGCAGCCGGCGGGCGCCTGCGGGTCGTCCAGGCTGACGCCCTCGGCGCCGATTTGGCCGAGCTGGGGGCGCCGCCGCGCAGGATTGTGGCCAACCTTCCCTACAACATCTCCACGGCGCTGTTGGTGCGCTGGCTGCACCAAGCCGACGAGGTCACGGAGATGGTGTTGATGTTCCAGAAGGAGGTCGCGGACCGGCTGACCGCCTCGCCTCGTACCAAGGACTACGGCCGGCTGTCGGTGCTGACCCAGCACGTCTGCACCGTGCAGCGCCTGTTCGACATAGCACCGTCGGCCTTCGTGCCGCCTCCCAAGGTCGTCTCCTCGGTGGTCCGGCTCACTCCGCGACCGCGCCGAGACCGCCTGGCCGATCTACGGCCGCTGGAACGGGTTACGGCCGCAGCCTTTGGCCAGCGCCGCAAGATGCTTCGTGGCGCCCTGGCGGGGCTTTTTCCGGCCTCAGCAGAGCTCCTCGAAAGCCTTGGCATGATGCCCACGGCCCGGGCGGAGGAACTGGCCATCGGCGATTTCGTCCGATTGGCCGACGCACTTGACAAGTGAGTGCTCACTCAATATATTGAACCCATGATCCGCTCGCTCGCCTTCAATCTCTATTTCTACATCGGCACCCTCATCACCGCTGTGATCGGCATTTTGCTCGTGCCGATCCCCACGCCGGTCCTGCTGCGCGGCCTGCTGCACCGCTGGGCCGGCGCCGTCGTCTGGGGCATGCGCTGGATCGGCGGCATGAAGGTTGAGTTCCGCGGCCTGGAACACCTGCCGGCCAAGGGCCCGGCCTTGCTGGCCAGCAAGCATCACGGCGAATGCGACGGCATCCTGCTCGCCGCCCTGATCCCGGGCATCGCCTTCGTCGCCATGCAGGAGCTGTTCCGCTATCCGCTGATCGGCGCGATCCTCTATCGCCTGCAGATGATCCGCGTCGACACCTGCGGCGGCGGCAAGGAACGCGAGAACCTCGCCCAGTTCGCCAAACGCGCCTACGAGAGCGAGCGCCACATCTCGATCTACCCCGAGGGCAACCTGATGGCGCCCGGCGAACGCGAGCGCTACCGCTCAGGGATCTATTATCTCTACCGCGATCTCAACCTGCCGGTGACGCCGGTCGCGACCTGCATCGGTCTGCTGTGGAACCGCCGCGACTGGCGCAAGAAGTCCGGCCGGGCCGCCGTCGAGTTCCTGCCGGCGATCGAAACCGGCCTGGACAAGCAGGCTTTCATGCGCCGGCTGGAAGACGCGATCGAGCTTGCAAGCGACCGCCTGATTGCCGAGTTCTCGGGCCGGCCCTATGCCCCCAGCCAGCTCGTGCTGCGATCGCCGGGCCAGACCGCCGCCGGCCAGCCGCTCAGCGCCCCTCGCGCAGCGCCTTGACGAACTCCGACAGGCCGGACAGCCGCTCGCGCTTCAGACGTTCGGCCGTGAGGATCGCCTTGAGCTGCGTCAGGCTGGTGGCGATGTCGCGGTTGATGATGACGTAGTCGTACTCTGCCCAGTGGCTCATCTCGTCGGCCGCCTTGCTCATGCGCCGCGCCACGACGTCGGCCGTGTCCTGGGCGCGGGTGATCAGCCGCCGCTCCAGTTCGCGGGTCGACGGCGGCAGGATGAAGACGCTGACCAGATCGTCGCGCGCCTTCTCGACGAGCTGCTGCGTGCCCTGCCAGTCGATGTCGAACAGCATGTCGCGGCCGGCATCGAGCACCGCCTCGACCGGCGGGCGCGGCGTGCCGTAGTAGTGGTCGAACACCCGGGCATGCTCGAGAAACTCGCCGCGGTCGATCATGCCGCGGAAGGTCGTCGTGTCGACGAACTTGTAATCGACGCCGTCCTTTTCGCCGGGCCGTTTCTCGCGCGTCGTGCACGAGACGCTGAGCTGGATCTGCGAGTCGTTCTCCAGCAGCAGACGCGACAGCGTCGTCTTGCCCGCCCCCGACGGCGAGGACAGGACCAGCATCAGGCCGCGCCGCCGGACGGCGGGCGCATCGGCGTCATTCGACATTCTGGACCTGCTCCCGCATGCGCTCGACGGCGCCCTTGAGGTCGATGCCGATGCGCGTCAGCTCGATGTCGGCCGACTTCGAGCACAGCGTATTGGCCTCGCGATTGAACTCCTGACAGAGGAAATCGAACTTGCGGCCGACCGGGTTGTCCGGCCTGGCGTCGGCCAGCAGCGTCCGCGCCTGGGCGATGTGGGCGGCCAGGCGATCGAGTTCCTCGCGCACGTCCGCCTTGCCGACCGCCAATGCCACTTCCTGGGCGAAGCGTTCCTCCGACAGCGCCGGCGTCCGGTCCAGCAGCTCGGCAAGCTGGCCTTCGAAACGTGTCCGCACCGTGCCGATCTGCGCCTGCGCCCGGTCCGCGGCGCGCTTGCACAGTCCTTCGATCTCGGTGACATGGCCGTCGATGACGCGTGCCAGCGCCCTGCCCTCGGCGGCCCGTGCTGCCGCCAGCGCCTCCAACACCTCGCCCAGCGTCGTCATCAGCGCCTTGTCGAGGGCGGCGACGGCCTCTTCCGTCTCTTCGCCCTCGTCCTCCTCCTCGATCACCCCGCGCACGCGCAGCAGCCCGTCAGCCGACGGCGCCGCCGCACCGGTGGTCCGGCGGACTTCCTCGACCAGGGTGGCGAGGTCGGCGAGCAAGGCACGGTTGATGCGCAACGGCTTGCCCTGGCGCTCGCTGGTGAGGGTCAGGGTGAGGGAGACGTTGCCCCGCTTCAGCCGGCCGCCGACCGCGACGCGCGCCGGATTCTCCAGCCGGTCGAAGCCCTGCGGCACCCGGCAGCGGATTTCGAGATTGCGTCCGTTGACGCTGCGCGCCTCCCAGACCCAGCGCCGCCGGTCATCCGAACCCTGCGCCCGGGCGTATCCCGTCATACTTGCAATCAAGACATCCACTCCACTGGCCGCGATGCGGCGAGGCACTCTAGTATCGGCCCCGAGTCCAGACAACGCGCGGCGCCGGAAGGTTATCCCATGAAGAATTTTTCAAGCATCGTCATCACCGGCGCCTCGAGCGGCATCGGCGAGGCAATGGCGCTCGACTATGCCGCCCCCGGCGTGGCGCTGGCGCTGACCGGCCGCGACGCCGCGCGTCTGGAAGCTGTCGCCCAGGCCTGCCGGGCAAAAGGCGCCACGGTGATGGCCGGCGCCATCGATGTCGTCGACCGCGAGGCGCTTGCCGCCTGGCTCGCCACCGTCGATGACGCCCATCCCGTCGACCTCATCGTGGCGAACGCCGGCATCTCGATCGACAAGGACAACTCCTCGCTCGACGACTTCTCGATCATTCGCAAGACGCTCGACGTCAATGTTGGCGGCGTGCTCAACACCATCGAGCCACTGATGCCGCGGCTGATGGCCCGCAAGCGCGGCCAGATCGCCGTCGTATCCTCGCTGGCCGGCTTCATCGGCCTGCCCTATTCGGCCTCATACAACGCCAGCAAGGCTGCGGTTCGCGTCTGGGGCGAGAGCATCCGCTACGTACTGAAGAAGCACGGCATCGGCGTCAGCGTCATCTGCCCGGGCTTCGTGGTCAGCCGACTGACGGCCAGCGCGCCCTTCCCGATGCCGTTTCTGATGTCCTCGGCAAGAGCCTCGGCGACTATCCGCCGGGGCCTTGCCGCCAACCGCGCACGCATCGCCTTCCCGCTCGGCACCAAGGCCGCGGTCTGGCTGGGCAGTGTCCTGCCCGGCGGTTGGACCGCACGCCTGCTCGGTGCCTAGCTGTCTGGCCGCGTGATGTAGGGCGAGTCGGCCACGCTCCAGCGCGCCGGCGGCTCCTGGCGGAAGATCTGGCGCAGGTGCACCTCGTCCGGCCCGTCGGCAATGCGCAGCATGCGCGCCGTGGCGAAGGCGCGATGGATCGGCGCGTCGTCGCTGCCGCCCATGGCGCCGAAAATCTGCATCGCGCGGTCCGCGATGCGCTGGGCGGCCTCCGGCACCGCCACCTTCGCCATCGAAACGTCGCGCCAGGCCGCCTGGTGGCCCTCGCGGTCGAGCCGATCGGCTGCCTGCAGAACCAGCAGGCGCGCCTGCTCGATCTCAATGCGCGACCGCGCAATGGCCTGCTGCGTGGCGTCGTAGTCGATCACCGCACGGCCGAAGGAGCGCCGCTCGGCCGCGCGCGCCATCATCAGCTCGACCAGCACCTCGCAGGCGCCGATGGCGCGCATGCAGTGGTGCAGACGGGCCGGCCCCAGGCGAACCTGCGCCGCGGCGAAGCCCTCGCCTTCCGCGCCCAGCAGATTGTCGAGCGGCACGCGTACGTCCGTGAAGTCCAACTCGGCGATCGGCGCGATGCTGTCCTCCCAGCCCATGAAGCGCAGTTCGCGCACGACCCGCAGGCCGGGCGTCGCCATCGGCACGATCACGCAGGAGTGCCGTCCCGTGCGCGCCGCCTCGGGCCGCGACACGCCCATCACGATGACGAAGGCGCAGTCGGGATGGGCGCCGCCGGTGATGTACCACTTGCGGCCGTTCACGACCCACTCGCTGCCGTCGCGGCGCAGGGTCGTGGCAATGTTGGTGGCGTCGGACGAGGCGACGTCCGGCTCTGTCATGCCGAAGGCCGACCGGGTCCGACCTTCGAGCAGCGGTTCCAGCCAGCGCTTTTGCTGCGCCGGTGTCGCGGCATGCTGCAGCATGATCATGTTGGGCACGTCCGGCGCCTGGCAGTTGAAGACCTCGGGCGCCCACGGCAGGCGGCCGGTGATCTCGGCGATCGGCGCATAGGCGCGATTGCTCAGGCGGTCCGGCAGGCCGAGGTTCCATAGCCCCGCGGCGCGCGCCTTGGCGCGCAACCCGGCCAGGAACGGCGGTGATCCGCGCCGGGCGGCCACATGTGCCGACCAGTCTCGGTGCCGCGGCAGGATTTCAATCTCGAAGAAGGCCTCGACGGTAGCGGTCAGTTCGGCGGTCATTTCATCTGGTTCGTGAGAAGGGCCGCGGCGCCACCCTGATCCTTGCCATACTTCAACAACGCCGAGCGGCCGCCGGCAGCATAGGCGGCAACCGCGCCCAGCAGGCGCTTCAGCTGGTCGGGGCTCGTCCGGTCGAACTTGCAATAGGCCCCGCGCGTCAGCTTGGCGATCTGAGGGAAAACCCGCGAGGCCACACGGTCGTCGCCTTCCTGAAAGACGAACACGGGCAGTCCGAGCAGCCCAAGCTGCCCCGCTTCGTGACCGACCGCATCGACATCTTCCTCGCAGCAATCGCCAACGAACACCACGGCGTCGATCCGGCTCTCGCGCCGCTGCTCGCCGGCATAGCGCAGCATCTTGCCGATCTGCGTGCGGCCGGCGAGGCAGCGCACCGCGCTCATCAGGCGCGCGAGCTCGCGCCCGTCGGATGTCCACTTGCTGACCTTGAACTCGTCGAAGCCACGATAGAAGGCGAGCCGCACGTCGAGACCGCCGAGTGCATCGGCCGCCACGAACATCTCGCCCTGAATCGCGCAGGCATGATCCCATGTCGGCTCGCGACTGGCCGTGGCGTCCATCGCGAACAGCAGCCGGCCACGGCTGCCCGGTGCGCGGTTCGTTGGCAGTTGGCCGACCTGCTTCACGAACGCATCGACTGCTCCGCCGGCTTCGGTCGATGGAACCTTGCGATCGTCCGCCATGGACTTTGACCCCTCCCGATGCGCCCAATATGGTGCGCGCCGCGCCGAAACGCCAACACGAGGCGGCCCCAAAAGCATGACCGTCCCCGCCCCCTCTTTCGCCACGCTGCTGCTGCGGGTCTTCCTGCCGTTCGCCCTGGCCTATTTCCTGTCCTACGTCTTCCGGGGGGTGAACGCGGTCATCTTCCCCTACCTCGAACGCGACGTGGGGATCACCGCGGGCGATCTCGGCCTGCTCACCTCGGCCTTCTTCCTGTTCTTCGCCGGTTGCCAACCGGTCCTGGGCGTCATGCTCGACCGCTACGGCCCGCGTCGTGTGCAGGCCGTTCTGCTCGCCATGGCGGCCCTCGGCGCCGCGCTGTTCGGCCTCAGCCTCTCGCTCGGCGAGCTGATCGTGGCGCGGGTGCTGATCGGCCTGGGTTTCGCCGGCGGGCTGATGGCCGCCATCAAGGCCATCACACTGTGGTATCCGCCGGAGCGCTGGGGTCTGATCACCGGCTTCCACATGATGGCGGGCGGCCTGGGCTCGATGGCGGCGACGCTGCCGATCCAGTGGTCGCTGTCGCTGATCAGCTGGCAGGGCCTGTTCTTCTGGCTGGCCGGCCTTTGCCTCGTCACCTCGGCGATCCTGTTCACCGTGGTGCCGGAGCGCGGCACGGCCGGCGCCCAAGGCACCTTGCGCGAGCAGTTCCGCATCACCGGTGTCGTGCTGACCGACGGTTTCTTCTGGCGCATCCAGCCGCTGCTCATCTTCCAGCAGCTTGCCTTCATCGCCAGCATCACGCTGTGGATCGGGCCGTGGCTGCGCGACGTGGGCGGCATCGCCGACAAGGCGGCGCGCGCCGACATCCAGCTCTACACCACCGCGATCATGACCCTGGGCTTCGCCTTGAGCGGCGTGATCGCCGGCTGGTTCCGGCGGGTGGGCGTCAGCGACTTCGCCTCCGCCACCCTGGTGAGCACGTTGTTCGCGCTGGTCTGTGCCTGGCTGGCCTTTCTGCCCTCGTTCCAGCCCGTCCTGGCGTGGCTGCTGTTCGGCTTCCTCGGCGCCTACCCCATCCAGTACATGCCGCTGCTTGCGCGCGCTTTCCCGCCTGACTACGCCGGCCGCGTCAGCACGAGCTGCAACCTCGTGGTCTTCACCGTGATCTTCGCCGGCCAATGGGCCATCGGCAAAGTGGTCGACCTGTGGCCGCGCACGGCGGCAGGCTATTCGCCCGACGGCTATGCCTGGTCGTTCGGCGCGCTGTTCATTCTTCAGGCGGCGGGACTTGCGTGGATGCTTCTGTCGCGGGCGCGTCCTTTGGCCCAGGGGCTGCCGGCAGCGGCAGATTGAGGGCCGCCACCAGATCGCGCACCTCCTGCCGTGCCGCGACATGGCTCAAGGTCAGCGACGCGCTGCCGCACTTCAGGTCGAGCAGCGTGAGACCGTTCAGGAACAGCTCCTTGTAGATCACCCGCTCGCTCAGGCCCGCCGCCACGCGGAAGCCGATGCGCTTGGCCAACGTCTCGATCACGACTGCCATGTCGCGCTTGTTGCGCGCCGCCAGCGACGACAGCCGATTGCGCATCACGACCCAGTCGACAGGCCGGCGGCCCTGCACAGCGCGCAGCTGCCGCTGCCGCCACACGGCCTCGGCATAGACCGACGGCCGCAGGATCCTGAGCGTGTCCGGGTCGACCCGCGCCAGCAGGTCGAGGTCGATGAAGCTGTCGTTCAGCGGCGTCAGCAGCGTGTCGGCCTGGGTATGGGCGAGCCGGCTGAGATGCGTGTCGCTGCCCGGCGTGTCGACCACGACGAAGTCGGCCGCAGCGCGTGCGGTCGCGAGGGCGGCCTCGAAGCGTGCCGTCTCGTCGGCGTCGGCCGCGGCGCGGTCCGCCAAGGCCGATAGTGGCACCGCCACGTGAATCGGCATGGCGAGTTCGAGGCCCTTTCGCTTTGCATAGGCCGCGCGGTTCTCGAGATAGCGGCCAAGCGTGCCCTGGCGCGTATCAAGGTCGAGCGTTGCGACGCGCGCGCCTTGCTTAAGCAAGGCGATGGCGATGTGCAGCGCCGTCGTCGATTTGCCCGACCCGCCCTTCTCGTTGCCGACGACCAGCACGTGGGCGCGGCCCGGTTCCCGCGCCGCCTGGGTCTGGACGATGCTCGGGTTGGCCGCCGGTTGGAAGCCGGTGCTCACGCCAGTTTGCGAATCCAGACCGCGGTATCGTGGAACACGGCGCCGCCGTTGGGCCAGCCTGGATCGGCCGAGGTCACGGCATTGATGCCGATGCCGGTCTCGAAGTTGCGGTTGGGCCAGATGCCTTCGACGATCACGACGCCGCGCTGTTGACCGGCCTTGGCCTTGGCATGAACGACGGTCTTGCCGCGGTCGTTGCCGATCTCCACGCGATCGCCGTCCGTCAGCACCAGGCCGGCGAAGTCCTCGGGATTGATCAATGCCGTCGGCCGTCCCTCGCGCTTCAGCGAGCTCGACGTTTCGGTGAAGGTCGAGTTCAGGAAGGTCCGCGCCGGCGCCGCGACCAGGCGGAACGGCTTGTCGGCCGTGGCATTGTCGATCACGTCGAAATGATCGGGCAGCACCGGCATCTCCTTGCCGCGTGGCCCCCAGGCCGCCCAGTCCGGCTTGAAGCGGAACTTCTTGTCGGGCCAGGCGAAGCCGTCGAGGAAATGCGACGTCTCGAAGCCGAGGTGGTAGTCCTGACCGCCCTTCTGCCAGTTGGTCTCGGCGTCCCACATGCCCGAGACCTTCAGCGTTTCGTCCATGATCTGCCACGGCGTCATGTCGAAGCCGCGGTGCCTGGCGCCGAGCCGTTTCGCGAGTTCGGCGATCACGTAATGGTTCTCTCGGCACTCGCCCGGCGCTTCGATCACCGCCTTGGTGACCTGGAAGAAGGTGTGGCCGCTGGCGGTGTAGAAATCGTCGTGCTCGAGGAACATCGTCGCCGGCAGCACGATGTCGGCGAATGCCGCCGTCTCGGTCATGAACTGCTCGTGGACGCAGGTGAACAGGTCCTCGCGCGCCAGCCCCTTGTGGACGAGGTCGAGTTCCGGGCAGACCATCGCCGGATTGGTGTTCTGGATCAGCAGGCCGGTGACGGGCGGCCCGTTCTTCAGGGCCTCGCGATCGCCGGTCAGGATCGGCCCCAGTCGCGACTGATCGAGATCGCGAATCGAGGTGTCGACCACGTCGAGCCCCTCGATCAGCGTGCGATCGAGCGGATACATGCCGGTGTGGCCATAGAGCGCGCCGCCGCCCTTGTACTGCCACGCCCCCGTCACGGCCGGCAGGCAGGTGACGGCATGCATGTTGGCCGCACCATTGCGGCTGCGGCTGAAACCGTGGTGACAACGGACGAAAGCCGCCTTGTTCCGCCCGAAGAGCCGGGCAAAAGCCACGATTTCATCGACCGGCAGGCCGGTGATGTTCGACGCCCACTCCGGCGTCCGGGTGGCGACATGGGCGGCAAGCTCGTCCGGCGCATCGGTGTAGCGGCGCAGGTAGTCCCAGTCGGCATAGCCTTCCTTGAACAGCACATGCATGACGCCGACCGCCAGCGCGCCGTCGGTGCCGGGCCGCACCGCGAGATGCATGTCGGCCTGTTCGGCGGTACCCGTCCGGTAGGGATCGACCACGACCAGCTTCGCCCCGCGCTTCTTGGCGCGCATGGCATGGGTCATGACGTTGACCTGGGTGTTCACCGGGTTGCCGCCCCAGATCACCACCAGGTCGGAGTGCTCATCGATCTCGCGCAGGTCGGCGCCCCGCTTGGCACCGGTGCCGGCGATCCAGCCGGTATCGGACAGCGTCACGCAGATCGTCGAGAAATACCGCGAGTACTTCATCGCGTGGCGCAGGCGGTTGATGCCGTCGCGCTGCACCAGCCCCATGGTGCCGGCGTAATAGTAAGGCCAGATCGTCTCGCTGCCGTGCGCGCGGGCCCTGGCGATGAACTGCTCGGCCACCATATCGAGCGCGTCGGCCCAGGAAATCTCGGCGAACTGCTTCGACCCCTTGGGCCCGGTGCGGCGCAGCGGCCGCATCAGCCGGTCGGGATGATGGATCCGCTCGGCATAGCGGGCGACCTTCTCGCAGATGACGCCGGCGGTGTAGTCGTTGCGCTTGGATCCGCGGACGCGGCCGATGGTCCGGGCATCCAGCCGTTCGACGTCCAGGGCGCAGGTGCTGGTGCAGTCGTGCGGACAGACCGACGGCACGGTGGTAACGCCCGTTTGGCCGGCCTTGTCGCCGGTCTTGGCCCGTGCACCGGGTGCATAGGCATGATCGTCAGGGGACATGTGGACGCTCCGCGAGAAGTGCCGCAGCATACAGCCGGGGCGCAGCCGGAGAAAGCGCGCTCGGGAGCAAGAGAGTCCAGCGTGCCTGCAGAGTCCTCACCCACCGGAAGCGTTCGTCGCGCCACCCTCGCGGACGGCGCCGCCATCGCGGCATTTGCGCCGTCGATTCCCGCCCTCACCATGGCCGACAACCGCGCGACCTTCCTGATCGACGGCGAGACGGGACCGCTTGCCGTCATCGATCTCGTCCAGCATGCCGGCCACCTGCAGATCGATCATCTCCAGGCGCGCGACGGCGATCATGCCCGGACGCTGATGGCTTTCGCCGAGGCGGCCGCCCGCGCCGTCGCCCAGCGCGAGATCCGTCTGCGGCCAGGCGCAGTGCCCGAGGAGTTCGCCGCCACGCTCGGCTATCGCGCCGGCCGCAAGACGATCTCGACCGGCGCCTTTGCCCGCGCCCGCGACCATCTCGAGGCGGTGGGCGTGCCGCTGTGGCGCGACGGCACCGCGCCGGTCGCCCAGGCGCTCTACTATCGCGGCGTATGGGCAGCCCTTGCCCTGTTGCTCGGCCTGGGCAGTGTCTCGTTGGCGGTGTTCAGCGGCACCCAGACGACGCTGCTCCACATCGCGGTGCCGGCCGTTGTGTGCGCGGTCGGCGCAGCCTTTGCCGTCTGGCAAATCGTTCTGATCGTGGTCTCGGCGCGGCGCCACGGCGGCGGGCTCGCGCCGCTGGCCGCCGCCACGGTCGCCGCCGCGGCAGTGCTGGCCATCGGCGCCATGCTGTACGACCGTGCAGTGCCGGCGCTGGCCGAGCTGTGGAACATCTACTCGGGCGATCCCGAACTCGACGATCTCGCCGTGACGGTGAGCCCCGACGCCACGAAACTCTACATCACCGGGTCCTACGGCATGGGCAGCGACCAGACCGTTCGCCGCGCGCTGGAGCAGAATCCCAAGATCCGCGAGGTCGTGCTCGCCGGCCCGGGCGGGCGCATGGGCGCGGGCTTCGCCATCAGCCGCATGATCCGCAACCGGCGGCTGGCCACGCGGGTCGACACCGGATGCGCGTCGGCCTGCACCATCGCGTTCCTCGGCGGCGTCGACCGCAGTATCGCACCTGGCGCCAAGCTCGGCTTCCACCAGGCAAGTTTTCCCGGCATGAACGCAGACGACATGTTCGAAGCCAACCGCGACATGAAGCGGTTTCTCACCATGAGCGCCGGCGTCACGCCCGACTTCGCCCAGCGCGTGCTGGAAACGCCGGGCGACACGATCTGGGTGCCGACACCCGACGAGCTTTTGGCAGCGCGCGTGATCAAGCGCGTCAGCCGGTGACGGAGGCTTTCGCCGCATGATCCCCCATGGTCTGTCGTACGACGAGGCGATGCGGCGCTTCCGCTGGCCCCGGCCCGAGCGCTTCAACATCGGCCGCGCGGTCTGCGAGCGCCATCCGCCCGACGCGCTGGCGATGATCGTCGAAAATGCCGACGGCTCGGTCCGCAACTGGACGTTCGGCCAGCTTCTGGCCGCCAGCTCCCGCCTCGCCAACGCACTCATGGCACGCGGAATTCGCAAGGGCGACCGCCTGGGCGTGTTCCTGAGTCAGGGCGCCGAACTCACGCTTTGCCATCTCGCGGGCTACCGCATGGGCGCCGTCGTGCTGCCGCTCTTCACGCTCTTCGGTGAGGAGGCGCTGGAATACCGCCTCGCCAACGCCGAGGCGTCCGCCATCGTCACTGACATGAGCCAGCTGCCGAAGGTGCTGGCCGTGCGCGAGCGCCTGCCGCGCCTCAAGACCATCGTCGTGATCGGCGCCGGCGCGCATGGCAGCGCCTTCCTCGACTGGGACCGGCTGCTGGCGGCAGCGTCCGACGACTTCGCCACCGTCGACACGGCGGCCGAGGATCCGGCGCTGCTGATCTACACCTCGGGCACCACCGGCCAGCCCAAGGGCGCTCTGCACGCCCACCGCATGATGCTGGGCTCGATCCCCGCCGTGGAGCAGTGGCTGGGCCACTGGCCCCGAGGCAACGAGGTGATGTGGACGCCGGCCGAATGGGCCTGGATCGCCGGCCTCTACGACGCCCTCTTCCCGGCCTGGTACTACGGCACGCCGGTGCTCGCCCACCGCTTCGCCAAGTTCGATCCCGAGCGCGCCTTTGCGCTCCTGGAAAAGCACAAGGTCGGCGTCGGCTTCATCCCGCCCACGGCGTTGAAAATGATGCGCCAGGTCCACAGGCCGCGGGAGCGCTGGTCCTACGATCTGCGCGCCGTCTCGACCGGCGGCGAGGCCATGGGCGAGGAGCTGCTGGCCTGGGGCCGCGATACGTTCGGCACGACGATCTCGGAAGGCTACGGCCAGACCGAGATGAACCTGATGCTGCTCAACTCACCGGACTGGTTCGAGGTCCGCCCGGGCTCCTGCGGCCGCGCCTGCCCCGGCCGCAAGGTTGCGATCGTCGACGGCGAGGGGCGCGTGCTGCCGCCGGGCGAGGACGGCCAGATCGCGGGCTGGCGCCACGATCCCATCGTCATGCTCGAATACTGGCGCAACCCCGAGGCCACCGCGCGCAAGTACGCCGGCGACTGGCTGCTGACGGGTGACCTGGGCCGCATCGACGAAGACGGCTACGTCTTCTTCAAGAGCCGCGACGACGACGTGATCACCTCGGGCGGCTACCGCATCGGCCCGGGCGAGATCGAGGAGTGCCTGATGAAACACCCGGCGGTCGCGATGGTGGGCGTGGTTGGCGTCCCCGACAGGCTGCGGACCGAGATCGTAAAGGCCTTCGTGCAGTTGCGGCCCGAGATCGCCGCGACCGAGGCCCTAAAGGCCGATTTGGCCAGTTTCGTGAAAACCCGGTTGGCGGCCCACGAATACCCGCGTGAGGTCGAGTTCGTGAACGAACTGCCGCTGACCACGACCGGCAAGATCCTGCGCCGCGAGCTGCGGCGCCAGGATGCCGACCGGAAAGCCTCTGCGCGCTCCTAGAGAACGGCCAGAAGCGTCTGCGCGCTGCTGCTCTCCGGGACTGCGCCCAGAAGCGCCAGAAGGCCAATCAGGGCCGCCGGCCACCATTCGGCGAACCGGGCGAGACCGTTGCGGCGGGCGAGCGGCTGGGGCGTATGTGTGGTGATGAACATGGCGAAGCCTTTTGTCATCGTCAAAATACATTCAAATATGCCTTAACTATATTCCACACTATCCTGTTACTCAAGGATAATTCCAGCACACCTAAAGTGATGGATTAGCTGGCGGCGGCGGCCTGCAGATTGAACTGCAACTCGGCCAGGCGGGCATAGAGGCCACCGCGGCGGGCGAGGTCGGCGTGGCGGCCGACATCGACCACCCGCCCCTGGTCGACCACCACGATACGATCGGCCTTCTGCACCGTCGCCAGCCGGTGGGCGATCACCAGCGTGGTCCGCTGGTGCATCAACCGCTCGAGCGCCTGTTGTACGGCCAGTTCGCTTTCGGCATCGAGCGCGCTGGTGGCCTCGTCGAGCAGCAGGATGGCCGGATCGCACAGCAGCGCCCGGGCGATGGCGATACGCTGGCGCTGGCCGCCCGACAGCCGCACGCCGCGATTGCCGAGGTCGGTGGCAAAGCCCTGCGGCAGGCCCTCGATGAACCCGAGCGCCGAGGCGGCTTCGGCGGCGGCGCGGACCTCGGCGTCGGACGCCTCTGGCCGGCCGTAGCGGATGTTGTCGGCGACCGAGGCGCTGAACAGCACCGGCTCCTGCGGCACGATGGCGAGCGCCCGCCGCAACTCGGCGAAACGCAGATCGCGGATGTCGACGCCATCGACGCGGATGCTGCCGCCCTCGGGATCGTAGAAGCGCAGCAACAGGTTGAAGACGGTGGTCTTGCCGGCACCCGAAGGCCCGACGATCGCCACGGTCTCGCCGGGTGCGACGACGAGGTCGAAGCGGTCGAGCGCCAGGGCGTCCGGCCGCGTCGGGTAGCGGAACGAGACCTCCGAGAAGGCGACCGAGCCCTGCGTCGGCCGGGGCAGCGCCTTCGGCGTGGCGGACTCGACGATGACCGGCGGCTCATCGCGCAGTTCGGCCAGGCGTTCGGCCGCGCCCGACGCGCGCTGCAGGTCGCCGATGGTCTCGCTGATGGCGCCGCCGGAGCTCGCCACCAGCACGGCATAAAACACGAAGGCCGTGAGGTCGCCGGCCGTGATGCGGCCGGCCAGGACGTCGTGCCCGCCCATCCACAACAGGAAGCCGACCGAGGCGAAGACGATGAAGATGACCAGCGTCGTCATGGTGGCGCGCCGGGCGATCCGCCGGCGCGCCGCCGCAAAGGCGCGCTCCGCGGCCTCGCCGAAGCGGGCCGCGGTACGGTCTTCCTGGGCGAAGGCCTGCACCGTGCGCACCGCATCCAGAGCCTCGCCGCCCTCGGAGACCATGTCGGCCATGCGCGCCTGCGACTCGCGCGACAGAAGGCGGACCTTGCGGCCGAACAGCACGATCGGCACCACCGCAAGCGGCACCACGGCCAGCGCCATCAGGGCGAGCTTGGGGTTGGTGATCACCAGCATGGCGACGCCGCCGACGCACATCAGGGTATTGCGCAGCGCCACCGACGCCGACGAGCCGATCACCTGCTCGATGAGCTGCGCATCGGCCGAGATGCGGCTCATGACGTCGCCCGACCGCTTGATCTCGAACCATGCCGGACCGAGGCGCACGACATGGGCGAACAGATCCTTGCGCAGGTCGCCCACCACCCGCTCGCCAAGCCACGATACGAGATAGAAGCGTGCGCCCGAGGCGATCGCCAGCACCACCGCGACGGCCAGCAGCGAGGCCAGCGCATAGTTGAGGATGTCGGGTCGGCCCTCGGCGAATCCACGGTCGATCAGGGCCCGCAGGCAGGCGCCGAAGGCCAGGACGGTGCCGGCCGCAACCAGCAGCGACAGCAGCGCCAGCGCGACCCGGGCGCGGTGGGGCCGCAGGTAGGGCCAGAGAAGGCCGAGGCCGCTCAAGCCGGGACGGGCGCTCTCGCTCACGGTGCCGCCCAGGCCAGGGCAACGCCCAGCTCGGCCGACAAGGCGGCGAGCAGGTCGCCATCGCCCCGCGTGTCGCGCCATTTTCCGGACGCGGCATCGAAAGCGTAGTGCCGGGCGCCGCTCTTGGGCGAGCTCAGCCAGATCTGCCGGGTCGGCCCATGCTTGTTGATCACCCAGGTGCCGGCGTCGCCCTCTACCGTGAGGACGCCGCCCTGCAACTCGGCATCGACCTCGGTGCCGATTCCCTCTTCGAGGGCGGCAAGCAGGCTGTCGGCAAGGCTTTCGAAGGTGCTGTCGGACATGAACCCGGTCGGTCTACCCCCCCGCCGGGGCCCGGACAACCGGCTTGTCGCCCGTCCCGGCGACCGCTATACACCGCGCCCTGTTGCGCCGACCGGTCGGAAATCGGTCCTGAAGCGCTGGAGATGGCCTATGAAAGACAAGATCCACCCGGACTACCACAAGATCACCGTCGTCATGACCGACGGCACGTCTTTCGAGACGCGGTCGACCTGGGGCAAGGAAGGCGCCAGCCTGCGCCTCGACATCGACCCCAAGACCCACCCGGCCTGGACCGGCGTGCGCCAGAGCATCGACCGCGGCGGTCGCGTGCAGCGCTTCAAGGACCGTTTCGGCATGACGTCCAGCATGGGTGCCGGCACCAAGTCGTCCGGGGCGAAGCCCGAGGACAAGCCGGCTAAGGGCGCGGCCAAGAAGAAGTAAGGCCGGGTTCTTCTCGAGCCTCTGCTAGACTGCCCGCCGCGATCCATTGGGGAGGCGGCGTGGTGAAATCCGTTCGAGTTGTCTGTGCGCATGACTGCCCCGACATGTGCTCGCTCATCGCCGATGTCGACAACGGCAAGGTGGTGCGCATCCAGGGCGACCCCGACCACCCCTACACGGCGGGTTTCGCTTGCGGCAAGGTGAACCGCGACGCCGATCTGGTGAACTCGCCCGAGCGCGTCCTGGCGCCGCTCAAGCGCAGCGGGCCGAAAGGCTCCGGCCAGTTCACGCCGATCACCTGGGACGAAGCGCTCGACGAGATCACCGCAAGGTGGAAGGCGATCATCCGGGAGAGCGGTCCCCTCGCGCTGCTCGGCTACGCCTACTCCGCCCATCAAGGACTGATGAATCGCGGGCTGGTGAGCGGCCTCTTTCACCGGCTGGGCGGCACGCGCCTGCTCGCCGGCACGGTATGCGACACGTGCTGCGAGGAAGCGTGGCACTTCACGCTCGGTCCGGTCGGCGGCGCCGACCCCGAGGATGTCGTCCATTCCGACCTCGTGGTCTCGTGGGGTGCCGACCTCGCCGCCACCAACCTGCATTTCTACTCGCTGGTCGAGCACGCCAAGAAATCGCGCGGCCTGCCGCTGGTCGTCATCGATCCGCGCCGGACGCGCAGCGCCAAGAACGCCGATCTCTATCTGCCGATCAGGATCGGCACCGACGCCGCCCTGGCGCTCGGCGTCATGCACATCCTGGTGCGCGACAAGCTGGTCGATCGCGACTACGTCGCCCGCCACACGCTGGGCTTCGACAAGGTCGAGCGCGACATCCTGCCGAAATTCCCGCCCGTCAAGGTCGCGGAGATCACCGGCCTGCCGGTCGCCGACATCGAGAAGTTCGCGTCGATGTACGGCAAGGCGAAAGCCGCGCTGATCCGCCTCGGCGAAGGCATGACGCGTTTCGCGGCAGGCGGCCAGGCGCTGCGCGCGGTGGCGCTGCTGCCGGGCGTCACGGGCCACTACGGCGTGAAGGGCGGCGGCTCCGTCCTCCTCACTGCGGCATCGTGCGATCTCAACTACGCGGCCGTGCGCCGGCCGGGCGGCGGCGCGCCGGTGGCCCGCACCGTCAATCACCTGCGGCTGGGCGAAGACCTTCTCAACATGAAGGACCCGCCGATCCGCGCGCTCTTCATCTCGGCCAACAACCCGGCCGTCACCTGCCCCGAGGTCCACAAGGTCCGGAAGGGCCTCGCGCGCGAGGACCTGTTCACCGTCGTGCACGATCCCTTCATGACCGACACCGCGAAGTACGCCGACATCGTGCTGCCGGCCGCGCTCTACCTCGAGACCGACGACCTCTACCGCGCCTATGGCGCCTACTGGATGCAGTGGGGCCCAGCGGCGGCGAAGCCCGCCGGTGAGGCGCGTTCCAACTTCGACGTGGCGCAGGCGCTGGCCCGGCGCATGGGCCTCACCGACCGGATCTTCACGCTGGCGCCGCAAGACGCCGCGAAAGAGCTGTTCAAGGGCGCGACCGGCCCCGCCGCCGAGGCCGATCCGGCCAAACTGTTCGCGGGCGAGTCGATCCACATCAAGCACGACTGGGACGGCCAGCCTTTCGCCACGCCGTCGGGCAAGCTCGAGTTCTACTCCGAGCAACTCGCCAAGACGGGCGTGTCGCCGGTGCCCGACTGGGCGAGCGATCCGCTGGACGAGGCCGAGGCGAAGAAGTGGCCGCTCCGGCTCCTGACCGCGCCCGGCTACTTCCAGGCGCACACCGCCTATTCCGGCGTCGGTTTTCTGCGCGCCCGCGAAGGCCGGCCGTTCTGCGTCCTGCATCCCGAGGATGCCGCCCGGCGCGGCCTCAAGGACGGCGACGAAGTGCGGCTGTTCAACGATCGCGGCGAAGTCGGGCTCGTCCTGCGCGTCGGCGACGAGATCCAGCCCGGCGTCGTGCTGGTGCCCGGGCAGCGCCCGACCGCCGAGGCGGTCTCCGGCACCATCAACATGATCTGCTCCGACCGCTACACCGACATCGGCGAGGGTGCGACCTACCAGAGCACCTGGCTCGAGGTCGGCGCCTGGAAAGCCGCCGCCCCGGTCGCCGCCGGGTGAGTCAGTGGGACACCGGCCTGGCGTCGTCGGGGGCGCCGCCGGCGACCGCCAACCCGTTGATCCGCCGCGAAAATGGCGGGCAGCCCGCACCGGGGCGTGGGACGCCGACTGACTCGTTTCAAGCGTCCCATCCCCGCGCCGACCGGCCGTTCGCCTCCGAACGCGCGTGAAAAGGCATGAGGGGAATAGGCAAGAAACATGATAAGTTTATACCTATCACATCCTCTTCCCGCCGTCAACCGCCCGTCTATTTCGCCAACGCCTCGGCGGCGACGCGGATGCGGCCGCTGCGTCGCGCCTTGTCCAGGGTTTCGTGGTCCCGGTCGGTCTGCTTGGCGTAGGTCAGCGCGAACTTGGCCACCGCATCGTCCAGCTCGTCGCTGTTGCCGCAGTAGCCCGCGATCTTCGCGGCATCGCCGGACTTGGCGTGCGCCAGCGCCAGCGCCCAGCCGCACAGGCCGCAATATTCGAGGAAGCCGTCGATGCCCTGCAGATCGCCTTCGTCGAAGCCCAGGCTGCCCTTCATGTCGGCAAGCTGCCGGACGTAGAAATCGCGGCCTTCGACATGGCCCCAGCCGAGGAAAATGTCGGGCGAGCCCTGCGTCAGGCGCTGTCCGACAACGACGCGCCGGCCCTCGTTCGCGAACGGCAGTCTTAGGTCGACGTACGGCTGCAGCACCGACGGCTGGGCTTCCTTGACCTGCAGGAACAGCGGATCGTCGGTGTCGATGCCCTGCAGCAGGATCACCCAGCACCCCGTGCCGACGCTGCCCACGCCCACGACCTTGCGCGCCGCGTCGACGATCCGGTAACGCGACAGCAGCCGCCGCCGGTCGTAGGTCAGCGACTCGACGTAGGACCGCAGCATGCGATCGAGGGCAAGGTTGACCGGCGTGCCTTGCTCGGTGTGGCTCTCGCGGACGATCAGCGGCACTTCCTCGATGATGCGATGCTCGCCATCGACTTCCTCCGCGATCTTGCCGAGCACCTGGACGTGGCCCTTCTCGCGGGCCTTCTCCATGATCCGCTCGGCCCGGCGCCGCACCTTGGGTGTCAGCGTGTCGAGGATCACCCGGTCGTCGATGCGATTGTACCAGACTTCCAGGTATCCCATTTCCGCATATTCGCGGATGCGCTTGCGGTAGGACTGGACGATCGCCCGCGCCGCACCGGCCGCCGACGCCTTGTCGCCACCCATGAAGCGAACAGCCACCGCAGCGCTGGCCGCCAGACGCTTGATGTCCCATTCCCACGGGCCGGGGTGGGTTTCGTCGAAGTCGTTGATGGCGAACACGAGATTGCGCTCGGCCGATGCGAAGACGCCGAAGTTGGCGACATGCATGTCGCCGCAGGCGTTGACCAGCAGGCCGGTCGCAGGCGTGTGGGCGAGGTCGGCGGCCATCACGGCGGCGGAGCCGCGCAGGAAGGCAAACGGCGAGGCCAGCATGCGGGCGAACCGCACCGGCACCAGCTTCTTCACGCGAATGGCGTTCTGGCGCTCGAGAATCTCGACCGGGTCGGCACGATACCGATCCTTCTCGTAGTGCGAATGCGAGGCGCGCGGAACCTTGCGGCGCAGCGCCTTGCCGATCGCCAAGCGCTCTTCGACCGAAGGCCGCTTGGCGGTAAAATTCTCGAGCATGGCCAGTTCGTCGTCGACGGTCAGGAGGTGGGGCATCTGTGCCTTCTCGTCGACTATCGGCTTGGCGGTGCTCATGGTGGCCTTTCGCTGCGGAAAGGCCGCACCCTATCAGCTTGCGAGAATTCGTGGCACCCGGCGATGCGACCCTTCACACGAACCTGTGCTGGGTCCGTTCCCGCTTGGCCAGCTTGGGCAGGGCCTGAGCGAGGATCAGGGTCTTGAAGTGCTCCGTCTGCTGGTGGGCGGCGAAGGCCGCCTCGTCATTGAAGACTTCGTAGAAGAAGAACTTTTCCGGTTCGGTCAGCGACTGATGGATCTGGAAGGCCTGGACGCCCGCCTCCCGTTGCGCCTGGGGCAGGAACCGCCGCAGCAGCCCGGCTATGGCGCCCTCCTGCCCCGGCTGCGCCTCCCAGAACGCCGTCACCACAAGGCCGTCGGTCAGAGCATGAAGATCGGTCATTTCGCTTCTCCGTGGGTTGGGCGCAGCAACATAGGGAAGGCTCGCCGGCCGTCGCTTCGGTGCCGGCCGAACCGGCGCGGCAGGCCGTGCCCTTTGCGCTTTGCGCGAAATGGGCCTAGTTCTGGGTCCACCAGGGTTTTCAACAACGAACGTCAATGGCTGGCAAGGCAAGACCGGTAGTCGGCGTCATCGGCAGTGCCCAGGTCATCAATGACCGACACAACGTGCAGATCGTCGGACAGCGCAATCTCAGGGCGGTCGCCGAAGTTGCCGGTGCCCTGCCGCTGATGTTCGCCGGCACGCCGGACATCACCGACGTCGACGCCCTGCTCGACGCCGTCGACGGCGTGCTTCTCACCGGGGCGCGCGCCAACGTGCATCCGACCTGCTTCGGCGTCGAACCCGATGCCCGACACGAGCCCTACGACCAGAGTCGCGACGCCATGGCGCTGTCGCTGATCAAGGCCTGTGTCGAGCGCGGCGTGCCGCTGTTCGGCATCTGCCGCGGCCTGCAGGAGATGAACGTGGCCTTCGGCGGTTCGCTCCATCCGGAGATCCGCGACCTGCCGGGCCGCATGAACCATCGCATGCCTCGGCTGGAGAACGGCGAGATCCATCCCGACCCCGAGGTGGTTTTCGCCGACCGGCACGAAGTCCAGCTGGCCAAGGACGGCGTCTTCGCCAGGCTGCTCGGCCGCGACCGCATCCGCGTCAACTCGCTGCACGGCCAGGGCATCCTGGAACCCGGCGGGCGGGTGGGCGTAGAAGGCGTCGCCGAAGACGGCACCATCGAGGCGATCTGCATCACCGACGCCCCCGCCTTCGCGCTCGGCGTCCAGTGGCACGCCGAATACGACCCGCAGAGCAATCCCATCAACCGAGCCCTGTTCAAGGCGTTCGGCGAGGCGCTGGTGAAAAGAAAGACCGCGGCCTAGCATTCGCTGCGGGCAGGTCCTGCGATGTCGGGGCGGCAGGATCATGCTTCGCGCGGTCGGCCAATGCCTCTTTCTTCAACGTCCGAAAACCGCCAGCGGAAATCGCGCGCCTGTGCAAGTGTGAAGCCATGGAGTTGCTCGATCGCAGGACCTACTACCGCGCGTTCCAGACCCACGATGCGCGCTTCGACGGCCGTGTTTTCGTCGGCGTCACCTCGACCGGAATCTACTGCCGGCCGATCTGCCCGGCGCGCACGCCGAAGTTCGAGAACTGCCGGTTCTTCGCCTCGGCCGCCGCCGCGCAGGAGGCGGGATTTCGGCCCTGCCTGCGCTGCCGGCCCGAGATCGCGCCGGACCTCGCTTTCTGGCGCGGAACCGCCAATACCGTGAACCGGGCGCTGGCGCTGATCGCCGACGGGGCGCTGGACGAGGACGATGCCGGCGTCGAGGCGCTGGCCGAACGTCTGGGCGTCGGTGGCCGGCAACTGCGCCGGCTGTTCAGGCAGCATCTCGGCGCCTCGCCCATCGCTGTCGCACAGACTCGACGCGTGCTGTTCGCCAAGCAGCTCCTGCACGATACCCGGCTGCCGATGGCCGAAGTGGCGCTGTCGGCCGGGTTCGGCAGCGTGCGGCGCTTCAACGAAACCTTCCGCGGCCTGTTCGACCGGCCGCCGAGCGCGCTTCGCCGCCATCGCAAGGGACAAGGGGCCGGCGTCGACACCTCGGCGCGCGACGGCGTCACGTTGAGGCTTGCCTATCGGCCGCCCTACGACTGGCCCGGCATGCTGGCCGCGCTCGCCGCGCGGGCCGCCGCGCGCAAGGAATGGATCGAGGACGACGTCTGGCATCGACGGATCGAGCTCGAGGGCATCGAAGGGACCGTGGCGGTCGCCCATTTGCCGGCACGAAACTCTGTAGCGGTGACGATCCGCTTCCCGTCGGTGAAGGCGTTGCCTGCGATCGTGGCGCGCGTACGGCGCGTGTTCGACCTCGGCGCAGACATCGCCACCATCGATACCCACCTGGCGGGCGACCCCAGGCTCGCGCCGCTGGTCGCCCGCCGGCCCGGCCTGCGCGCGCCGGGCGACTGGGAACGCGAGACGATCGTCTCGGACATCGACAACAACACGCCGCGTTCGTGGCGGCCCTGGCACGCTTACGCCCTGCAACACCTCCGGATGGCGAAACATGGCTGAGCAATTCGATTTCCTCATCGACCGGCTGGCAACGCCGATCGGCGAACTGCTGATCGTCGTGGACCGCGCGGGCAGGCTGCGCACCATCGACTGGACCGACCACGAGGCGCGCATGCGCCAGCTGCTCGACCGCCAGTACGGCAAGGGCGCCTACACGCTCACGGCGGCGCGCGACCCGGGCGGCCTCACGCGGGCGATGCGGGCCTACTTCAAGGGCGATATCTCGGTGATCGACGGCCTGCCGGTCGAGACGGCAGGCACGCCGTTCCAGACCAGTGTGTGGCGGGCGCTTCGCAAGATCCGCGGCGGCAAGACGATGAGCTACGCCGAACTCGCAAAGCGCATTGGACGACCGCGCGCCGTGCGGGCCGCCGGCCTCGCCAACGGGCAGAATCCCGTCAGCATCGTGGTCCCCTGCCATCGCGTGATCGGCTCGGACGGCAGCCTCACCGGCTATGGCGGCGGCCTGCCGCGCAAGCAGTGGCTGCTGGAGCACGAGGGTGCGCTCGGATCCGGTTCATGACGGAGGCCGCGATCCTCTGGCGGCGCCTCGACGCCGGGGGCCACGATGCCTGCCGTCTCGTCCGCGAGGAGGATGGCTGGCGTCTTGTCGGCGCGGCCGCCTTTGTCGAGGAAGGCGTTGGCAGCGCGGCCAGCTACGAGGTGATCTGCGACGATCAATGGCGCACCCGGTCCGCGCACGTCCGGGGCTGGCGCGGCGATACCGCGATCGACATCACCATCGAGGCATCGCCCTCCGGAGCCTGGACCCTGAACGGCGTCCCGCAGCCGCTGGTCACAGGCTGCGTTGACGTCGATCTCGCCTTCACGCCGGCAACCAACCTGCTGGCTCTGCGCCGTCTGGCGCCGCCACTGGGTGGCCCGGCCGTCCCCGCGCCCGCGGCCTATCTGGTCTTTCCAGACCTCAAAATGGACCGTCTGCAGCAGACCTACCGGCGTCTCGACCACGCGCGCTACGCCTACACCGCCTCGGTGTACGCCTACGACGACATCCTCGAAGTGTCCGAGGCCGGGTTCGTCCTCGACTACCCCGGCCTCTGGACCGCGGTCTGGCAGCGTTAAGGCTGCAGGTCGATGCCCTTGTAGAGCGCGGCGCTGTAGATGCCGTGGGCGCGGACGTTCTTGATCGACTTCTTGGCGACCAGGAAGAGCCGCGAATGGGCCGACGGGATCATCAGGGCCTCGTCGTGCATCTTGCGCTGTACCTCCTTGAAGTACTTCTCGCGGTCGGCATCGGTCGTGGCGGTCCGTCCCGCGTCGAGAAGCCGGTCGGTCTCGGGGTCGTTCCACATCATGCGGTTCGGCACCGGCCGGTTCTTCGAGTGGTAGTAGAGGTACATCTGGTCGCCGGCCGAGGTGTAGGGCACCGACAGGGTCCACATGTCGTAGTCCTGCTGGGCGATCTTCTGGAAGAACACCGTGGGATCCCAGGTCTGGATCTTTATGTCGATGCCGACGGTCCGCGCCGCGCCCTGCAGCACTTCCGACAGCTTGGGGTTCTGGCCCACGGTGTAGGAGTACATCAGCAGCTCAAGCTTCTTGCCGTCCTTGTAGCGAAAGCCGTCGGGTCCGAGCGTCCAGCCCGCCTCGTCGAGCAGCTTCCGGGATTTCTCGGGATCGCGCTTTGTCAGAACGTCCAGGGTCGCCGGTTCGAAATCGAGCGACTTGGGATGGACCAGCGAGCGCGCGGTCTCGGCCTGGCCGAAGAAGATCGCCTTGTTGATCTCCTCGCGGTCGACGAGGTGGGCAAGGGCCTGGCGGACGCGCTTGTCGGCGACGTTCTCGCGCGTGCTCTTGAAGGCCCAGTAGTACATCGAGAAGTCGGCCGTCGGCTCGTAGACCGCCAGATTGGGCGCCTTGCGGAAACTGTCGATCGCCTGCAGCGGGTTCCAGTGGCAGAAGTCGGCCTGACCGGAAAGCATGGTGGCGATGCGTGTCGTCTCTTCCGGCACGATGCGCCAGATCATGCGCTCGTATTTCACCGGCCCCTTGTTGGCATACATGCCGGTCGGCGCCCACTTGTAGGCGTCGTGGCGTTTCAGCACGAGTTCCTTGCGGGGCTGCCAGCTCTCCCAGCACAGCGGCCCCGTGCCATCGAAGCCTTTTACGCCGAAGTCGGCGCCCAGCGTCTCGACGTTGTCCTTGTTGATGATGGTGGCGGCAAAATTCGCGAGGTCGACCAGCAATTCCGAATGCGGCCGCTTCAGTTTGTAGACCACCGTGTAGGGATCGGGCGCCGCCAGACTCTCGATCTCGCCCAGCCGCCAGTAGAAAGGCCACCTGGCCGAGGGGTCGGACAGCCGCGTGAAGGAGTAGACGACATCGGCGGCGGTGAACTTCTTGCCGCTGCAGAAAGTGACGTCGTCGCGCAGCTTGAAAGTGTAGGTGAGCTTGTCGTCAGAGATGGTCCACGACCTGGCGAGCAGCGGATGAACGCCCTTGAGATCCCAGTCGAGCGCCACCAGCGTGTCGCCCATCATGAACATCGGGTGGCCCATGCCGCTCGACGTGTTGCTGTGCGGATCGTACTTCGGCGCGTCCTGCGTGCGGATGTTGACCAGCGTCTGCGCCGAAGCCGGCGCCAGCGTCAGGCCGACACCGATCGCCAACGCCACGACAGAGCGCATCGCTCCCTTGACCATGGCCGTTCCCTCCGCCGGTGTGATCCCGGCTCTGTCGGGAAACCTAGCGGACCGGAACAACCTCTGTCACGCGCTGCCGCAGCACCGAAGCCGGCGCGCGACCGTCTTCGGTCGGCTGATAGACGACGCTGAAGAGCGTGCGCGCCTTCGCCAACGCCTCGCCGAAGCCCTTCTGGTCGCTTTCGAACGAGTCGAAGCCGCAGCGCAACATGAAGGGGATCTGGTCCTGAAGGACGCCGCCGGTCGCCCGCAGCTCGCCCTGGTAGCCAAGGCGCCCGCGCAGCAGGCGCGCCTGGCTGTAGGCGCGGCCGTCGCTGAACTTGGGAAAGTGCAGCACGACCAGATCGAACCGCGACACGTCCGGGCCCAGCGCCTCGACCGGATCGGTGTTGGCAAGCGCCACGCCGACCGGCCCGCGGCGGGCGAGCAACGCGGCACGCGCGGCGCGCCAGCGCCCAAAGCTCACCAGCACCATGCCATCGGCCGGAACCGCGGCATCGTCGGCAAGCCGCAGCCACGGATCGTCGACGACGAGGCCGGCGGGGCCTCCTTCCCTAAAGAGCGGCATACATGCGGTCCTTGAACGGCTCGGCGCCGATACGCCGGAAGGTCTCGACGAAGCGCTCGCCCGCGGCGCGGAGGTCGAGGTAGGTCGCGACGAGCGAGTCGACGGCCTCGACGACCCTGTCGGCCGTAACGGCGGGCCCGAGGATGGTGCCAAGCGCGGTGTTGCCGAAGTCGACATCGCCGCCCAGGCTGATCTGGTAGAGTTCGACGCCGTTCTTGTCGACGCCCAGGATGCCGATATGGCCGACATGATGGTGGCCGCAGGCATTGATGCAGCCCGAGATCTTGATCTTCAGATCGCCGATGTCGTGCTGCCGCGCCAGGCTGGCGAAATGGCGGGAGATGCGTTGCGCCACCGGAATCGAGCGGGCGTTGGCCAGCGCGCAATAGTCGAGGCCGGGGCAGGCGATGATGTCGGTGATCTTGCCGACATTGGCTTCGGCGAAGCCGAGCTGGCCCAGCGCGCGGTAGACGGCCGGCAGATCCTCGACCGCGACATGCGGCAGGACGATGTTCTGTTCGTGGCTGACGCGCAGTTCGGCCTGGCTGAAGCTTTCGGCGATGTCGGCTAGGCCCTCCATCTGGACGGCGCTGGCGTCGCCCGGCGGCGCGCCGGCCGGTTTCAGCGACGCGGTCACGATCGCGTAGCCGCTTGCGCGATGCGGCGCGACATTGGATTTCAGCCACAAAGCGAAGTCACGGTCTTCCAGCTTCAGCCTCTCGACGGCGCCCACCCGATCCGGTCGCGCCGGCAGATCGGGTGGCGCGAACTGACGCGCGATGGCCTCGATGGTTTCGTCGCTCAAGCCCAGCAATCCGTCGCGGGTCGCGGCGAACTCGGCTTCGACGTCGGCGCGCATCTTCTCGACACCGACCTCGTGCACCAAGATCTTGATGCGCGCCTTGTAGAGATTGTCGCGCCGGCCGTAGCGGTTGTAGACGCGCAACGTCGCCTCGAGGTAGGCGAGCAGGTCCTTCTTCGGAAGGAACTCGCGCAGCGTCTTGCCGATCATCGGCGTGCGGCCAAGGCCGCCGCCCACGATCACCTCGAAGCCGACCTCACCTTCGGCATTGCGCCACAGGCGAAGCCCGATGTCGTGCACGCGAACCGCGGCGCGGTCGTTGGGCGAGCCGGTGATCGCGATCTTGAACTTGCGCGGCAGGAAGGTGAACTCGGGATGGAGCGTCGACCATTGGCGCACGATCTCCGCCCAGATGCGCGGGTCCTCGATCTCGTCCGCCGCCGCGCCGGCGAAGTGATCGGCGGTGACGTTGCGGATGCAGTTGCCCGATGTCTGCAGCGCATGCATGTCGACTTCGGCCAGGGCCGCGAGCGCATCGGGTGCGTCTTCGAGCTTGATCCAGTTGAGCTGCAGGTTCTGCCGGGTGGTGAAATGACCATAGCCGCGGTCGTACTTGCGCGAGATGTCGGCGAGCTGGCGCAGCTGGCGCGCCGACAGGGTGCCGTAGGGAATGGCGATCCGCAGCATGTAAGCGTGGAGCTGCAGGTAAAGCCCGTTGGTCAGCCGGAGCGGCTTGAATTGCTCCTCGGTCAGCTCGCCGGCCAGACGGCGGCGCACCTGGTCGCGGAACTGCTCGACGCGTTCGGCAACGAGCGTGCGATCATAGTCGTCGTACTTGTAGAAGTGCTGGGGGCGATGGAAATGGGTGTCAGGCATAACGCACCGCATCGGCGGCGATGGCGTCGAAGGTGAGCCCCGAGGCCCGGATCCGTTCGCGCAGCGAGAGCGGCTCGACCGTACCGTCGTGGCCCTCGCTGACGGCCACGAGGAACGGATCGATCACCGAAGAGGCCTCGGCCTGGGCGCGCGCCAGCAGAATGTCGGCGCCGCGCCCGTCGCGGGCGATCGCGGCGCGATCGAGCCGGTCGGTCCAGCCGCCGGCATCGTCGAGCCAGACCACGACGCCGTCCGACAGGCGGTTGGCACTGGCGACCTGCAGGTCGCCGCTGAGATTCTTGGCCATCAGGACACCTTTGCAAGTGGTGGCGAGCTGGCGACGGCGGCAAGGGCCGCGACATCGCCGACGATGATCAGGCTGGGTCCGGCGTCGGGCCGCGCCGTGTGCGCTGCCGCGAGGCGGGCGAGGTCACCGAGGCGGCCGGTCGAGACCCGTTCGTCCGCTCGCGTACCGTTCTCGACGATGGCCACCGGTGTCGCGGCACTGGCGCCGGAGTTCAGAAGGCGGTCGCGCACGGCGGCGGCTTCGCTGGCGCCCATGTAGATCGCCAGGGTGTGGTCCCCTCTTTCACCTAGTCCGGCGGCCAGCGACGGCCAGCTCGCCTCCCGGCCATCCGCGCCATGACCGCTCACGAAGGTGACCGCCGAGGACAGCCGCCGGTGGGTCAAGGGAATGCCGGCCGACGCCGCGCAGCCCAGGGCGGCCGTGACGCCGGGAACGATCGACACCGGCAGACCGGCGGCGCGCAGGGCGTCGACCTCCTCGCCACCGCGCCCGAAGATGAAGGGATCGCCCGCCTTCAGTCGCACCACCGTCTGGCCGGCGCGCACGCGGCGCACCAATTCGCGTTCGATGTCGGCCTGCGCCCATCCGGCACTGCCCTTGCGTTTGCCCACGGCGATCATCTCGGCGTCGCGGCGGGCGCGGGCGAGAAGGACGGCCGGCACGAGTTCATCGTGCAGGATGGCATCGGCTTCCTGGAGGAGCTGCGCGGCGCGAAGCGTCAGCAGGTCGGGATCGCCGGGACCGGCCCCCACGATGTGCGCGATGCCGACCGGCGCCATCGCCCGCCGGGCAGCGTCGAGGTCGCCCAGCGCCACGCGCCGGGCTCCGGCCTCGTCGCCGGCCAGCGCCAGACGCGCCGCCGGACCGTCGACCAGGCGACGCCAGAAGGCGCGGCGGCGGGCCGGGTCGGAAATCAAGGCGTTCACCTGGGCGCGGAACGCCGCCGCGAGCCGGGCCAGCGCGCCCAGCCGCTCGGGCAAGGCGGCCTCGATGCGGCCGCGCAGAATGGTGGCGAGCGTCGGCGAGGCACCGCCGGTCGAGATCGCGACCACGATGCCGTCGCGATCGACGATGGCCGGCAGGATGAAGTCGCAGAGCGCCGGCCGGTCGGCGACGTTGACCGGCACGCCCGCGGCCTTGGCCAGGCGCTGCACGGCAGTGTCGCGGTCGAGATCGCCGGTCGCCACGAAGGCCGCAACGGCGCCACGGAAATCGCCGGCCTGAGCGCCTTCGGCCGCGATCCGCACCACATCGGCGCCGGCCGAACGGGCGAGATCGGCGCGGCGGTCGGCGGCCGGCCCCTCGCCCACCACCACCAGCCTGCGGCCGGCCAGGTCGAAGAACAGCGGCAGGTGCTTCACGACACGGCCGCGCGCAGCAGGATGTTGAAGGCAAGCATGCCGGCCGCCTGCGAGATCGACAGGACCCAAAGGATGGACTCGGGCTTGCGGAGGAATCGGGACATGCGGGCACCCGTTTGCTGGACTCTTGATCTGGCGTTGTTTCGCATGTCCGCCATGGCTTGGGTTGCCGAAGGTTTTCGCGCCGGCAGCAAATCCTTCCGTCCGGACCGGGCCGGAAGAATTTTTTCCCTTCCCCCGCCTTCTCGGCGCCCCTTGAAGGTCGCCCACGGCTGCCTAAATCCCTGCTGTCGCCCGTGCCCAACCCGGGGCGGGCGGCGTCACAACATCGCTCACTGGAGGATGATCAATGCGTACGTTCGACTATTCGCCGTTTTATCGCGCCACCGTCGGTTTCGACCGGGTCTTCGACCTGCTCGATTCGGTGGCCAGCCAGTCCGGCGCCAACGGCTACCCCCCGTACAACATCGAGAAGGCGGGCGATAACGCCTACCGGATCGTCATGGCGGTGGCAGGCTTCGCCGAAGCCGAGCTGAACGTGACCCAGAAGGAGAACGAGCTTCTGGTCAGCGGCCAGTCTGCGCCGACCAACGGCCAGGACGACAGGCAGTATCTCTATCGCGGCATCGCCGGGCGCAACTTCGAGCGCCGCTTCCAGCTCGCCGACCACGTCAAGGTCGTGGGGGCGAAGCTTGCCAACGGCCTGCTGACGATCGAGCTGCAGCGCGAGATCCCGGAGGAGAAGAAGCCCCGCGCGATCCCCGTCGTGGCCGGCAACGGCCAGCCGGCGCTGACGCACTAAGCTGGATTGCAGCCTACTGTCGCGAGGCGGCGCCGCGGGAGACCGCGGCGCCCTTTCGGCGTTGTCTACTTCTTGGCGTACTTGCCCGTGAGCTGCGGCGTGTGCGGCCCCTCGCCGCCCTTCTCCTTGTGCTGCAGCCGCGTCGTACGGGCCCAGGTGCGTTTGAGCGCGTCCTTCACGTTGAACCGGAGCGTGCCGATCTTCTCGACCGTGAGCTCGATCCGGTCGCCGTCCATGAAGGAGTGAAGGCCGCGGTGATTGGTGCCGGTGGCGACGATGTCGCCGGGCTCCAGGGTGTGGATCGAACTCACCCATTCGACGACGCGCGGAATGTGGTGCGCCATGTCGCTGGTGTTGAACTTCTGCATCACCTGGCCGTTGTTGGTGAGCGTGATGCCGAGGTTCTGGGGATCGGCGATCTCGTCGGCGGTGACGATGCAGGGGCCGATCGGCGCGAAAGTGTCGCGCGACTTCATCTGGAAGAAGACGTTGCCCGGCGGCGGCAGGCCACGGGCCGAGCCGTCGACGAAGCAGGTATAGCCGAAGATGTGCTTGTAGGCGTCGGCCTGGGAGACGCGCGTCGCGCGTCGGCCGATCACCAGCGCCATCTCGGCCTCGCCCTCGAAGATGGTGGCCGGTGCGTCGGGCAGCACCATGGTGTCGCCATCGCCGATCACCGCCGTCGCCGCCTTGTGGAAGGCGTTGATCGCGGGTTTCTCGGGCAGGGTGCCGTCTTCCATGTAGTTGACGGCCATGCAGACGATGTTGCCGGGCTTCGGCACCGGCGGGCGCAGACGCACGTCCTTCACGGGCAGAGCCGCGCCCGAAGCGGCGGCCTTCTCGACCTTGGCCTGGTGCGAGTCCCACCTCGCGATCAGGCCGACGATCAGATCGCGCGCATCGAGGTGCGGGATGTCTTTCACCGCCTCGGTGACGTCAACGACATGGTCGCCCTTGATGACGCCCAGGCGCCAGTCGTTGAAATAGCAAAGCTTCACCTGTTGTCTCCTTCTTGAAGCACTTACGGACTGGCGTGGCCGATGAAACGTTCCGGCGGCCGTTCACCCCATTGCGACTGGAAGCCCTCTTCGGCGCTCAGCAGGTGGCCGCCATTCGAGGCATTGAGCCGATCGGTGTCGGCCCAGCGCTCATGCACGCGGCCCCACGGATCGGACCAATAGTCGTAGACCTGGCTGCCCAGCAGATGGCGGCCGACGCCCCACATGTGCTCATACTTTCCGAGCCGCTTCAGATATTCGTGGTCCTGGAAGATGGCGTCGATGTCATGTGCCTCGTAGGAGACGTGGTTGAGCCCCGTCTTCTCGTTGTGCACGCAGAACAGCACATGGTGATCGACATACTCCTCGCCGCAGTCGAGCCGGCTGAAGGAGCCGATGACGTTCTCCTTCTCGCCGGCATAGACGTCGTCGGAGCGGATCATGCCCAGCGTCTCGCGGAACCAGCCGACCGTTTCCTTCACCTTCGGCGTCGCCAGAACGCCATGGCCGATGCGCTGGATCGGGGTCGGCGACCGGCTGAGCCGCATCAGGCGGCCGACGCGGCGGTGCGGCTCGCTGCCGGTATTCTGGACATCGCGCGCGCTCTTCGTCACCGGCACCCTGGCCATGCCGTGAATGACCTCGATCTGGTAGCCGTTGGGCTCGGTCAGCCGGACGCGCTTGCCGCCGCCCGGCTCGTTGATGGTCTCGATCCCCGAGGCGCCCGGCAGCTTGGCCAGGCGCTTCAGGTCGTCTTCGCTGGCCGCGTGATAGCCGAAGCCGATGAACTTCGTGCCACCCCTGTGCACAGCGTGCAGGTGATGGTGACCATCGGTGCCGCGCATGTAGAGCGCATCGGGCGTTCGTTCGGCCCGCACCAGGCCGAAATGGGTGAGAAACTCCTCCATCTCGTCGAGGTCAGGCGCCTCCATGCGGGGGAAGGCAAATTCCGCAACCTTGATCGCCACCATGATGTCCCTCCGGATATCTGATCCAAGCGCTACGTCTTCGCCTGCTCGATGGCCCGCCACACGTTCTGCGCCGTGGCCGGCATGGCGACGTCCCTGACGCCGAGCGGCGCCACGGCGTCCAGCACCGCGTTCATCACCGCCGGCATGGCGCCCACGGTGCCCGCTTCGCCCGCGCCCTTGGCGCCCAGCGGATTGTACTTGGTCGGCACCGGGTTGGACTTGATCTCCATGGCGCACATCGTGTCGGCGCGCGGCATGGCATAGTCGAGGAAGCTGGCGGTGAGCAGCTGGCCGCTCTCGCGGTCCCACACCACCTGCTCGCTCAGGATCTGGCCGACGCCCTGGGCGACGCCGCCGTGGATCTGGCCTTTCAGCCCAGCCGGATTCATCACCGTGCCGACATCGTCGACCACGGCGTAGCGGTCGAGCCTGACCTCGCCGGTCTCGGGATCGACCTCGACCTCGCAGACGTGGCAGCCGTTGGGATAGGTGTCCTTCTCGGCCAGGAACGTCGCGTTCTCGTACAGGCCGCCCTCGAACTTGCCCTTCGGCCACTTGGCCGGATTGAAGGCGGCCATCGCCACCTGCTTCAGCGACACGGTCCTGTCGGTGCCGGCGACCTTGAAGACGCCGTCGGCGAACTCGATGTCCTGCTCGCCGGCTTCCAGAAGATGCCCCGCCAGGACCTTGCCCTTGGCGATCACCTTGCCGGCCGCCTCGAACAGCGCGGAGCCGCCCAGCACCGTCGAGCGCGAACCGTTGGTGCCCATGCCGAACGCCACGCGATCGGTGTCGCCGTCGATGAACTGCACGTCGGCCGGGTCGATGCCCAGCCGCTCGTTCAGGATCTGCTTGAACATCGTCTCGTGCCCCTGACCCTGGTTCTTGGTGCCCATGAGCAGCGCCGCCGTTCCGCCGGGATTGAAGCGGATCTCGGCATATTCCGGCTGCGCCGTGCCGGCCGCCTGTTCGATGGCGTTGACGATGCCGAGCCCGCGCAGCTTGCCGCGCTTCTGCGACTCCTCGGCCCGCGCCGCGTAGCCCACCACGTCGGCCAGCGCGAGCGCGAGGTCCATGTTCTTCTCGAACTGGCCGCAATCGTAGAACGGCCCGATCGGACTGCGGTACGGCAGCGCCTGCTCGGGCAGCAGGTTGCGGCGCCTGAGCTCGATCCGGTCGACGCCCAGCTCGCGGGCGGCGTCGTCGATGAGGCGCTCGAGCAGATAGATCGCCTCCGGCCGGCCGGCGCCGCGGTAGGGCGCCGTCGGATTGGTGTTGGACAGCACGCCGACCACGTTGGTGTAGGCGACCGGAATGCGATAGACGCCCAGCACCGTGCCGATCTGGCCGAACGGCGACAGCAGGTTGCGGTCCGAGCCGACATAGGCGCCGATGTTGGCGATCATGTTCAGGCGCAGCGCCACGAACCTGTTGTCCTTATCGAGTGCCAGTTCGATCTCGCCGATGTTGTCGCGGCCGTGTTCGTCGGCCATCACCGCCTCGCTGCGCTCGCAGGTCCACTTGACCGGCCGCAAAAGCTTGCGCGCCGCCCACAAGGTCAGGCGGTGTTCGATGTACTGCCAGCCCTTGGTGCCGAAGCCGCCGCCGACGTCGCCCGAGATCACCCGCATCTTGCTCTCGGGCACCTTGAAGACGTTCTGCGCCAGCATGTTGCGCACGCGATGGGGATACTGCACGTCGGCGTAGAGGGTCATGCGATCCTCGCCGGCGTCGTAGACGCCCAAGGTGCCGCGCGGCTCCATGTATTGCGCATGCACGCGCGTGATCTCGTAGCGCCGCTTAACAACTTTTGCCGCGCCGCGGATCGCCGCCTCTGTCGCCGCCTTGTCGCCGCGTTCGGCGAAGTTGGAGATGTTGTCGGGGCAGTCGTCCCAGACCGCGGCGGCGCCCGGCGTCACCGTGTCGGCCGTCGCCGTCACGGACCTCAGCGCCTCGTAGTCGACGGCAACCAGCTCGGCGGCATCCTTGGCCTCGGCCAGCGTCTCGGCGACCACCATCGCCACCGGATCGCCGACATAGCGCACCCGGTCGGTGACTAGCGGCGGCCGCTGCGGCGCGTACATCGGTTTGCCGTCGGGCCGCTTGCGCGGCATGTTGGCCTTGGGCATGCCGAGCCCGTCGGCCGCGACGTCGTGGCCGGTATAGACGGCCAGAACGCCGGGCGCCTGGCGCGCCGCTGCAACGTCGATCGACTTGATCAGGGCATGGGCGTGCGGCGAGCGCACGAAGACGGCGTGGACCTGTCCCGGGAGGTTCACATCGTTGATGTAGCGACCTTGTCCGCGCAGCAGGCGCGCATCCTCGAACCTCAGGACCGGCTGTCCGATGCCATACTTGCCCATGCGCCCCAACCCTACCTATTCTCCGCCCCGACATTAACGGGAGTTCGCCCAATGAAAAGCTACAAGGTCGTCGAATTCGGCAAGCCGCTGCAGAAGGTCGAGGAGCAGAACCCGGCGCCGCAGGGCACCGAAGTTCTGGTGCGCATCACCGCGGCCGGCGTCTGCCACAGCGACGTCCATTTGTGGGAGGGCTTCTTCGACATGGGCGGCGGCAACAAGGTTTCTACCCAGAAGACCATGAACCCGCCGCGCACCATGGGCCACGAGATCGTGGGCGACGTCGTGGCGCTCGGCCCCGATGCGAAGGGCGCCAAGGTCGGCGACAAGGCGGTGGTCTATCCCTGGATCGGCTGCGGCAAGTGCTGGTACTGCACCAGCGGCATAGAACATCTCTGCCCGACGCCGCGGGCGCTCGGCGTCAACAACGACGGCGGCTACGCCGACCACGTGCTGGTGCCGCATGCGAAGTACCTCTACCCCTACGGCAGCCTGCCGGTGGAGCTGGCCTGCCTTTATGCCTGCTCCGGCATCACCGCCTTCAGCGCGGTGAAAAAGGCCCAGGGACAGGACGGCGGCAAGCCCATCCTGGTGATCGGCGCCGGCGGCGTCGGCCTGATGGGCGTGCGCTTCGCCAAGTCGGTGCTGGGGCGCGAGCCGATCGTGGCCGACATCGACGAGGGCAAGCGCAAGCTGGCGCTGGAGAACGGCGCCGTCGCCGCGATCGACCCGCGCGACAAGGATGCACGCAAGACCGTCCAGGAGCTGACCGGCGGCACCGGCGTCGGCGCCGCCATCGACTTCGTCGGCGCCGAGAGTTCGGCGCAGTTCGGTCTGCGGGCGCTCGGCCGCGGCGGCCGGCTGATCATCGTCGGCCTGTTCGGCGGCACCTTCTCCATCCCGCTGCCGATGTTCGCCTTCACCGGTTGCCAGATCGTGGGCTCGGTGACCGGCAGCCCGGCCGAGATGAAGGAGATGATGGACCTCGCCACCTCCGGCAAGGTGACGCCTGTGCCCGTCGTCAGGCGCAAGCTCGACGAGGCCGACGCCACCCTGCAGGAACTGCGCAAGGGACTGATCATGGGACGCGCCGTCCTCGTCCCCTAGAGCGATCGCCGTGAGTCAGGCGGTCCGTGCCCTCGCCCACGCCTTCGAAGCCGGCGCGTTCGCCGCGAAGCGGGCGTTCTGCCTGCGGGCCGAGCAGCTGCCCTTCAAGGACGTCGATGCCGAGCAGTCGTTCCGGCCGGACTATTTGCGCTTAGAGCAAATGGGATGGCCGGTCGTGCCGCGCCTCGAGGGCGGCGCCTATGAACTCGGTTTCGTGCTGCTGACGAAGCACAAGGAGGAGAACTTCGCCAACATCGCGCGCGCCTGGGCGTTGCTGGGTGCCGGAGGCCGGCTGGTTTCGGCCGGCGCCAACGACGATGGCGCGGCGAGCTTCGAAAAGCACGTCGGCAAGGCCTTTGGCCTCGCCGACCACCTCTCGAAGTACCATTGCCGCGTCTTCTGGTTCGACAAGGGCGAGCGCGCCCCGCCTGCCTACTGGTCCCGGCTCGCGACCCTGCAGCCCGTCGGCGACGGTTCATGGCAGAGCCAGCCCGGCATCTTCAGCTGGGATCGCGTCGATGACGGCTCGGCGCTGCTGGCCGCGCACCTGCCCGACGATCTTGCCGGCACGGTCGCCGATTTCGGCTGCGGCTGGGGTTACCTCGCGCGCCGCCTCCTCGACCGATGCCCGGGCATCACCCGTCTGGACATGATCGATGCCGAACATCGCGCGATCGAAGCGGCACAGGTGAACGTCCCCGATCCGCGCGCGGCCTTCCACTGGCTCGACCTGCTCGCCGAGCCCGCCCCTTCGACCTACGACGTCATCGTCTGCAATCCGCCCTTCCATGCCGGACGCGCCGCCCAGCCGGCACTCGGCCAGGGCTTCATCGAGGCCGCCGCCCGCGCGCTCCGGCCTGGCGGACTCTTCTATATGGTCGCCAACCGCGGCCTGCCCTACGAGCCGCTGCTGAAGGAACACTTCGCCTCGTTCGAGACGCTGGCCGACAACAACAAGTTCCGGGTGAGCCGCGCTATCCGCTGAAGAGGCCGGCGATCAGGAACTCCCTGTTGCCTTCGGCGCCGGTGATCGGGCTTTCCGTCACCCCCAGCACGCGCCAGCCGGGCTGCGCGGCCAGCCAGTCGGCGACCGTGGTGCAGACCTCGTCGTGCAATTCCGGCTCGCGCACGACGCCGCCCTTGCCGACCCGGCCCTTGCCCACTTCGAACTGCGGTTTGATCAGCGCCACGAGATGCGCCTCGGGCGCCGCGAGCGCCAGGGCAGCCGGCAGCACGGTGCGCAGGCCGATGAACGAGGCATCGCAGACGATCAACGCCACCGGCTCGGGGATCTGCGATCGCGTCACGTCGCGCATATTGGTCTTCTCCAGCGACACGACGCGCGGGTCGGTGCGCAACTTCCAGGCAAGCTGGTTGGTGCCGACGTCGACGGCATAGACCTTGGCGGCTCCCCGCTGCAGCAGGCAGTCGGTGAAGCCGCCGGTCGACGCGCCGACATCGAGCGCGATGCGGCCCTCGACCGGGATGGCGAAATGATCCAACGCCTTTTCGAGTTTCAAGCCGCCGCGCGAGACATAGGGGTGCGGCTGGCCACGGACTTCGAGCGCCGTGTCGGGCCCGACGCCCTGCCCCGCCTTCTCCAGTCGGCGCTCGCCGGAGAAGACAAGCCCGGCCATGACGAGGCGTTGCGCCGCGGCGCGCGTCTCCGCCAGCCCGCGCTCGACCAGCGCCACATCAAGTCTTGTCTTGGCCGCCATAGTTCCCCTGCTAGCATGGCGTCCATGAGCATGAAACTTCTTGAGGGCGAACGCGCCCTGATCACGGGCTGCGCCGGCGGCATCGGCCGCGGCATCGCCAAGGCCCTGCTGGCCGAGGGCGCCACCGTCCTGGGCAGCGACATCGCGGCACCGCCGGCGGAAGACGGCATCGACTTCCTCAAGGCCGATCTCGGCAAGCGTGACGGCTGGAAGAGGCTGCTCGACGGCGCCACCAAGAAGCTCGGCACGATCTCGCTCTTCGTCCATGCCGCCAGCCCGCGCCGCCTCGAAGTCGATACGCCGCTGTCGGTGAGCGAGGAGACCTGGGACGCGATGGTCGACATCAACCTGCGGTCGGGTTTCTTCCTCGCCCGCGAGGTCGGCCGCCACATGCGCGATAACAGGATCAGGGGCCGCATGCTGCTGATCACCTCGCAGCACCGCTTCATGACGCGCAACCTCGCCCACTACAGCGCGTCCAAGGCCGGCATGACGATGGTGATGAAGGAACTGGCGCGCGTGCTGGCGCCCGACGGCATCCGCGTCAACGCCATCGCGCCCGGCGCCATTCCCGGCGGCGGCTTCGTCGCCGACAATCTCTCCGACCTCGTCGCCCAGATCCCGCTCGGCCGCGCGGGGACCCCCGACGATATCGCCCAGGCCGCTGTCGCGGTCCTGTCGGAAAGATTTGGTCGCTACATGGTGGGTACGACAGTAGAAGTTGATGGCGGAATCGGCCTGATAAGCTGGATTCCTGCTAAGGCTTGACCGGGCCGGGACGACAGGTTGAGTTACACTCCGCAAGAGGAGGACTTTCACCATGACGCTTCGCATCAACTCCACCGCGCCTGACTTCAAGGCCGAGACGACCCAGGGCCCGATCGAGTTCCACAAATGGATCGGCGACGGCTGGGCGATCCTGTTCTCCCACCCCAAGGATTTTACGCCGGTCTGCACGACCGAGCTGGGCTACATGGCCGGCCTGAAACCCAAGTTCGACAAGCTCAACACCAAGATCGTCGGCCTCTCGGTCGATCCGGTGTCCAACCACGCCAAGTGGGCCAAGGACATCGAGGAGACGCAGGGCCACGCCGTCACCTATCCGATGATCGGCGATCCCGAACTCAAGGTGGCAACCGCCTACGACATGCTGCCCGAGGGCGCCGGCACGACGTCGGAAGGCCGCACCGCGGCGGACAATGCCACGGTGCGGTCGGTGTTCATCATCGGCCCCGACAAGAAGATCAAGGCGATGCTCACCTACCCGATGAGCACCGGCCGCAACTTCGACGAGGTGCTGCGCCTGCTCGAGAGCTGCCAGCTCACGGCCAAGCACCAGGTGGCGACGCCGGTGAACTGGAAGAACGGCGAGGACGTGATCATCGTGCCCGCCGTCAGCGACGAGGCCGCCAAGGCGAAGTATCCCAACGGCTGGAAAGCGCCGAAGCCCTATCTGCGCATCGTGCCGATGCCGAAGTAATCAAGTCATTGGACCGCGGACCTCCAGGCCCGCCTCATGAGCGGGCCTTGAGGCCCGCGGTCCGGATGAAGCTTACCCTCTTGCGCGCTCGGCCTGATGGCCGAGCGCCGCCAGCGCCGTCGCCACGATCGCCGGCGCGTCGAGGCCGGCCTGTTGATACTGCTTGGCGGGCGCGGCGTGATCGATGAAGCGGTCCGGCAGGATCATCGGCCGGACCATCAGCCCGTGATCGAGCAGGCCGTTCGTCGCCAGATGCTGCAGCACATGGCTGGCGAACCCACCGATCGATCCCTCCTCGATGGTGATCAGCACTTCATGTTCGCGCGCGAGGCGCCGGACGAGGTCGGTGTCGAGCGGCTTGGCGAAGCGGGCGTCCGCCACGGTCGTGCTGAGGCCCTTGGCCGCCAGATCCTCGGCCGCGACCAGGCACTCGCCGAGACGCGCGCCGAAACTCAGGATGGCGATCTTCGTGCCTTCGCGCAGGATGCGTCCCCGACCGACCTCGAGCGGCGTGCCGCGCGCCGGCAGCTCGATGCCGACGCCCTCGCCGCGCGGATAACGGAAGGCCGAGGGCCGGTCGTCGATCGCCGCCGCCGTTGCCACCATGTGCATCAGCTCGAGCTCGTCGGCCGCCGCCATGACGACGAAGTTCGGCAGGCAGCCGAGATAGGCGACGTCGAACGAGCCGGCGTGCGTCGCGCCGTCGGCGCCGACCAGGCCTGCGCGGTCGATGGCGAAACGGACAGGCAGGTTCTGGATCGCGACATCGTGCACGACCTGGTCGTAGCCCCGCTGCAGGAAGGTCGAGTAGATCGCCGCAAACGGCTTGAAGCCTTCGCAGGCAAGGCCGGCGGCGAAGGTGACGCCGTGCTGTTCGGCGATGCCGACGTCGAAATGGCGCTCGGGAAAGCGCGCCGCGAACTTGTCGAGGCCGGTGCCCGACGGCATGGCCGCGGTGATCGCCACGATCTTGCGGTCGGCCTCGGCCTCGGCGATCAGCGCCTTGGCGAAGACGGCGGTGTATTGCGGTGCGTTGGCCGCCGGCTTGGACTGCTTGCCGGTCACGACGTCGAACTTCACGACGCCGTGGTACTTGTCGTCGCTGGCCTCGGCCGGCGGGTAGCCCTTGCCCTTCTTGGTGACGACATGGACCAGGATCGGCTTGTCGAGATCGCTGTCGCGGGCGTTCTTCAGCACCGGCAGCAGATGGTCGAGATTGTGTCCGTCGACCGGCCCGACATAGTAGAAGCCCAGCTCGTCGAACAGCGTGCCGCCGGCCACGAAGCCACGGGCGAACTCCTCGGCCCGGCGTGCAGCCATCTCGAGCGGCTTGGGCAGCGACTCGGCAAAAGTCCGGCCGAGGTTGCGCAGGGTGACATAGGGCCGGCCCGACAGCAGGCGCGACAGATGACCCGACATCGCGCCGACCGGCGGGGCGATCGACATGTCGTTGTCGTTCAGCACCACGATCAGCCTGGAGCGCAAGGCGCCCGCGTTGTTCATGGCCTCGTAGGCCATGCCGGCGCTCATCGCGCCGTCGCCGATCACGGCCACGACATTGTTGTCGCCACCGGCCAGATCGCGCGCCACCGCCATGCCGAGGCCGGCCGAGATCGAGGTCGAGGAATGGGCGGCGCCGAACGGGTCGTACTCGCTCTCGGCACGGCGCGTGAAGCCCGACAGGCCGCCCTCCTGGCGCAAGGTGCGGATGCGGCCGCGGCGGCCGGTGACGATCTTGTGCGGATAGGCCTGGTGGCCGACGTCCCAGATCAGCCGGTCCCGGGGCGTGTCGAAGACATAGTGCAGGGCCACCGTCAGCTCGACGACGCCGAGGCCGGCGCCGAGGTGGCCGCCGGTGACCGACACCGCCGAGATCGTCTCCTGGCGCAGCTCGTCGGCCAGCTGGCGCAGCTGGTCGGCGCGCAGCCGGCGGATGTCGGCGGGCACGTCGACGGTATCGAGCAGCGGCGTCAGGCTTTGGCCGGTCATGGCAACACTATACTCCTGCGCGCCGGCTCACGTCCGCCGGGCGACGACGAAATTCGCGGCCTGCCTTAGCAAATCGGCGCCCTCGCCGAACGGCTCAAGATGCGCGACCGCCTGTCGCGCCAGCATGCCGGCCTGGGCGCGGGCACGATCGCGGCCCAGGATCGAGACGAAGGTGGCCTTGCCGGCCGCCTCGTCCTTGCCTGTGGACTTGCCGAGATCGACGACATCGCCTTCGACGTCGAGGAGGTCGTCGACGATCTGGAAGGCCAGCCCCAGATCGTGGGCATAGGCCGCCAGCGCGGTGCGCATTGGTTCGCTGGCCTTACCGAGCGTTGCACCCGCAGTGCAGGCGAACGAGATCAGCGCGCCCGTCTTCAGGCGTTGCAGGCGGGTGATGGCGCCGATCGCCATCTCGTCGGGGCGTCCCTCGGCCAGCAGATCGAGCATCTGGCCACCCACCATGCCGTGCGCGCCGGAGGCACGGGCGAGTTCGGCCACCAGCGCGGCCCGGACGGCGGGATCGCCATGGGTGTCCTCGTGGGCCAGCACCTCGAAGGCCAAGGCTTGCAGCGCATCGCCCGCCAGGATCGCCGTCGCCTCGTCGAATTGCCGGTGGCACGAGGGTTTGCCGCGGCGCAGGTCGTCGTCGTCCATTGCCGGCAGGTCGTCGTGAATCAGCGAGTAGGCATGCACGAACTCGATGGCGCTGGCCGTGCGCAGCGCCGACAGCTGCGCCACCCGGAACAGCGTGGCGCTGGCCAACACGAAGAAGGCGCGCAGCCGCTTGCCGCCGCCCAGGCTCGAGTAGCGCATCGCCTCGAACAGGCGCGCCTCGCCCTCGGCGCCGCTCGGCAGCAGCCGGTCCATGGTCCGTTCGACCGACTCGGCGGCGAAGGCCAGCGCGGTGTCGAACTGCTGATGCGAAGACAACGGCATGGATGACGAGGCGTCAGCCGAGATCGGCGGCCTGGCTGCCGACGGCGCCGTCGGCCGAGAACACGATCTTCTCGACCTTCATCTTGGCCTCGGCCAGCTTCTGCTCGCAGTGGCGTTTCAGCAGCGCGCCGCGCTCGTAGGCCTGGATCGCCTCGTCGAGCTTGACCTGGCCGCGTTCGAGCTGCTGGACGATCGCCTCCAGCTCCTTCAGCGCATCCTCGAAGGACAGCGCGGCAATATCCTTAGGCACGGTGGGTTCTTTGGCCAATTTCGCCTCTCAGGGGGATTTGCGCGGATGCTACCCGCCCGCGGCGGCCGGGGCCAGTTGCGTCCGATCCCCAGGCCGTCCGAAGGCCTATTTGGCGAGTAATTCTGGGCTTTGACAACCTCGGAGAGCGAAACCCGCATCCCGGGCATGGCCGCCTTGCATGTTCGCATATCAAAACCCCGGTTCGCTCATTGCGGCGATCCCGGGGCGATGGCAGGTTCCGCCGTCAGAAAAAATAAACGGCCATTCATAGGAGAGAGCGCCATGGGCAACGTCAGCCATCTCGTCACGCGAACCGCCGCGTTCCAGAGTTCCGTAGAGCAGGGTCTCGCCGACAGCAGCAGCGGCAAGGACCGCCAGTTCGTGACGGCGCTGGCGCGCGGTCTCGACATCCTGCGCGCCTTCCATGCCGGCGAAGGCATGCTGGGCAACCAGGAGATCGCCCACCGTACGGGCCTGCCCAAGCCGACCGTCGCCCGCCTCACCCATACGCTGACGGAACTGGGCTACCTCAACTACATCCGCCGCTTCCGCAAATACGAACTCGGCGCCTCGGTGCTGGCGCTGGGCTACGCCGCGATCTCGAGCATGGACGTCCGCCGCGCGAGCCGCGCGCCGCTCGAACAGCTGGCGCACGCGCTGAACGCCTCGACGGCGCTGGGCGGCCGCGACCGCCATTCGATGATCTACCTCGAAGCCTGCCGCGGTCCGTCGGTGGTGGCGATCACCCACGATGTCGGCACGCGCGTGCCGATGGCCAGCACGGCAATGGGCCGCGCCTACCTGTTCTCGCTGACCGACGCCGACCGCAACAAGCAGATCGATGCGATCCGCCGGCGCTGGCGCGACGACTGGGCCAAGGTGAAGACCGGCCTGGAACGCTCGTTCAAGGAGCTGGCCGACCGCGGCTTCTGCGTCACCTGGGGCGAGTGGCTGCCCGAGCTGTGCGGCGTCGGCGCGCCGCTGCGCAATTCCGACGGCACGGCGGCCTACGCGATCAACGCCTCGGCGCCGATCTACCAGATCAGCCGCGACCGGCTGGAGGCCGACTGGGGCCCGCGCCTGGTCAAGGTCGCCCGCGACATCCGCACCGGCATGGCGGCGCAGCCGGCCGTGGCGGCGACGCCGGCCGCCGCCGTGCGGCCCATGAGCGGCGGCAACGGCCACCGGCCGCCGCTCTCGGCGATGGCGCGCCGCTAACCCGATCTCGTCGTGGCGATCCAACGACCGGCCGACGCCCGGCCGGTCGCGCCCTACGAATTCCGCGGCTTCAACGGCCTGATCGGCCATGAGGTCGTGGCCTGGCGCCCGGGCTTCGTCGAGATGCGCCTAAAAGTACGGCCCGAGCTGTGCAACGCCAACGGTCTGCTGCACGGCGGCGTGCTGATGACGCTGCTCGACTCGGCCAGCGGCTTTGCCTGCACCTTCAACGAGACGGCGACGGCGCGGCGGCTGTCGGTGACGCTGGCCTTCACCACGCAGTTCCTCAAGGCGGGGCGCGACGGCGACGTGCTCGCCATCCTCGGTGCCTGGCGGCCGTCGACCAGCCAGAGCACTTTTGCCGCCGAGACCGAGATCTACGACCAGACCGGCGCCCTGCTCGCCACCGGTGCCGGCACCTTCCGCTACCTCAAGGGCGAGCGGGCCGACGGCACGCTGTCCTTCCTCGACCGGGAAGCGAAAGCCTAGGCAGCCTTCGCGCCGCAACTCGGGACGTCAGTAGTAGGCTTTCTCGGGCTTGGGCGGATCGACGGTGAACGACTCAAAGCGCTCCTCGCCTGGGCCGCGACGGACGCGATTTCGGATGTTGTGTTCCAACACGGAAAGCTCCGATGCGGCGTAGAAATCGCCGCAGTCCTCTCCCGCTTCGAAGTAGAGACCGAGCGGACATCGGCTGAAACCGCCGAGCAGGATGGCCGACATTTCCGAATTCCCGTTCTTGAAGAAGGCGAAAGGCCGACCATCCTTGCGCAGAAGAAGGGCGATCAGCCTGATCGCCTTGTAGATCAGCGAACTGTCGTGAAACATGACCACGGAATCCGCCTTCATCATCGGCAGGGCCCAGAGAAAGTCGCGGAAACAGGCCTGGTCGGTGTGCTCGCCGTCGATGAAGGCGAGATCGAACCGGCGATCCGATGACGGCAGCGAGTCGATCGGCCCATCGTGGGTCGTCAGCTTTTTCGTTGCCAACCCCGCCTGGCGCAAGCGATCGAGCATCGACTGGGTGGTGACGCCGGCATAGTCGAACAGGGCGCCGCGTTCATCGGGCAGGGTCTTGCCGCGCTCGTCGATCGACAGGACCGACGTGCAGGTGGGGTCCCGGAGAAAGGGCACCAGGCTGCCGCCGAGGAACGAGCCGATCTCGAGGTAGTCGTAGCGGGGCGCAAAGTCGCCGATCAGCCGCTGTGCGGCCAGCAGGAACGCCTTGTCGCGAACGCTGCTCTGCGACTCGATCGGAAAGAGGCGGTCGATTTCGGACGTTTCCGGCATTTTGGCGAACCGCGCTGGAGACAACTGGGGAACAGCGCGATGACATGGAGGCAAGCCTCACGCAACGCAAGCGTTGTCGAACGGGACGCGAAACAACGATCGCCGGTCCAGGCCGGTCAGGAAGCCGCCGACCTCAGCCTGTAGCGCAGCCAGACGGTGCCGCCGTCGAGCACCTCGTGGCTCGCCAGCGTCATGCTTTCGATCGGCGCCGGCCCAAGATCGACATCGCCGGAATTGAACACGATGGGACCGCCCGTGCTGCCATCGATCACCGGGCAGACGACCAGGCTCAGCTCGTCGATCAGGCCGGCGCGCAGCAACGCCCCGTTGGCCCCGCCGCCGCCCTCCAGCAACAGGCGTTTTATGCCCAGCTCGCGGTTGAGCGTCTCCAGCGCCGCGGCCAGATCGATCTCGGTGGCACCCGCGAAGATGTAGGAGACGCCATCGGCGCGCAGGCCGGCGAGATGCCGGTCCGGCACCGCCTCGGTCAGGATGACGAGAATCGGATCGCCGCCGATGTCCCGGCGCGCCCACACCGCCTTGCCCTTGGCATCGAGAAAGATTCCCCAGGCCTTGGCGTCGCGGCGGGCGAACCAGTTCTCGCGCGGCAGGACCTGGTCGGTCGGCGGATACTGCGGCTCGGTGCCCTTGGCGAACTCCTGGGCCGTGACCCGGCCGCACAGCCATGAGCCGCCGCCCAGCTGGTCATGGAGCTTTTCGAACAGGTTGGGCACGACGTTCACCTTGGGCCGCCAGCGGCTGCCCCAGATGCGCCCGTCGACGCTCGTGACCATGTGGCAAATGACGTACGGCTTCATGCCCGGCAGCTTAGCCGAAAGCTTTTGGCCCGAAAGCTTTTAGGCCGAAAGCAAAGGCAGCCGCAGCAGGTGCCGGTGGATCGTCCGCCCCAGCAGACTGTGCACCAGCACGACCTCCCGGGCGGTCCAGCCGATCCGCTCGATGGGCTGCTCGGCCACGCGCCGCTCGTCGCGCAGCAGGGTCAGGTGAGGCACGAAGCGCCGCGCCGGCCGCGGGCTCGCATCGAGCGCATCGCTCAGCCGCTGCTGCAGCACTTCGAGGCCGATCACGCTCTCGTCGCCGCACAGCACGAAGGCGCCGTTGCGGAAGCTCATGACGCGATCGAATTCGACGCGGAAGGCCGGCATGGGCACGGCCGCCGCCCGCTCCGCCAGCGCCTCGATCAGCTCGGCAGGCGGCGGGCCGGCCGCGTCGCCCACATGACAGAGCGTGACGTGCAGATGCTCGGGCCGCAGCGGCCTGCCCGTCAGCCCGTGGTCGACGCGCCACCGCTCGGCCCGTTCGACGATCCGCCCGGCCGTTTCCTCGTCGGGGCGAACGGCAAAGAACAGGCGGTCGGAGGCCTGCCCTCGCGCCGTCGCCCGGGCGAGGCCGGCGTGGCGCCGCCGAAGGCGCCGCAGGGCCAACTGGGAGGGGCCCCGATTCTGCAGCCCCCACAGGCTGTGCGAGGCTTGGAAAGTGCCGGACGTGGTCGTGAACAGGTCGTTCAAGAGACTGCCTCCCGAAAGGAATGTTCACTATATGTTCTATTTTTGTGGATAAGGCAAGCCCAGCCGCAAAACAGCCGATACAGCTCCTTTTTTCGGCCTACTTGACGGTGATTTCCGCGCCGCCGATGCCGACGAATTCGGCCCGGGCCTTGCCGGGCCCCGGCAGGAACTGCGGCGGATGCACCGAGCCGGTGAGCACCACGTCGCCCGCCTTGAGCTGCTTGCCATTGGCGATCAGCCGGTTGGCGAGCCAGGCCAGCGAGATCATGGCGCCGCCCATCACGTTGGCGCCCGGACCGGCCGCTAGCTCCTTGCCCTCGTGTTCCGACCGGCCCTGCACCTTGGCGAAGTCGAGCTTCTGCCAGTCTCTTATCTCGGTGCCCACGATGCAGGCCGCCTGCAGCACGTCGTCGGCGATGCGGCCGGGGCCGCCCAGCTTGGAGGCGTCGCCGTAGCGGTTCTCGACCACTTCCATGCCGCAGTAGAGATTGGCGACATGGGCCTTGATCGAGTCGGCGGTATAGGTGCCGCCGGCCGGCGCGTCGCGCCCGATGCGCGCCACCATCTCGCATTCGACGCCGGCCTTCAGCGGCCAGCCCTTCTCGAACACCGCGCCGGAGGAGCGGACGCCGCTCTGGTAGAGGCCGGCAAAGGCCGGCCCCGACAGCTTTAGCGGCTCGTACTGCGCCGGCACGGCGAACGCCACCTTCCAGCCGGCGAGCTTCATGCCGGCGGCGGCGAGCCTGTCGTGCACGGCGAACTGGACCTTGTAGGCGTCCGCCTCGGAGAGGTCGGCCGTCGTGCCGGCGAGCCAGTCCATCGTCGCCTTGCTCAGCCGTCCTTCGGCAATGCGGGCGGCGAGTGCGTCGATTTCCCTGGCGTCCACGGCGTTTCTCCCTCGGTACAGCGTTGTGCTCTTTGTACTTCGGCGAGGGCCGGGCTCAAAGCGCATTGACCAACCTCCCCTTCGCGAAGCCCGCGAAGGGGAGGTGTCGCGGTCATACCGCGACGGAGGGGTCATGAGCGACGCGACTGGGGGACTCCTACCCCTCCGTCGCCGCAAGACGGCGACACCTCCCCAGCAAAGCTCTAGGCGATTCACACATTTCTGAGGCTCCACCCTTTGGCGATGCCGTGGAAGTAGTCGAGGCCATGTTTGAAGG
>JAIETA010000102.1 GCA_019745575.1 Reyranella sp. | reverse complement strand
ACCCATCCTCCCGGTCTACTGTGTTACCTATCTACCCGGTCCGTACCTACGGGGCACCTCCCCCGAGTCGGGGGAGGCGAGACCAGTCACCTCACCTTGTCGAGCGTCGGCAGGCGGTAGCGGTCCTCGGGATCGTTCCAGCCCTTGAAGTTGGGCTTGCGCTTTTCGGCGAAGGCCGCCCGCGATTCCATCAGGTCGCTCTTGGCGCCGTGATCGTGCAGGGCGGCGGCCAGGCGCTGCATCTCCGGCGCCGGCGTGGGCCGCATCTGGCGCATCATGTGCACAGTGTTGACCCTAGAAGCCGGCGGCAGGGTGAGCAGGTGCTCGGCCATGGCGAGCGCCGTCGGCATCAGCTGGTCGGCCTCGACCAGGCGGTTGAGGAAGCCGACCTCGTAGAAGCGCTGCGCCGTGAAGCGGAAGCCCAGCGCCATTTCCATGGCGACGGGATAGGGCAGGTTGGCGATGTGGCCGTGGTTGTAACCGCCCAGCAGCCAGCGCTTGGCCTCGGAGACCTCGAACACCGCTTCGCGCACGGCCACCCGGAGGTCGGTGCGCTCGACCAGCATGAAGCCGCCGCCCATGGCGAAGCCGTTGATGGCGGCGATCACCGGCTTCTCCAGCGCACCCGACATGAACGGGTCCTCCACGGCCGGCCGCGTGCCGCCGGCCACGCCCTTCTGCAGCGACTCCTTCATGTCCTCGCCGGCGCAGAAGCCGCGGCCGGCGCCGGTGAAGATCGCGACCTCGAGCTCGCGGTCGTGGCGGAACGCGGCCCAGGTCATGGCCAGTTCGGTGCGCATCTCGTGATTGAGCGCGTTCAGCCGCTCCGGGCGGTTCATGCGGACCACGAGCACCTGCCCGTGGCGTTCGGTTTCGACGACGCTCATGTTCCCGTCTCCTCGGATGCTCCGGAGGCGCAGGCTGACCGGCCGGGCCGGCAAAGACAATGCCCGCGCCTGCGGTTGACGAGCGGCGCTTCGCCCCTCAAAACCGCCGCTCCGCTTTCAATCGCGGACTTGCAGGAGTGACAATGGCGCCGCGTCAGGCCGTGCTGGGCATGGAGAATGCCGCCTTCCACTACGGCGCGAAGCGGGTCTTCGAGGGCGTCTCGTTCCTGCTCGACGCGGCGCGCACGGCGCTGGTCGGCGACAACGGCGCCGGCAAGTCGACCCTGCTGAAGTGCCTGACCGGCGAGCTGGAGCTCAACGCCGGCCAGGTGATCCGCTCGCGCGGCCTCAGGGTCGGCAGCCTGCCGCAGGACGTTCCCGAGGGGCTGGCCGGCCGGGCGGTGCGCGAGGTGCTGGCGGCGTCGCTGGACCGCGCGGGCCTGGGCGGCGAGGACTGGCGCATCGACGTGCTGCTCGACGAGATCGGCGTCGCGCCGGAGATCGCCGACCAGACCTTCGGCACCCTGTCGGGCGGCTGGCAGCGGCTGCTGCTGATCGCGGCGGCGGCGCGGCTGGAGGAGCCCGACCTCCTGATCCTCGACGAGCCGACCAACCATCTCGACCTCGCCAATATCGCCACGCTGGAGCGCTGGCTCACGGTCGATTTCAAGGTGCCGATGCTGATCGTGAGTCACGACCGCGAGTGCCTCGACCGAGTGACCGAGCGCACGCTGTTCCTGCGCAGCGACGGCGTCCATGCCTTCAAGACGCGCTTTTCGCTGGCCCGCGAGGAGCTGCTGCGCCGCGACGCGGCGGCGGCGGCGCGCAGCCGCCTGGAAGCGAAGGAGATCGAGCGCCTGGAGCGGGCGGCGGCGCGCTACAAGGTCTGGGCAGTCAAGAACCCCGACCTCAACAAGCGCAAGAACGCCGTCGAGTCGCGGATTGCGAAGATCGAGGCCGAGCGGACCCAGACTTTTACGGCGCGCGAACGGCGCCTCGAGCTCAGCGAGGGCGAGATCGACGCCAAGGTGGCGCTCAGGCTTTCCAACCTCGACGTCACCGTGCCGGGCGGCGGGCGCAGGCTGCTGGCCATCGACCGGCTGACCGTGGCCGCCGGCGACCGCGTGGCGGTGCTGGGGGCCAACGGCGCGGGCAAGTCGACGCTCTTGTCGGCGCTGGCCGCCGCCTACGATCCGGCGCTGCAGCACTATGACGGCCGGGCGGCGATCCGTTTCAACCCGTCGTGCCGCCTGGTCTATTTCGACCAGACCATGCGCGACCTGCCGCTCGAAACGACGATCCTGGATTATGTCGTGGGTGCCGAGGGCGCGACCGAGAAGGAGGCCGTCCGCCTGCTCGCCCAGGCGGGCTTCGCCTTTGCGCGCGTCCGCCAACCGATCGGCCTTCTGAGCCACGGCGAGCGCGCGCGGCTGGTGTTTCTGCGCCTAAAACTGCTGCGGCCCAACTTCTACCTGCTGGACGAGCCGACCAACCATCTCGACATCGAAGGCCAGGAGGCGCTGGAGGCCGAGCTGGAAGAGAGCGACGTCTCCTGCCTGTTCGTCAGCCACGACCGCTATTTTGCCCGCACGGCGGCAACGCGGTTCCTCGAAATCCGCAAGGGAAAGCTGGTCGAGGTCGAGGGGCCGGACGCGTTTTTCGCGGGGCAGGGATAGGGGCGGCGGGTTTGACAGGACGATAGGAATGTATTATTCATCCAGCCGTTGATCCGATCCAAGGAGAAGGAGGAACGGCCATGGATGTCTTGCAAACATCGAACCCGCCCGCCGACGCCGGCGCGGACGCCCCGCCGGCCTGGAGCGCCGCGGACTTGCTGGCGCGGATCCTCAGGGCGCCGCCGAAGCGGCGCCTGCCGCGGCGACTGAAAGTGTTCTTTCTTCGCCAGTTGCGGCACTGCGGCGAGGTCAGCCTGGCCGCCAAGCGCACCGGCGTGCCGCTGTCGACGCTGTACCGTTGGCGGGCGCGCGACGCGAAGTTCCGCGGCCACTGGGACGATATTCTGGAGCAACGCCGGCAGATCGCGGAGGACAGGCTGATGGCCATCCTGCGCGAGGGCGAGCTGCGCTGCGTCTACTACAAGGGGCTGAAGGTCGGCTGGCGGCGGACTTTTACCCACCTCGCCTCCATCCGGGTGCTCGACTATCTCGACCGGCGGGGGGTGAAAAAATGTCCCGGAATCCTTCCCGTTTTTCGGCCGCGGAATCGATGAAAAACTCAGGGGAATCAGCGGCTTGAGCAGGAAGGGGACCGCGCAAGATAGGAAGCGTTCAGTCCGGTGTGACTCCGAAGCGGCGCTGCCAGAATTCGCGGGAGCGGCGCTCGCCGACATCGCAGCCCAGCTCGTATTCGGGCCGCACGAAGCGGGTGTAGTCCTCGTCGGCGCTCTTCGGGCGGCGCGGCGTCTGGGCGAGCTCGACGCCGTCGCGGTCGACGCCGAGGTCGCCGATGTCGAAGTCGCGGCCGAACTCGGGGCTGAACCCCGGGCCGAATCCTGGGCGCGGGCCGATGTCGGCCACCTCCTGCAGCAGCTTCTTGCGCACGGCGCGGGGGAAGTCCTCGAAGTTGACGGCGACCTCGACGAAGGAGCGCGGGCCACCCGTGACGCAGTGCAGGTAGTAGCGGTCGAGGTCGGTTTCGCTGGGGAAGCCGAAGGGGTTGGGCCGGTCGTTCATGATCGGCAGTCCATTGATGACGATGCGCTCCTTCAGCGCCTCGTAGCGTATGTCGGTGACGAGGCCGCCGTCGTTGTTGGAGCCGTCGCCCGAGATGTCGAGCACCTTGCGGTCGGCGTCGTAGGGGCTGCGGCCGAACAGCGGGATGGCGTAGCGGATGGCGCCGCTGATCGAGGTGCGCCGGGCGATCGACACCGGGGCGCGGGCGAGGCGGGCGGTGAAATCGGCGATGGCCGCCTCCGAGTCGAGCAGGGTCCAGTCGATCAGGAGCTTCTGCACCCAGGCGTCGGACCATTCGTAGTAGGCGACGGCGATGCGGCCGTTGTTGCCGCCCAGGATGGCTTGGACGATCGCCGGGTCGCGGAACGCCTCGACATAGCCCTGGCGCTGCAGGCGGGCTTCCTCGGGGTCGATGCTGCCGGAGATGTCGATGGCCAGGACCAGGGCGAGGTCGACCTGCTTCCTGTCCTGCGCCGCGGCGGGCAGGGCGATCAGGAGAAGGGCGATCAGACGAAGCAGTTTGGCCATAGAAACCTCCGCGGCCGGGCACGCAGTCCGAGGCAAGAACCATACCGCCCCTCGGAAGCCGCTGTCAGCCGCGCTCTGGACGGCCGGCCGGGCAGGCCGCTAGCTTCTGTGGACAGTCACATCGGAGGACTCTCGTGGATCTAGCTCTCAGCGCCCAGGACGAGGCCTTTCGCGACGAGGTCCGCCGCTTTCTCGACGAGAACCTGACCGAGGACCTGCGCGAGGCCGGCCGCAAGACGGGCGGCGTCTTCACCGACTTCGCCGCCGGCTTCCGCTGGCACAAGGTGCTGGCCAAGCGCGGCTGGTCGGCGCCGACCTGGCCCAAGGAATACGGCGGCACCGGCTGGAGCGCCACGCAGCGCTACATCTTCTCGCGCGAGTGCACCGCGGCCGACGCGCCGCGCATCTTCAGCATGGGCATCCGCATGGTGGGGCCCGTGATCATGAAGTACGGCACGCCAGAGCAGAAGGCCAAGTACCTGCCGCGCATCGTGTCCGGCGACATCGTGTTCTGCCAGGGCTACTCCGAGCCCGGTTCGGGCTCCGATCTCGCCAGCCTGAAGACGCGGGCGGTGCGCGACGGCGACGACTACGTCATCAACGGCACCAAGCTGTGGACCACGGGCGCGCATGTCGCCAACCACATGTTCTGCCTGGTGCGCACCGCCACCGAAGGCAAGCCGCAGGACGGCATCTCCTTCGTGCTGATCGATTCGATGGACGTGCCGGGCCTCAGCGTGAAGCCGATCGTGACGCTGGCCGGCGACCACGAGGTCAACCAGGTGTTCTTCGACAATGTGCGGACGCCTGTCGCCAACCGCATCGGGCCGGAGAATGCCGGCTGGACGGTGGCCAAGTACCTGCTCGAGTTCGAGCGCGGCGGCGAAGCCTATACGCCGAACCTCTATGCCCGGCTGGAGGATCTCCGCCGCATCGCCCGCGAGGAGGCGGCCGACGGCTCGGGTCGGCTGGCCGGCGAGCGCAGCTTCGCCGAGCGGCTGGCCGAGGCGGAGATGGACATCCAGGCGCTGGAGATGATCGAGCTGCAAGTGCTGTCCGACCTCAGCCGCGGCCGCAACCCCGGGGCCGCCTCGTCGGCCATGAAGATCAGGGGCAGCGAGACCTCGCAGAAGATCGACCATCTCGGCGTCGAGGCGCTGGCCTGGTATGCCGCGCCGTTCGAGCCCGAGGCGCGGCTGCTCGGCCACAATGCGCCCAACGTGACGCCGGACTGGGGCATCACCGCGATGCCGCTCTACCTCAACAACCGCGCCGCCTCGATCTATGCCGGATCGAACGAAGTCCAGCGCAACATCATCGCCAAGGCAGTCCTCGGTCTGTGAGCGGCGCCTACGCCCTGCACGGCCTGAACCCGTCGCCCTACTCGGTGAAGATGCGGGCGCTGCTGCGCTACCGCCGGCTGCCCTTCGTCTGGCACGCCACCGGCAACCCGCGCGACGTGGCGGTGGCGGCCGGCCTGCCGCCGGTCATCCCAGTGCTGCGCTTCCCCGACGGCCGGCAGATGAACGACTCGACGCCGCTCGCCCATGCGCTGGAGCGCGAGCATCCCGGCCAGCGCTCGGTGATCCCCGACGACCCCGGCCTCGCCTATCTCAGCGACCTCCTGGAAGATTTTGGCGACGAATGGATCACCAAGATGATGTTCCATTACCGCTGGTACTACGCCGCCGACCGCGCCTTCGCCCAGGTCTGGATCGTGAGCTCGCGCGATCCGGTCATGGAAGAGGGCGCGCGGCGGCGCGAGATGCAGGCCTTCAACGACCGCCAGGTCGGACGCATGGCGCTGGTCGGCTGCACCGAGCAGAACCGGCCGGTGATCGAGGAGAGCTACCACTTCGTGCTCGAGGCGCTCGACCGTCACCTGCGTGAGCTGCCGTTCCTGCTGGGATCGCGGCCCTCGCTGGCCGACTTCGGCTTCTACGGCCAGCTCCAGATCCTGTCGGTCGACCCGACGCCGGCCGCCGAGATGCGGGCGCGCGCGCCCGACGTGTTCTGCTGGCTGATGCGGCTCGACGATGCCTCGGGCGTGGAGGGCACGTGGATCGACGCCGCACAGCCGCTGCCGCCCGGCATCACGGCGCTGCTGCAGCACGCCGGCCGCACCTACCTGCCGTTCCTTGCCGCCAATGCCCGTGCGTTGCAGGACGGGGCGGCCGCGTTCGAGGTCGAGCTGCTCGGCCGGCCCTATGCCCAGGGGCCGTTCCGCTACCAGGGCAAGTGCTTCGATGCGCTGCGCAAGCGGCTGGCCGCGCTGCCGGCCAAGGCGCGGCGCAGGCTCGATCCGGTGCTCGAGGAGACGGGCTGCCTGCGCTATCTGGCCTGAACGCGGCGTCTGCTGGCGCTTGATCCTGATCATGGGCCGCGGCTGGACGGCGGCTAGGATTGGTTGAATGGAGGCGATCGACGGCCGCGGCGGAGAGGCGGTTCGGGCGGCGATGCTGCCGCGGACGATCATGGGCTATGTCCTGCAGCAGAGCGGGACGCATCAGGTGGCGCTGGCCTTGCTGTCGGTCGCGGTGTTCGCGCTGAGTGCCGTGCCGCTCGAGCTGCAGCGACGCATCGTCAACGACGCCATCGGCAGCGGCGCGGTGCGCACCATCCTGCTGCTGGCGCTGGCCTATGCCGGCGTGGCCGTCGTCGAGCAGTCGCTCAAGCTCGCCCTCAACGTCTACCGCGCCTGGGTGAGCGAGCGGGCGGTGCGGGCGCTCAGGCGGACGCTGCATGTCGATCAGGCCGTGGCCGCAGCCGGACGGCAGTCTTCCGACGCGACGGGCATCGAGATCGCCATGATCGTCGAAGAGGCGCAGCCGGTCGGCGGCTTCGTCGGCATCAGCATCTCCGAGCCGCTGCTGCAGGGCGGCATCCTGGCCAGCGTGATCGGCTACATGATCTACCTCGAACCGTGGATGGCCGCGCTCTGTCCGCTGTTCTTCCTGCCGCAGCTCGTGTTCGTGCCGCTGATGCAGTGGGCCATCAACCGCCGCGCCGCGGCGCGCATCCGCACCATGCGCGACGTGAGCAGCGGCATCGCCGGCGCCGTGGTCGACATGCTCGACGTGCCGGGCGAGAGCGCCCGCATCGACCGCGTCTTCGCGCTCAACATGGGCATCTACAAGTTCAAGTACTCGATGAACCTCGCGATGAACCTCATGTACTACTTCTCGGTGGCCGCGGCGCTGGGCGTCGGCGGCTGGTTCGCCGTCGAGGGGCGGATCGAGGTCGGCACGGTGGTCGCCATCGTCTCCGGCCTGGGCAAGCTCAACGATCCATGGGGCGACCTGGTGAACTGGGGCCGCGAGTTGTCCGTCGTCGGGGTCAAGTACCGCCTGTTCGCCGATGCCGTGAACGGCCTCGCCCGGCGGTCGGCCGGCTAGCGCGCCGGCGGCACCAGGACGGCGGCGCCGCGCAGCGCGCCGGTGCGCAACGCCTGAAGTGCGGTGTTGGCGTCGGCCAGCGCGAAGCGCTCGATCTCGGTGCGCACCGGCACCCGGGGTGCGATGTCGAGGAAGGCCTCGGCGTCGGCCCGCGTCAGGTTGGCGACCGAGACGACCTCGCGCTCGCCCCACAGGTCGGCATAGGGGAAGGACGGGATGTCGCTCATGTGGATGCCGCCGCACACCACCCGGCCGCCCTTGCGCACGGCGCGCAGCGCCAGCGGCACAAGCAGGCCGATCGGCGCGAAGATGACGGCGGCATCGAGCGGCTCGGGCGGCGGCTCGTCGGAGGCGCCGGCCCACACCGCGCCGAGGTCGCGGGCAAAGCTCTGCGCGTCGCCATCGCCGCGGCGGGTGAAGGCGAAGACGCGCCGGCCCTGCCAGCGCGCCACCTGGATCACGATGTGCGCCGCCGCGCCGAAGCCATATAGGCCGAGCCGCCGGCCGTCGCCCGCCTTGACCAGCGAGCGGTAGCCGATCAGGCCGGCACAGAGCAGTGGCGCGGCGTGCAGGTCGTCGTAGGCGTCGGGCAGCGCGAAGCAGAAGCGGGCGTCGGCCACGACGCGGTCGGCGTAGCCGCCGTCGATCTGGTAGCCGGTGAAGCGCGCCTGGTCGCAGAGGTTCTCGCGTCCAGCGCGGCAGTGCTCGCAGGCACCGCACGTCCAGCCCAGCCAGGGAATGCCGATGCGCTGGCCGGTCGCAAAGCCGGGTGCGCCCGGCCCGCAAGCCAGCACGCGGCCCACGATCTCGTGGCCCGGGATCAGCGGCAGCTTTGGTTCGGCCAAGTCGCCGTCGACGACATGGAGGTCGGTCCTGCAGACCGCGCAGGCCGTCACCTCGACCAGGATCTGCCCCGGGCCGGGCGAGGGGTCGGGCCGTCGCTGGGCCACCAGCAGCGTGCCGGGCCGTTCCAGCACCATGGCGAACATGCCGCAGTGGAGGACCGGCCGGCGGCGGACGCCTTGAGATGCCTCAAGGCCGGGGCGATGGCGCGGTGCACCTTGCTCTTGCAAGCCGGTAATGCACACCTCATTTGTGGAAGATGAACGATCCCTATGCCGTGCTGGGTGTTGCGCGCACCGCCTCGGAAGACGACATCCGCAAGGCGTTCCGCAAGCTCGCCAAGAAGCACCATCCCGACCTCAATCCCGGCGACAAGGCGGCCGAGGTGAAGTTCAAGGAGATCTCGCAGGCCAACGACCTGCTGTCCGATCGCGAGAAGCGCCGCCGCTTCGATGCCGGCGAGATCGACGCCACGGGCCAGGAAGTGCCGCCGCGCGGCTTCTACCGCGACCAGGCGGGCGGACCCGGCGGCGCCAAGTACGCCCGTGCCGGGGCGCACGAGTCGTTCGTCGACATGGGTGGCATTTTCGCCGAGATGTTCGGCGACCGCCGTGGCTTCGGCGGCGCCGGCGCCGGCTTCGACATGAGCGGCCTGCCGGTCACCTACACGCTGCGGGTGCCGTTCCTGGTGGCCGCGCGCGGCGGCAAGCAGCGGGTCGGCCTGCCCGGCGGCAAGACCCTCGACATCGACGTGCCCGAAGGTGCTGGCGACGGCCAGACGCTGCGGCTGAAGGGCCAGGGCATGCCCGGCGCCAACGGCGGGCCGCCGGGCGATGCCTATGTCGAGCTGCGGGTCGAGCCGCACGCCTTCTTCGAGGCGCGCGACAACGACATCCATGTCGAGCTGCCGGTGACGCTGGCCGAAGCGGCGCTGGGCGGCAAGGTCCGGGTGCCGACGGTGGGCGGAGCGGTCATGCTGAACGTCCCGGCCGGCTCCAACACCGGCACGTCGCTCCGCCTCAAGGGACGCGGCCTTCTCGACCGCAGGTCGGGCCAGCGCGGCGACCAGTACGTCAAGCTGAAGGTCGTGCTGCCCGATCCGCCGGACGAGAAGCTGAAGGCCTTCCTCGAGACCTGGCAGGCGGAGCGGCCCTACGATCCACGCAAGGCCATGGAGCCGTTCACATGACGACGCTCGACGAGCTGCTGCGCCTGCACGGCGGTGTCACGGCCGTCCACGTCGAGCGCTGGGTGGCGCGCGGTCTGCTGCGGCCTGCCGGCACCGCCGAGGCCTGGACCTTCGAGACGGTGGACGTGGCGCGCCTGGGTCTGCTGGCCGAGTTGGCCGCCGATCTCGGCCTCGACGACGACACGCTCGAAACCGTGATCGACCTCGTCGATCAGGTGCATACCCTGCGCCGCCAGCTCGATCTGGTCGGCCGGGCGATCGCCGAACAGCCGGCCGATACCCGCGAGGCGGTGGCGGCGGCGCTGGCGCGACTGGGCGGACGCTAGGGCGGGTTGCGAGTTCCGGCCGTCAGCTCAGGCCGCGCGCCGGCCGAGCGCTGCCATGTCGTCGAACCAGCGGGCGATCTCCTGCTTGCTGCGCGAGGCGACGCTGCCCAGCACGGTGTCGCGCACCGGCGAGAAGCCGACGAAGCGCAGGATGTTGCGCTTGAGGTTTTTCAGGCCATGGGCGCGGAAGTACCAGCGGTAGATAAAGCCGGGCATGCCCATGGTGACCACGATCCGCGCCGAGCGGCCCTTGAGAAACATGTCGGGAATGCCGCTCGGCTTGTAGGCGAAGGCGAAGCCCGGACGCAGCGCCTGTTCGAAGAAGGCCTTCAGCCGTGCCGGCATGTCGCCCAACCACAGGGGGAAGATGACGACCACGTGGCCTGCCCACTTGATCGCCTCCTGGGCTGCGGCGATATCGGCGGGTGCGTCGCCGCGCTCGAACTCGGCCTGCGACTGGACGAAGCCGAACTGCAACGCCGCGATGTCGAGGCGGCGCACCTCGTGGCCGCCGTCCCGCGCGCCGGCGGCATAGGCGTCGGCCAGGGCATGGCAGAGCCCCTTGTGAGCCGGGTCGGGGTGGCCGTTGAGGATCAGGATCCTGGTGGTCATGCGCCACCGATCGCATGGCCGGCGGGCGCCGGCCTTGACCTGTGTCATGGTGGATCATCGCGGGCGTGCGCGGCGCGATTGTGTCGGTGGCTCAGGACCGCTTCGGGATGTATAGCGAATGACGTGATGGCGAACGTCCAAAGGCAGATCGGATGAGCGTGGCAGACGGAAGGCCGGCCCGATGCTGACATGGGCGCTTGCCGCGACGTCGGGCGCGTTGATCGGCCTCGTCCTGGGATTGATCGGCGGCGGCGGATCGATCCTCGCCGTGCCGCTGTTGATCTACCTCGTGGGCGAGCCGTCGACGCATATGGCGATCGGCACGGCGGCCTGCGCGGTCGCCCTCAATGCCGCCACCGGGCTTGCCCTGCATGCGCGGCGCCAGGCGATCCGCTGGTCGATCGCCCTGGTCTTCAGTGCCGTCGGCGTGGCCGGCGCGCTGGTCGGGGCCGAGGCCGGCAAGGCGGTGGACGGCAGGAAGCTGCTCGCCCTGTTCGGCGCCGTGATGATCGTCGTCGGCGTGATGATGCTGCGCCGCTGTGGCGACCGCGCCGCGCCGCCGGTACCGCTCACGCGCGAGACCGCGCCGCGGCTCCTGCCGCGCCTCGTCGGGCTGGGCGGCGCGGTCGGCCTGCTCTCGGGCTTCTTCGGCATCGGCGGCGGCTTCCTGATCGTGCCGGCCCTGATGTGGGCGGCCGACATGGAGGTCGAGGAGGCGACCAGCGCGTCGCTGGTCGCCGTCGCCGCCTTCGGCATCTCCTCGGCCTCGAGCTACGCGGTGTCCGGCCTGGTCGACTGGCCGCATGTCGCCCTTCTTGTCCTGGGCGGTGCGGCGGGGGCCTTTGTCGGCGCGCGCATGAACGCGACGCTCGCCGAGCACAAGGGCATGCTCACCCGTCTCTTCGCCTGGTTCGTCATGGCTGCAGGGCTCTACATCGTCGGCCGGGGCATCGAAGCGTTTCGCGCCGCCTGACGGGCGCGGACCGGTTGGACGTCGTCGCTATCGCTGCAGGGCTTTCCAGACCTTGTGCGCCGTGATCGGCATGTCGAGGTGACGCACGCCGAGCGGGCGCAGCGCGTCGAGGATGGCGTTGCCGACCGCCGCCGGAACGCCGTTGGTCGGCAGCTCGCCGATGCCCTTCATGCCGAGGAAGTTGTTGGGCGAAGGCGTGGCGATGGTCTCGACCTTCAAGTCCGGCACATCGTCGGCATGCGGCAGGGCGTAGTCCATCAGCGTGCCGCTCAGGAGCTGTCCGGTCTGCTCGTCATAGACCGCTTCCTCCATCAGCACGTTGCCCAGCCCGTGCACGATGCCGCCGTGGATCTGTCCCGCCAACAGGCGCGGGTTCACCACCACGCCGGCATCGGTCACGGCGGTCAGGCGGTCGACCCGCGTGGCGCCGGTCTCCGGGTCGACCTCGACCTCGCAGACCATGACGCCGGTCGGAAAGGACTCGATCTTGTCGGCGAACACGGCGTCGCCGACGAACGGCGTCGAGGCCGCCAGCTCGAACAGGCCGACGCGGCGGTCGGTGCCCACGACCTCGAAGGTACCGGCGCGGTAGACGATGTCGGCTGGCGCTGCCTCCAGCCGCTCGGCGGCAAGGTCGCGACCGCGCTGGATCACCACGTCCGCAGCGCGTGTGAGCGTCGTGCCGCTGATGATGGTCGAGGACGAACCGCCGGTGCCGCCGCCGCGCGGGATCGAGCGCGTATCGCCCTGGCGGACTTCTATGCGTTCGATCGGCACACCGAGCGCCGACGCCAGGATCTGGGCGAACACCGTCTCGTGGCCCTGGCCCTGACTCTGCGTGCCGACCCGCGCCGTCAGCCGATCCGGCCCGACCTCGACGACGGCGTGCTCGTCGGCGATGCCGCCGGTGCCGTGCAGGTGGCAGGACAGGCCGAGGCCGCGACGCCGGCCGGCCGCCTCGCTCGCGGTGCGACGGGCGTCGAAGCCAGCCATGTCGGCCTTCTGCAGGGCCGTCTCGAACAGTCGGGGGCAGTCGCCCGCGTCGTAGGTGTAGCCGCTCGCCGCCGCGTAGGGCATGTCGGCGGGCGCCAGGAGATTGAGCCGGCGCAGCTCGAGCGGCGAGCGGCCGGTCTCGTGGGCGGCGAGGTCGACCAGCCGCTCGAGCAGGTAGAGCGCCTCCGGCTTGCCGGCGCCACGGATCGCATCGACCGGAACGGTGTTGGTGAAGGCGCAGTCGAAGTCGAGACGGATCGCCGGGATGCGGTAGAGGCCGGAGATCACCTTGGCCATGCCGGTGGTCGGGATGGTCGGCGCGAACATCGAGACGTAGGCGCCGTAGTTGGCCTCGGCCCTGACCCTGAGGCCGATGAACCGGCCGTCGGCATCGAGCGCGAGCTCGCCCGTCGCCATGAGGTCGCGGGCGTGGCTGTCCGACAGGGCGAGGTCGGACCGATCGCACGTCCAGCGCAGGCCGCGCCCGAGCTTGCGTGTCGCCCAGGCGATCAGCGTCGGCTCGGCGTAGATCGGATACTTCGGGCCGAAGCCGCCGCCCACGTCCTCGGTGATCAGCCGCAGCTTGTCCTTGGCGACGTTGAGCACGCGCTCGCACATCAGCCGGTGCGGGATCTGCACGCCCTGCGAGGCGAAGGTGACGGTGACGAGGTCGCTGGCGGCGTCGTAGGCCGACCAGGCGGCGCGGGTCTCCATGTAGTGCACGATCTGGCGCGGCGAGCGGATCGCGAGCGTCGCGACATGTGCCGCCCTGGCGAAGGCCGCGTCGGTCGCAGCGGCATCGCCCTTGCTCCAGCGGCACATCAGGTTGCCCGGCACATCGTCGTGGAGCAGCGCCGCGCCGGGCGCCAGCGCCTGCGCCACCGTCACCACGGCGGGCAGCTCCTCGTAGTCGACGGCCAGGGCGTCGGCGGCATCCCGCGCCTGATCGAGCGTGCCGGCCACGATCATGGCCACGATGTCGCCGACATGCCGCACCTTGCCGACCGGCATCGGCAGGTGGGCCGGCTCGCGATGGCGACTGCCGGCCGCGTCCTTGATCTCGCTCACGGCGGGCAGGTGGCCGAGCCTGTCGGCGGCGGTGTCCTGGGCGGTGTAGACCGCGACGACGCCGGGCGACCCGAGCGCGCCCGTCTTGTCGATGCCGTCGATGCGCGCATGGGCGTGCGGCGAACGGACGAACAGAACGGCCAGCGCCTCGGCCGGCGCGGTGTCGTCGGTGTAGCGGCCGGTCCCCGTCAGGAACCGCTGATCCTCGCGCCGCGTGATCGAATGACCGAGGTGAAGTGGGGCTTTCATGCGCGGAACTCTAACACGTCCCGCTCCGGATCCTGGTGCTTGGGTGCCCAGCCGAGGTCGCGGCGTGCCCTCGCACCGCTGAGGCGCTGGTTGCAAGCATATCCACGGGCCCATTCACCGAGATCGCGGGCGATTTCGTCGGTTGAGACGATCTCGACATCGTGCGCAAAGGCTCGGGCAATTCGTCCAACTGGAAAGGCGTCGATGGCGGCGCCGAGATAGCTCGATCGTCTGGGGGCGTGGTCGAGGACGAGCGCATAGAGGTCGGCAAGATCGTCGCAATGGACCAGCGGCCACTGCACCGACTCGCTGCCGACGACCCGTACCACCTGCCGTTCCCTGGCATCGTGCGCGAAACGCCGAAAGACCCCGCCATCGCCGCCGTAGACCATAGCCGGATGAATGACGAGGCCGTCGACTTCGGCACTGGCGAGCACTCTTTGCAGGTGAGGAACCATCCAGGCGAATGCCGGGAGAGGCGAAAAAGGCGTCTCTTCAGTTGCAACGGTGTCGCCAGTATCGCCAAAGAGCCAGCATCCTCCAGTGTAGATAAAGCGAGGCTTCGTCACTTGCGACGACAGCCGTCGAAGCAGCACGTCGAGCAGATGGTTGTCTGTGCTCTCCATTGAACCGCCGAAGTCGCAAGCCATATGGACAATTGCGTCGACATCCGGCAGCGCGGCAACCCAATGCTCAGGCGCTTCAATGTTGCCGCGGATCGCAACCGCCCGATTGTGGACGATTTTCTTGGCGGATGCGTCGGAACGTGCCAGCGCCAAGATCTCGTGACCGCGGCCGGTCAACTCCCGGAGCACAGCCGAGCCGATCGATCCCGTCGCTCCCAGCAGGAAGACGCGCATTAGGCAGCCAAGGCGTCGCTGATGATCTTAAGTGCCGAATCGATATCTGCGCGGCTCACGTCGAGATGCGTGACGGCGCGGATGCGGTTGCCGGCGGCGGTGCCCATGCCGACGCCGCGCTCCTTGCAGGCCTCGACCAGCCTGGCCGGCGTCCAGCCGGGCTTGGTCACCTCGAAGAAGACCAGGTTGGTCTCCATGCGCGACACGTCGATCTTCAGCCCCTTGATGTTGGCGATGCCTTCGGAGAGATGGCGGGCGTTGTCGTGATCCTCGGCGAGGCGGTCCCAGTTGTGTTCGAGGGCGTAGAGGGCGGCGGCGGCAATGACACCGGACTGGCGCATCGAACCGCCCAGCATCTGCTTCTGCCGCCAGGCTTCGTGGATGAATTCCTTGGAGCCCGCGAGGCTCGCCCCGACCGGGGCGCCCAGCCCTTTGGTATAATCGAGCCAGAGCGAGTCGACGCAGGCGGCGTAGTCGCTGGCCTTGGTGCCGGACTTGACGGCCGCGTTACAGAGGCGCGCGCCGTCCATGTGCAGGCTGAGGCCGGCCTCGCGCGCCACCTTGGTCACGCCCTGCATGGTGGCGAGCGGCCAGACCGTGCCGCAACCGCCGTTCGAGGTGTTCTCGATCGACACGAGGCGCGAGCGCGGCGCGTTGCGGCTGTTGGGATCGCGCAGCGCCTCTTTCACCTGCTCGCCGGTGAAGACGCCGTACGGCCCGTCGAGCATGCGGATCATGACGCCGGCATTGGCGGCCGTGCCGCCCGATTCGGCATTGATGATGTGCGCGGTGCGGTCGGCGATCACCTCGTCGCCCAGGCGGCAATGGACGCGGATGGCGATCTGGTTGCCCATGGTGCCGCTCGGCAGGAAGACCGCGTCCTCCTTGCCCAGGAGTTCGCAGACGCGCTCGCGCAGGCGGTTGACGGTGGGATCCTCGAATTTCTGCTCGTCGCCCACCTCGGCATCGGCCATGGCTTTGCGCATGCCGGGCGAGGGCTTGGTCTTGGTGTCGCTGTAGAGGTCGATGAAACGGTTTTGCATGGCGTGGCGGGTTCTCCTGCGCCACCATAGCCGCATCAGGCAGAGGGAGGAAACATGAGCCAGTTTGCGGTCCAGCCCACAGCGCCGGTATCGCCCAACGAGCTGCTCTACGGCGTCGACGGCCCGGTCGCGACCGTGACGCTGAACGCTCCGCAGCGCATGAACACCATCTCGGGGCCGATGCTGAAGCAGCTCGCCGACGCGCTGGTGCGGGCCAACGAGGATCCTGCGGTGCGGGTCGTGATCCTGACCGGCACCGGCCGGGCCTTCTGCGCCGGCCTCAACCTCGAGGCGCAATCCAAGGGCACGGACAATCTCAGCGTCGGCTCCGGGGCGACGCCGACCAACATCGACCTGCGCAACACGCCGCCGCCGGTCCTGCACGCCATGGACAAGCCGGTGATCGCCGCGCTGAACGGCTCGGCGGCGGGCTACGGGCTGGATCTTGCGCTGGGTGCCGACATCCGGGTTATGGCGCAATCGGCCAAGCTCGCGGCGTCCTATGCCAAGCGCGGCGTGCTGCCCGAATCGGGTGGCACCTGGTACCTGCCGCGAATGCTGGGCTGGGCCAAGGCCGCCGAACTCATATTCACCGGCCGGACGCTGTCGGCGGCCCAGTCCCTGGAAATCGGGCTGGTGAACCGGGTCGTGCCGGACGCCGAGGTGATGGGCGCCGCCCGCGAGCTGGCCCTGGAAATCGCCGCCAACGCCCCGCTGGCCATCCAGGCCGCCAAGCGGATGATGCGCATGGCCTGGAACGAGCCGTTCAACGAGCATGTCCACCATGTGTTCCTGCAGCTGCTGCCGCTGATGCAGACCGAGGACATGAAGGAGGGCATCAGGGCTTTCCTGGAAAAGCGCGAGCCTGTCTTCAAGGGCCGTTGACGCGAAAAGTTGCCCACAGCGCCTTCAAATTGGCAATTTTGTCCCCAATATTGACGCGGTTCGTGGGGGGGCAGGCGCCCGGTGGGACCCAAAAAAGCGGCGTGCCGCACCTCGCGAGTCGGGCGTTTTCTCAGGGAGAAAGAATCGATGTTGAAAGCAATCGCTGCGGGAACTCTGGCGTCCGTTCTGCTCGCGGGCACGGCCCTGGCGGACGGGCCCGCCTATACCTGGACAGGCTATGGCGTCGGCTCGGGCAAGTGTCCGACCTACAAGATGACGATCGACATCACCACGGCAGGCAACGAGGTGAAGGGTCTCTTCCAGCAGGAAGGCCGTCCGCAGCGCTTCTTCAACGTGTCGATGGGCGCCGACAAGAAATTCAAGACCAAGGCCATCGTCGGCAACAACAACACCATCGATGTCGTGGGCTCCCTCCAGGACAACGATCCCAAGATCATGCTCGACGGCTACTGCCTGTTCGAGGGTCCGCTGAAGAAAAAGTAGCCCCAGGCACCGCGCAGGAGAGGTTGTAAGACCACGCACTTGTGCGCGTTGACAAAGCCTCGCGTTTTCTCGACCTTAGTTGCAAGACAAGGGGGAGAAATCGAATGGGGGTTGCGCGTCTTGCCGGCATCGTCGGCGCTGTCGGACTGTTGACGGCCTGTAGCGAACCGGCCGTTAAGCCGATCCCAAATGACATGCGGTCGTCGATTCGGTCGATTTCCGTAGACGTATCAGGCCTCAAGCAGTCCGACACGTCGACCATCGCCGCGCGAGGTAGCGACGAAGGCGCCCGGCGCGGTGCCGCCCAGGGAGCGAGGGTAATGGCTGGCGGAAGCACCATGCTCGGATTGCTGCTTATGCCGGTTGGGGCGGCGATCGGAACCGCGAAGGGTGCCGCTGAGGCGCAACCAGAGTTAGTTGTTGACGATGCGCGCGCGAGTTTGCGGATTGCAATGCAAGAGACCGATTTCGGCGAGTTGTTGCGTTCGCGGCTTGCCAGTTCAAAGGCGAGCGGCCCTGTGGAGATCGTCGGCGTCACGACGGGAGCTGCAAGTGCACCGCTGCAAGATTCTGCTGGGGCGCCCGTCGGTCATGTCATAGCTCTCGAGTATCGAGTGGGTATCTCTCATCCGCGTGAAGTCAATCCGAAGATCGGAATCGTGGTACTTGTCATGGCGCAGGTCCAATCTCCCGATCGCAAGGAAATGATCCACAAGGCGGCTTGGAGTTACTGCAGTGAACGACAGGACTTCGTGCAGATGGCTGCGGGGCGAGCGGCGGCATTGCGCGCCGAGATCGACACCGCTGCGACGATACTTGCGGAGGCCATTGCCTACGACCTCTACGTCAACAGGCTGCCTCGGTACGTCAAGAATTCCTGCATGGATTTCAGTGATCTGCCGAGCGGTAGGGGCAAACCCGCTGGGTCAATAGGATCGTAGAGACCTGAATCGTCATGTCATCACGATCGCCACGCGGCCGGTGACGCTACGCTCCAGCAGGGCGCGCATCGCGTCGGCCGCTTGGTCGAGCCTGAACGTGCGGTCGACGTGGGGGCGGCAGAGGCCGGCCTCGCACCAGCCGCGGATGCGCTCCATCAGGGCGAAGGTCCGGTCGGCCTGCTCGAAGCGGGCGTCGTGCGGACTCCACCCGACGTAGTAGCCGTAGTTGAAGCCCATCACGGCGATGCTCTTGACCAGCAGGATGTTGGCCGGGATCTGCGGGATCGTGCCGCCGGCGAAGCCGATCGGGCAAATCCGGCCTTCCACCGCCATGCAGCGCAACGACTGGGCGAAGACCTCGCCGCCGACCGGATCGTAGACGCGGTCGACGCCGCGGCCGTCGGTCAGCTTCAGCACCTCCTCGCGGAAATCGCCGGCGGTGTAGTCGACCACGTGATCGGCGCCGTGCGCCCGGGCGAAGGCCGTCTTGCGGGCGCCGCCGGCGGTGGCGATCACCGTGGCGCCCAGGATCTTGCCGATCTCGACGGCCGCCATGCCGACGCCGCCGGCCGCGGCATGCACCAGCAGCGTGTGGCCCGGCCGGACATCGAGCGCCATCGGCCAGGTGAGGGCGCCGGCCGATGTCGGGTAGGAGATGGCGAGCTGGATCGCCTCGACGAAGCCCAGGTTCTTCGGCTTGGGGAAGACATTGACTTCGTGCGCCACGACTTCCTCGGCGAGACCGCCCCAGTCGAGCACCGCCACGACCTCGTCACCCACCTTGAGTCGCTGGCAGGCCGGGTCGGCCTCGGTCACGATTCCGGTCGCCTCGGTGCCCGGCGCGAACGGGAAGGGCGGCCGGCGCTGGTACTTGCCGGCGATCACCAGCGTGGTGGCGAAGCTGACGCCCGCCGCGCGTACCCGAATGCGCACCTGACCGGGCTTGAGCGGCGATGGCGCAACCGTCTCGAGTCGCAGGTCTTCGGGCCCGCCCCACCGATGGCAGATCATCGCCTTCATCGCGCAAGCCCCTTTTAGGCGCCGAGCGCGCCGACGATGGCCACGGAGCAGACGTTGCGCGCCGGAAAGCCGCCGAGATTGTGCGTGAGGCCCAGCCGCACGTCGGGGCGCTGGCGGGCACCGGCGCGGCCCTGCAGTTGCAGGTACATCTCGTAGATCATGCGAATGCCCGAGGCACCGATCGGGTGGCCGAAGCATTTCAAGCCGCCGTCGATCTGGCAGGGGATCTTGCCGTCGCCGTCGTAGAAGCCGTCGAGCACGTCCTTCACGGCGCCGCCCTCGGGCGAGATGTGGAGGTCCTCCAGCGTCACGAGTTCGGTGACGGAGAAGCAGTCGTGGCATTCCACGAGGCTGAGCTGCTCGCGCGGGCGCTCGATGCCGGCCTCGCGGTAGGCGCGTGTGGCGGCGACCCGGGCCGTGGCGAAGTAGCTGCCGTCCCACGTGTTGTACTGTTCCTCGACGCCGTTGGAGCCGGCGATCTGCAACGCCTTGACCGAGACGATGTCCTTCTTGCCGAGGCTGCGGGCGATCTCCGGCGTGGTCACGATGGCCGCCGCCGCACCGTCGCTGACGCCGCAGCAGTCGTAGAGGCCGAGCGGATCGGCAATCAGCGGCGCGTTCAGCACGTCGGCCTCGGTGATGGCGCGCTGAAGGTGCGCCTTGGGGTTCTTCACCCCGTTGGCATGGCTCTTCACGGAGATGTGCGCCATGGCGCGCTTCAGCTCGTCGCGGCTGACGCCGTGCTTGGCGCGATAGGCCGAGGCAAGCTGGGCAAAGCTGCCGGGTGCCGTGAGGTTCGACCACCACAGTGGCGCCGAGGTGCCGGCGTTGAGGCCGGGCAGCCCGCCGAAGCCGGTGTCCTTCAGCTTCTCGACGCCCAGCGCCAGCGCGATGTCGCAGGCGCCGGCCGCCACGGCGTAGACGGCCGAACGGAAGGCGTCGGAGCCGGAGGCGCAGTAGTTCTCGACGCGGCTCACCGGGATGTAGTCGAAGCGCAGGGTCTCGGACAGCGGCAGGCCCGACTTGCCGACATGGACCTCGTCGAGGCAGGTCGATAGCCAGGCGGCGTCGACCTGGCGGCGTTCGATGCCGGCGTCGACGATCGCCTCCTCGAAGGCCGCGACCATCAGCTCCTCGGCACCCTTGTCCCAGTGCTCGCCGAACCGGGTACAACCCATGCCGAGGATGGCGACCTTGTCGCGAATGCCAGAGGCCATGTCTGTCGTCTCCCTAGCCGAGCTGCACCGGCAGCCGCTTGACGCCGCGCAGGATCAGCGAATCGTGCCACTCCGGTTCGCCGCCGGAAAGCCGGATGTGGGGCAGCCGTTCCGCGAGCCGGGTCGCGGCGATCTGTGCCTCCAGGCGGGCGAGCGGCGCGCCCAGGCAGAAGTGGATGCCGTGGCCGAAGGTGAGATGCGGGTTCTGCGCCCGGCCGATGTCGAAACGCTCGGCCTCCTCGAACGCCTCGGGATCGCGGTTGGCGGCGTTCACGAAAGCGAAGACGCGCTGGCCCTCGCGGATGGTCTTGCCGGCCATCTCGAGGTCGGCCGAGGCGACGCGCGCCAGCGCGCCCGACGGGCCGTCGTAGCGCAGGAACTCCTCGACCGCCGTGGCGGCGAGCGACGGGTCGGCCACCAGGCGCTCCCATTGCGCGCGGTGCTTCATCGAATAAAGGAAGCCGTTGCCGATCAGGTTGGTTGTGGTCTCATGGCCCGCGAACAGCAGCAGGATGCAGGTGCCGATGATCTCGTCGGTGCTGAGCGCGTCGCGATCGTCGCGGGCAAGCACGAGCTGGCTGATCATGTCGTCGCGCGGCCGCGCGGTGCGGTCCTCGACCAGGGCGCGGAAATAGTCGGCCATCGCCCGGGCGCCGGCCTCGGCGCGCAGGTACTTGTTGCCGGCCACCTGGGCGGAGCCGATGAACAGCGCGATGTCGTCCGACCAGTGCTTTACGCGTTCCAGATCGGCGCGCGGCACGCCCAGCAGGTCCATGATGACCGAGGCGGGCAGCGGATAGGCGAAGTCGGCGATGTAGTCGACGGTCTCGCCGCGCGCCGCCTTGGCCCGCATGCCGTCGATCAGGTGGGCGACGATGTCCTCGACATTGGCCCTGAGGTTCTCGACCGAGGTCGGCGTAAAAGCCTTGTTGAACAGGCGGCGCAGGCGGGTGTGGTCCGGCGGGTCGCGGAACACCATCCAGTGATTGAGGTAGCGCACCAGGCTTTCGATCGTGCCCTTCTGGTACTCGGGATTGCTCTTGAAGAAAGGCGTCAGCCGGTCGGCCGAGATCTGCCGGTTGTTCAGCGCCACCTGCTTCACGTCGGCATAGCGCGTGACGATCCAAGCCTTCATCGCCGGCGACCAGTGCACCGGGTCATCGGCGCGCAGGCGGGCAAACTCGGGGAAGGGGTCGGCGTTGGTGGCGGGATTGCCGAGGTCGAAGGTGTAGGTCATGGGTCAAGGCTAGCGCCCGGCGGCTTACCAAACAAGTGTTTGGTTGATAGAATGGGCCATGTCCCGTGAGGATCTCCTGGCCGTGTCGGCCCGTCTCTTCGCCAAGGGCGGCTTCGAGGCGACGTCGATGCGCGACATCGCTGGCGAGGCCGGCATGCTGGCCGGCTCGATGTACTATCACTTTCCGTCGAAAAACGAGTTGATCGCCGCGGTTTACGAAATGGGCGTGGCCGAGATCGCCGCGGCCGTCGATGCCGCGGTTGCCCGGGCGCGCTCACCCTGGACCCGGCTGGAGGCCGCCTGCGTCGCCCATCTCGAGTCGCTGCTGGCCGACAGGGCCCACGCCGCGGTCATGACCGCCGACCTCGGCCGCCTCGACCGGCCGCTGCGCCGCCGGCTGGTGGCGCTGCGCGACGGCTACGAACGGCGCTTCGTCGACCTGGTGGCGGCGCTGCCGCTGCCCGCCACCACCGACCGCACCCTGTGGCGCCTGCAACTGCTGGGTGCCCTCAACTGGACGCCGACCTGGTACCGGCCCGGCCGCAGGTCGCCAGCCGCGATCGGGCATGCCATTGTCGCGGCCCTGAAATGACCGTTGAAATCCGCCCAGTCGGCCCCGGCGACGAGGACCTGTTCGCGCGCGTCGCCGCGGAGGTCTTCGACCATCCCGTCGAGCGCCGCCAACTCGCCCACTATCTCGCCACGCCGGGGCATCTCCTGGTGGTAGCGATAGCCGATGGCGAGGTCGTGGGCCAGGTCGCGGCCGTCGTGCATCGGCACCCCGATGGCCGGCCGACCGAACTCTACATCGACGAGGTTGCGGTCACGCCGGCCCGGCAGCGGCAGGGCATTGCGCGGCGCATGCTGGCGGCGATGCTGGCGCTCGGCCGCGAGTTCGGCTGCGAGGAGATGTGGGTCGGCACCGAGCCGGACAACGTCGCGGCCAAAGGCCTCTACGCTTCGCTCGACACAACAGCCGAGTCCTTCGCCATGTATGTGAGGCGGCTCGATTAGCGGCCGCCGGCCGTCCAAGGGCCGAACGGCGGCATATCCCTGCTGGGCTTCAACGGAAAGACCGGGGCACGCTTCTCGAAGAACGATTTTACGCCTTCCTGGGCATCGGCGCCGGCGGCCAGATGGCCGACGCACTGCAGGTCGAGCGTGACGGCGTCGAGCGGATCCCGGGCGCCCCACATGCTCCACATCAGCCGGCGGTTGACCGCGGCCGCCACCGCCGAGGAAGTGCTGGCGGCGAACTTCGCGGCCAGCGCCTGCGCCGCGGGCAGCAGCTCGTCGGGGGCATGGACGGAGCGGACCAGGCCGCCCTTCAGTGCCTCGTCGGCGCCGAACAGCTCGGCCGTCATCACCCATTCCTGGGCCTGCTGCATGCCGACCAGCCGTGGCAGGAACCAGCAGGACCCGGCTTCCATTGCCATGCCGCGGCGGTTGAAGACGAAGCCCACCTTGCCCGAACTGGAGATCATGCGGATGTCCATCGGCAGGCACATGGTGATGCCGACGCCGACGGCCGCACCGTTGATCGCCGCCACGATCGGCTTCAGGCAATTGTAGATGGCGAGCGTGATCGAATCGCTGGCCTCGCGCTTCTCGGGCTTGTTGCCGTCGTTCCAGACCTGGAAAGCGCCGCTGCCGCCGGAGATGTCGGCGCCGGCGCAGAAGGCGCGGCCGGCGCCCGTGACGACGATGGCGCGCACCTCGTCCATGGTATTGACGCGCTGGAAGAAGTCGATGAGTTCGCGGCTCATCGTCGGGTTGAACGCGTTGAGTTTGTCGGGCCGGTTGAGCGTCACGGTCATGACGCCGCCCGACAGATCGGTCAGCAGGGTCTGGTATTCCATGGTCGCGAGACTCCTCCGTGGCCGTTCCGCTCAGCAAGACGGAATGTCGTTGCGCGGCTGCCTTGTTTGGGAAACATTCGCCGCAACCCGTGCCAATCGCAATCCCGGAGGAAGCGGATGTCCCATGTCATAAAGACGGTCGAAGACGGCGTGATGAAGATCGTCCTCAACCGGGCCGAGGCGATGAACGCGCTCACCCGCGAGATGATGAGCGGACTCGACGAGGCGCTCGAAGAGGCCGCCGCCAGCCGCGATGTCGGGTGCGTCGTGGTGCGCGGCGCCGGCGACAAGGCGTTCTGTGCCGGCGGCGACGTCAAGTCGATGGCGGCCGGCCGCGACAACGAGAAGACCTACGAAGACAAGGTCCACGACATCCGCGAGCGCATGCGCGTCTCGGAGCTGCTGCACGAGATGGGCAAGCCCACCATCGCCATGGTGAACGGCGTGGCGGCGGGCGCGGGCCTCTCGATCGCGCTGGCCGCCGACATGCGTTTTGTCGGCAGGAGCGCACGCATGACGACGGCCTTCGCCAAGGTGGGCTTCTCCGGCGACTTCGGCTCGCACTACTTCCTGCACAAGCTGGTCGGCACGGCCAAGGCGCGCGAGCTCTACTTCACCGCCGAGATCCTGGGATCCGAGCAGATCGAGAAGCTCGGCCTCGCCAATCGCGTGATCGACGACGCCAGTCTCGACAGCGAGACCATGACCTTCGCCCGGAAGCTGGCGGCCGGACCGCGCGTGGCGTGGTGGCACGTCAAGAAGAACATGAAGGTGGCGGAGGAGGGCACGCTCGCCGCCGCGCTCGACAGCGAGGCGGCGCGCATGATCCGCACCGGCGAGACCGAGGACCACAAGGAAGCGGCCCGCGCCTTCGTCGAGAAGCGCGCCCCCGTCTTCAAGGGCCGCTAGGCAGGCCGCAGGCGGCGGCGCAGCCCGGCGGCCAGCCGACGGGCGGCGCCCGCCACGCCGTCCGGCATCGCCACCATGGCGGCGATCAGCAGCACGGCGTAGAGCAGCGCCGACAGGCCCTTGCCGAGGCCTGCCGTGATGTCGGGGAAGAACTGCAGGAACAGCCCGCCCACGACCGCGCCGGCCAAGGACTGCATGCCGCCGACCACCAGGCCGAACAGCATCTGGACCGACAGCGCGAAATTGTAGTTGGTCGGGCCGACGAAGCCGAACTGGCAGGCCGAGAGGCAGCCGGCAAGCGCCAGGTAGGCGCCGGCGATACCCGAGGCGGTGGCGCGCACCCGCACGACCTCGATGCCTTGCGCGGCGGCGGCGAGGTCGTGGTCGCGGGCGGCCATCAGGGCGCGGCCGGAGCGGCCGCTTATCAGATTGGCGGCGAGCCAGAGGCCGCCCGCCAGCAGGGCCAGGGTCATCAGGAAGGCCCACCGATCGCCGGTCAGCCATCCGACGGGCGGGGCCAGGGAGTCGAGATAGAGGCCCTGGACGCCACCGGTCCACTGCTCGATCAGGCGCCAGCGCAGCAGTTGGGGAAAGGCGATGGCGAAGGCGTAGCTCACCAGGGCCTGGGTCCACAGGCTGTGGCCGCCGGCGATCCGTCCCAGCCCGTAGCCCGCGGCGTAGCCTGCCAGCGGGGCCAGCGCGAGCGCCCAGTAGAGCGACAGCGGCGTCTGGCTGCCCAGGATGGCGGCGGTGTAGCCGCCGATGCCGTACAGCGCCGCCTGGGCAAAGGAGAACTGGCCGCTCACGCCGCACAGGATCACCAGGCCGACCAGCGCGATCGCCCAGATGGCGGCCTGGGTGAAGCGAAAGACGACGAAGTCCGGGAAGCAGAACGACAGCGCGGCCGTTGCCACGAAGCCCATGGTCCACACGGTCCGCATGGCGCTACGATAGACCGGACCGGCGGGAAAAGGGAGGGATCCGATGCGACTCAGGCAGTGCGTGTTCGTCTGCGGCGATCTCGAAAGCTCGCGCGAGGAGCTGTGCGACATCCTGGGCATCGAGGTCGCCTACCGCGACCCCGGCGTCGCCAAGTGGGGGCTGGTCAATGTCGTCTGCCCGACCGGCCACGACTTCCTCGAGATCGTGACGCCGTTCCAGCAGGGCACGTCGGCCGGCCGCTACATCGAGCGGCGCAAGGGCGACGGCGGCTACATGGTCATCCTTCAGGTCACCGACGCCGGTGCCGAGCGCAAGCGCGTCACCGACCTCGGCGTGCGCGCGGTGGCGCAGAAGGACCTGCCGGAATACCAGTATACCCACTTCCATCCCTCGGACACGGCGGGCGTGCTGCTGTCGCTCGACACCACCTTTGCGCCCCAGGGCGTCGATCCCACGCTGTGGTGGCCGCCGGCCGAGAAGGGCTGGCTGAAACATGCGCGCGCCGATGTGACCAACGGCCTGGCCGGCGTGGAGATCCAGCATCCCGATCCCGCCGCCGCGGCCGCGACCTGGTCGAGGATCCTCGGCCGGCCGCTCGACGGAAGCCGCATCAGGCTCGACGGCTCGGAGATCCGGTTCGTGGCCGATCGCGACGGCCGTGGGCCGGGGGTATCGGCCTACGACGTGAAGACGGTCGACCGGGCCCGCGTGTTGGCCGCCGCCGAGAAGCGCGGCAGGACGCTCGGGCCGTCGCAGGTCGAGGTCTGCGGCTGTCGCATCAACCTGGTGTGACGCCGGTGCCGGTCTAGGATCGTGCTGCACATCCACCCCTTCGTCATGGGCCACCTGGTCGGCGCCGTCGCCACAGGGACGGCCGCCGGGGCGTTCATCAATGCCCAGGCATCTTTCATTGTTGCCGTGGGCCTGCTCGCCGGTGCCGTGGTGAGTTCACTGGTCTGCCAATGGCGGCCGGGAGTCGAGGCGCCGGCCTGGCAGATCTGGCCGGTCGCCGTCGCCGCCAATCCGCTGATGTGGGCGGCGCTCGCCTTCATGGCCGCGGACTGGGAGTGCGTGCTGGGCCTGCGGCGCGGCTGGAACTGCCTGACCGCGGCGATGGCCATCCTCACCGCCGGCCTCTGTCTGCTGCCGCCGTTCGGCGGACTGCTATGGCGCTGGTGGAAGCGCCGGCGCGCTGCCGCCGCCTAAGCGGCGATCGCCTTGGCGAGCTTGCCGCGGATCATCTGCTCGGCTTCGGCCACGATCCGCTCGACCAGCTCCTTGCAGGTCGGGATGTCGTTGATCAGGCCCATGCAGGTGCCGGCCGACCAGATGCCGTGCTCCATGTCGCCGGTCTCGTAGACCACGCGGCCCTTGGCGCCGGCCACGATCGGACCGATCTCCTGGATGGTCTTGCCTTCGCCCTCCATCTCGATCGCCTTCTTGGCGACGGAGTTGCCGTAGACACGGCTGGTGTTGCGCATGGTGCGCAGGATCAGCGCCGTCGAGCGTTCGTCCGACGCCACGATCTGTTCCTTCACCTTCTGGTGGATCGGCGCTTCCTTGGTCGCCATGAAGCGCGTGCCCATGTTGATGCCCTCGCAGCCCAGCGCCAGCGCGGCGACGAGGCCGCGCGCATCGGCGAAGCCGCCCGAGGCGATCATCGGGATCTTGATGACGTTGGCCGCCGCCGGCAGCAGCACGAGGTTGGGCACGTCGTCCTCGCCCGGGTGGCCGGCGCATTCGAAGCCGTCCATCGAGATGGCATCGACACCGACCTTCTCGGCCGTGACGCCATGTCGTACGGACGTGCATTTGTGGATCACCTTGATGCCGGCTTCCTTCATCTTGGGCAGGAAGGGCTTTGGATTGTTGCCCGCCGTCTCGACGATCTTGATGCCGGAGTCGATGATGGCGTCGATGTATTCGCCGTAGGGCCGCGGCACCAGCGTCGGCAGGATGGTGAGATTGACGCCGAACGGCTGGTCGGTCATCTCGCGGCAGCGCTTGATCTCCTTGCGCAGATCGTCGGGCGTCGGCTGGGTGAGGCCGGTGAGGAAGCCCAGCGCGCCGGCATTGGCGACCGCCGAGGTCAGTTCGGCCCGGCCGACCCATTGCATGCCGCCCTGCACGATCGGGTGCTTGATGCCGAACATCTCGGTGAAGCGCGTCTTGATCATCGGTCCATTTCCCCGCTTGGAGTCGTTGTTCCAGCATTAGCGAACGGCGGCGGCAGGGGCCAGCCCCGGAATAGGCTTCCGCAGTGCGGACCGCTCGACGGAATCAGTGCGTGTCGATGTAGCTCGTGACGTCGGCCAGTGTTGGTGCCCGGGCGCGCAGCAGGTCGGCAAAGGCACCGACCGCATCGATATGATCGACATCGGGATAGAGCTTTAGTTCAACAGGGGCACCGGCCGCCCGCCACGCCGCGGCAAGGCGCTCGCTGTTGCCGGGCTTCACGATCGTGTCGCCGGTGCCATGGATGAACAGGGCAGGCGGCAGCGGCGCCTTGGCGAAGGTGATGGGCTGCGTCTCCGGCCGCGCCGCGCCGCCGAAGATGTCCTGCAGCCTGCGCGAGGTGAGCGGCAGGAAGTCGTACGGCCCCGCGATGCCGATGACGCCGCGCAGCTTCATGCGATCGACACCCGCCGTGGCGAGATAGGGTGTGTTGGCCGCCAGCATCAGCGCGATCTGCGCGCCCGCCGAGTGGCCCATCAGGAAGAGCCGGTCGGTGCCGACCCGGTCGGCGGCCCAGCGGACGGCGAGGGCCGCGTCCTCGATGAAAGCCGGAAACCGCACCTCGGGATAGAGCCGGTAGTCGGCCACCACCACCGCGATGCCGCGCGCCGCAAGCGCCTGGGCGACGAACAGATAGTCGCCCTTCTCGCCCTGCGCCCAGCTGCCGCCGTAGAAGAAGACCACCGTCTTGCCGTCGGGACGCGGCGTTTCCGGCTTGTAGAAGTCGAGCTTCTGGCGCGGCAGCGGCCCGTAGGGGATGTTGGCCTCAACCAAGAAACCGTTGCGCGAGACCGTGGTGTTCAGGAGCGCGGCGGGCGAGCAGCCGCCCAGAGCGCCGGCCAGCACCAGGAGGACGCCGCGGCGGCCGAGCGTCATGGGCGGGCGATGTCGCGGACCAGCTCGGCCAGCGCCAGCGACGCGGTGAGGCCGGGCGACTCGATGCCGAAGAGATTGATGAGGCCTGCGACGCTGTGGTCGGCCTGCCCTTGCACGGTAAAGTCCTGGGCCGGCGCGCCGGGCGGCACGATCTTGGGACGGATGCCGGCGTAGCCGGGCTGCAGCGTGCCGTCCTTGAGCTCCGGCCAGTAGCGGCGGACCGCGGCATAAAACTTGTCGGCCCGCCGTGGATCGACCGCGTAGTCGATGCCGTCGATCCATTCGACGTCGGGCCCGAACTTGGCCTGGCCGCCCATGTCGATGGTGATGTGCACGCCAAGCCCGCCCGGCACGGGGACGGGATAGATCAGGCGCGAGAAGGGTGAGCTGCCGGTCAAGGTGAAATAGTTTCCTTTGGCGTAGTACGCGGACGGGATGCGGTCGGATGGCAAGCCGGCGATTTTTCGTGCGAGGGCCGGTGCATGCAGGCCGGCCGAGTTCACCACCAGCCGGCAGCGCAGGTTCATGGGCTCGGCGCCGCCAACTTCCAGTTCTATGCCGCCGTCGACGGCACGGCCCTGCATCACGGGACTGTGAAAGGCGAGCATCGCGCCATGGGCTTCGGCGTCGCCCTGCAGCGCCAGCATGTAGCTGTGGCTGTCGACGATGCCGGTGCGGGGCGACAGAAGGGCCGCGGTGCAGTGCAGATTGGGCTCCATCGTCATGGCCTCAGCCGCGCTCAGAAGCCGCATGCCCTCGACTCCGTTGACCTCGGCGCGCCCCTTGATCTCGACCAGCCGGGCACTCTCGTCGTCGTTGGTGGCGACGATCAGCTTGCCGCAGTTGCGGTGCGGCACGCCGTGTTCTGCGCAGTAGGTGTAGAGCAGATGCCGGCCGGCGACGCAGGTCCGCGCCATCAGGCTGCCTCGGGGATAGTAGATTCCGGCGTGGATGACTTCGGAGTTGCGCGAACTCGTTTCGGTGCCGATGCCCTCGGCCGCCTCCACCACGATGACCTCACGGCCGGCAAGGGCAAGGGCGCGGGCAACAGCGAGGCCCACGACACCGGCACCGATCACAACGCAGTCGACTGACTCGAACGAGGACGAACTCATGCCCCCATGCTAGAACCCGCCGTTCTCTTAGTCATCAATAGGCGGGTTTCGCAGCATGAAGGGCGCGCTTGTCACGGGGGCTGGACTGCGGATCGGCCGGGCGCTGGCGCAGGCGCTGGCGGCCGACGGCTACTTCGTCTTCGTGCACTACAACCGCTCCGCGGCCGACGCGCGCCGGACCGTGGCCGAGATCACGGCCACTGGAGGCCGCGCCAAGGCGGTGCGCGCCGACCTGTCGTCGGCCCGCCAGACCGAGGCGCTGGTCGGCAAATGCCGGACCCGTGGCGTCAGGCTGACCTGCCTGGTCAACAACGCCTCGCTGTTCAAGCTCGACCGCGCGCCGACCGCCCGGGCGGCCGACTTCGATCTGCACGTGGCAATCAATCTGCGCGCGCCGCTGCTGCTGTCGCAGGCACTGGCCCGCCAGCTTCCCGCGGGCGAGAGTGGCGTGATCGTGAATGTGCTCGACCAGAAGCTCTACAACCTCAACCCGGACTTTCTGAGCTACACGCTGTCGAAGATCGGCCTGCAGGGGCTGACGACGCTGCTCGCCCAGACCTTCGCGCCGCGCCTGCGGGTGGCCGGCATCGCACCCGGCCTGACACTGCGCAGCGGCAGCCAAACCGACGCGCGGTTTGCCGAGCAGCATGCCGACAATCCGCTGGGGGTCGGCGTCGGGACCGACGACCTCGTGCGGGCGCTGCGCTTTATCCTGGCGACGCCGAGCTTTACCGGCGACACGCTGGTCGTGGATGGCGGCGAGCATCTGACGGGCCGGCCGCGCGACATCGCCTTCGACGGGAAGAAGAAGTGACATGGCTGCCGAACATAACCGCCGCATCTTCATCCGCGACTTTCGCCTCAGCGTGTCGATCGGCATTCACGCCTTCGAGAAGGAAGGACCGCAGACCGTCGTCGTGAATGTCGATCTCCTGCTGGCGCCGGCCGGGAAGGCGCACGGCGACCGGATCGCCAATGTCCTGAACTACGATGTCGTCCATGACGGTATCGTGGCGCTGGCCGGGAGCCGGCACTTCAACCTGCAGGAAACGCTGGTCGAGGCCATCCTCGATCTCTGCCTGGCGCAGCCCGGCGTGGTCGAGGCGCGCGTCTCGACGGAGAAGCCTGACGTCTACGGAGACTGCCGCGTCGGCTACGAGGCGGTGCGCCGCCGCGCGGACGGCGCCTGAATGGCGACATCGTCCGCCGGGGCGCTGAAACGGGCCACCCTGGTTCTCCTGCTGGCGGCCCTGATCTGGGGGTCGATGATCCCGGTGCTCGGCGCGCTGGCCGGCCACTACGACAAGTGGCTGCTGTCGTGGCTGCGCTACGTGCTCGGCCTGCCGGTGCTGTGGCTGGCCATGCTGTTCAGCACCCGGCCAGTCGCCGCACCGCGTCCGCTGCACGCCGGCCGGCTTTTCCGCCTGGGCGGCGCCATGACGGCCTTCTCGGTGCTCTATACGTTCGGCGTCGCCCATGCCCACCCGGCGACGGCGGCCATCGTGCTGATGTGCGGGCCGATCTGGGCCTCCATCCTGTCGCGTGTGATGCTGGGGGCGACCACGCCGCCCGGCTTCCTGGCGTCGCTTCTGCTGGTCGTGACGGGCGGCATCGTCGTGGTGCTGGGCACGCCGGGCAAGACACGCAGCGGCTTCGGGCTGGAGGGCGGCGAGATCCTGCTGGTGATCGCCCAGGTGTGCTGGAGCTGGTACTCGATCCGCGCCCAGCAATGGCTGGCCGATCGTGGCCAGATCGCGCTGTCGGCACTGACCTCGACGGTGGCCAGCGTCCAGCTCGCGGTGGTGTGCGCGATCGTCTGGGCGACGGTCGGCATCGACTGGCCGGTGCGCGCCCCGACGCCGCTCGAGGTGGGCATGATGGCATGGATCGGCGTGCTGGGCGTGGCGGTGGCGGTCCTGCTGTGGAACACCGGTGTGTCGCTGGTCGGCGTGCCGGTGGCCTCGCTGTTCGCCAACTCGGCGCCGGTCTTCGCCATCGGGCTCGCCGCGCTGATGGGCCATGAGCCGAGCTGGTGGCAGCTCGTGGGCGGTGCGATCGTGATGGGTGGCATTGCGCTGCTGCAGTTGCGCCAGATGCGAGCGTCGCGCCGATGAGCGGCGAGCGTCGCCACCTGTTGGGCGCCTTCGCCGCCATGGTGTTCGTCGGCGCAAGCTGGGGGGCCAACCTGCCCGTCACGAAGGTGTTGCTGGAGCATTTCGACCTGATTCCGATGACGGCGCTGCGAACGGCGTCGGCCGTCGTCGTGCTCGCCATCCTGCTGCTGCTGATCGAAGGCGGCCGGGCGCTGCGCATCGATGTCGGCCTGCAACGCTTCGCCTGGCTTGGCCTGATGATGGGGAGCTTCTTCGCGATCTACACGCTCGGCATCCAGTTCAGCAATCCGATCAGCGCCGCCGCGGTCCAGGTCGCGGGGCCGCTGGTTGCGGCCGTGACCGTGCGGCAGGTCACCGGCGCGGCCTTCGATCCAGGCTTCGGGGTGGCTCTTGCCCTCACCCTTCTGGGAGGCGCCATTCTCGTTTCGGGCAGTTTCGCTGGTGCCGGCACGGTGACCCTGGGCGGCGGCGAGATCGTGGTGCTGCTCTCCAATGCGCTGTGGACGCTCTACAGCCTGAAGGCGCAGGCCTGGTTCGACCGCGCCAGCCAGCTCCACCGCACCTACGTCGCCTCGCTGTCGGCCATGGGGTGGATGGCGCTGCTGAGCGCCGGCCTGATCGCCGCGGGCTGGGCCCGCTCGCCGTTCGGCGTGTCCGATCCCTGGATCTGGGGCCAGCTCCTGACGGTGGCCGTGCTGGCCAGCGGCCTGGGCGGCTTCTTCTGGAACGTCGGCGCGAGCCGGCTCGGCGTCGCCGTGGCTTCGCTGTGGGTCAATCTGGTGCCGTTCTTCGCCATATTGTGGTCAATGGCCTATGGTTTTGTGCCCAATGCCTATCAGATCCTGGGCGGCCTCGTGGCGTTGAGCGGCGTGGTCTACATGCAATGGCGCAAGCTGCGGACGACGCATCGCTGAGACGAGTGCTACCGACCATGAACGATCCCCTTCTCAAGACAAGCCGCTGCCGCTGGATTTCGGTGCCGGGTGCGGCCGACGCCCGCGGTCAGATCAATTTCCTGGCGTTCGACCAGAAACTGGGCTTCACGCCGCGCCGCCTGTTCTGGCTGCATCACATCGCTCCCGGCCAGTGGCGCGGCCGCCACGGCCATCGCGAGTCCCACCTCGTCACGCTGATCCTGAACGGTGCCTGCACCGTTCATCTCGACGACGGCAGGACGAAAGAGACAGTTGTGCTCGACGACCCATCCAAGGCGCTGCATATCGGCCCCCTGGTCTGGCACGAGCTCACGGACTTCGCCGCCGAGACGGTCGTGCTGGTGATCGCCTCGACGCTCTACGACGAGGGCGAATATCTCCGCGACTACGAAGCTTTCAAGCGCGCAGCGACGGGCCGGCCGGCATGATCCCCTTCCTCGACATGAAACCGGCCTATGCCGAGCTGAAGACCGACCTCGACGGCGCCTACCGCCGCGTCATGGAGTCCGGCTGGTACGTGCTCGGCAAGGAAGTCGAAGCGTTCGAAGCGGAGTATGCCGCCTTCTGCGGCACGCGCCATTGCGTCGGGGTGGGCAACGGGCTGGAGGCGCTGGAGCTGGTGCTGCGGGCCTGGGACATCGGGCCCGGCGACGAGGTGATCGTGCCGTCGAACACCTACATCGCGACCTGGCTGGCGGTTACGGCGGTCGGCGCCACGGTCGTGCCGGTCGAGCCGACGCCGGCCGGACCCAACATCGATCCCGACCGCATCGCCGGTGCGCTCACGCCGCGCACCCGGGCGATCATGCCGGTCCACCTCTACGGTGAGCCGGCCGACATGGAGGCCATCATGACGCTGGCCGGTCGCCACGGCGTCAAGGTGATCGAGGACGTGGCGCAGGCCCAGGGCGCCAGGGTACGCGGGCGGCGCACCGGTGCGCTCGGCCATGCCGGCGCACACAGCTTCTTTCCGACCAAGAACATCGGCGCCTACGGCGACGGCGGCGCGGTCACCACCGACGATGCCGCCCTGGCCGAGCGGCTGCGCGTGCTGCGCAACTACGGCAGCCGGGTGAAGTATGTGAACCTCGAACGCGGGGTGAATTCCCGGCTCGACGAGCTGCAAGCCGCTTTGTTGCGCGTGAAATTGTCCCGGCTCGACGACTGGAACGAGCGCCGCCGCAGCCTGGCCGCGCGCTACACCGACCGGCTTGCCGGTGTTGCAGGCCTCGGTCTGCCGCGGGCGCCGCAATGGGCGGAGCCGGTTTGGCATCTCTATGTCGTGCGTGTCCTTGGCGGCACAGCCCGCCGCGCCGAGCTCATCGCCGCCCTGGAGAAGGCCGGCATCGGCAGCCTGATCCATTATCCGATCCCGCCGCACCTGCAGCAGGCCTACGCCGACCTGGGATTGCCCAAGGGCTCGTTCCCGCTGGCCGAGACGCTGGCCGAGACCGTGCTCAGCCTGCCCATGGGCCCGCACATGAAGCCGGAGGCCGTGGACGAGGTGGCGACTGCCGTGCGGGCGGCCTTGTCCTAGCCGGGCAGTCCGAGCCGCTCGCCACGATAGGCGCCGCTCATGACGCGCTCCCACCAGGCACGGTTGTCGAGGAACCAGCGCACGGTCTGGCGCAGGCCGTCCTCGAAGCTGCGCCGAGGCTGCCAGCCCAGCTCGGCCTTTATCTTGCTGGCGTCGATGGCATACCGGGCATCGTGGCCTGGTCGGTCGGTGACGAACTTGATCAGCCCTTCGTGCGGACGGTTGGCGCTGTGCGGCAGCATCTCGTCGAGCAACACGCAGATGCCGCGCACGACGTCGATGTTCCGGCGCTCGCTGTCGCCGCCGACATTGTAGGTCTCGCCCGGCCGCCCGTGGCGCAGCACCAGCGTCAGGGCTTCGGCGTGGTCCTCGACATGCAGCCAGTCGCGCACATTCTCGCCCTTGCCGTAGACCGGCAGGCTCTCGCCGCGCAGCGCCCGGATGATGACCAGCGGGATCAGCTTCTCCGGGAAATGATATGGCCCGTAGTTGTTCGAGCAGTTGGTGGCGAGCGTCGGCAGGCCGTAGGTGTGATGCCAGGCGCGCACCAGGTGGTCGGACGCGGCCTTGCTGGCGGAGTAGGGCGAGTTGGGCTGGTAGGGCGTGGCCTCGGTGAACCGACCGGTGGCGCCCAGCGACCCGAAGACCTCGTCGGTCGAGATATGCTGGAAGCGAAAGCGCGCGCGCGCCGCCTCGTCGAGGCCGCGCCAGTGGGCGAGCGCCGCCTCGAGCAGCGCGTAGGTGCCGGCGATGTTGGTTTCGATGAAGGGGGCGGCGCCGTCGATCGAGCGGTCGACGTGGCTCTCCGCGGCGAGATGCAGCACGGCGTCGGGCCGCACCTCGCGAAAGACCGCGTCGAGCGCGGCGCGGTCGCAGATGTCGACCTTGAAGTGGCGGTGGCGGTTGCTGGTGCGGGCTTCGGCCAGCGACTCCAGGTTGCCGGCATAGGTCAGCTTGTCGACGTTGGCGACCGACCAGTCGGTGTCGCGGATGATGTGGCGGACGACGGCGGAGCCGATGAACCCGGCACCGCCGGTGACAAGAATCTTCATGGCGGCGCCTTAGGCGACGATCGCGGCAGCGCCAAGGCGTTCGCCATCGTCTCCTAGTGGTGATGCAGGATCTGGCCGAGGAACAGCTTGGTCCGTTCGTTCCTCGGATTGGCGAAGAACTCCTCCGGCTCGTTCTGCTCGACGATCTCGCCGCGGTCCATGAAGATCACGCGATCGGCGACGGCGCGGGCGAAGCCCATCTCGTGCGTCACCACCAGCATGGTCATGCCCTCGCGGGCCAGCTCGATCATGACGTCGAGCACCTCCTTGACCATTTCCGGGTCGAGCGCGGATGTCGGCTCGTCGAACAGCATGATCTTGGGCCGCATGCAGAGCGCCCGGGCGATCGCCACGCGCTGCTGCTGGCCACCCGAGAGCTGGCCGGGATACTTCAGCGCCTGCTCGGGAATACGCACCCGCTTGAGCAGGCCCATGGCAATCTCCTCGGCGTCCTTCTTGGGCATCTTCTTCACCCAGATCGGCGCCAGGGTCAGGTTGTCCAGGATGGTGAGGTGCGGGAAGAGATTGAAGGACTGGAAGACCATGCCGACTTCGCGGCGGATCGCCTCGATGTTCTTGACGTCGTTGCTGAGGGTGACGCCGTGCACGACGATGTCGCCGGCCTGGTGCTCCTCGAGGCGGTTGATGCAGCGGATCAGCGTCGACTTGCCCGAGCCCGACGGACCGCAGATGACGATCTTCTCGCCTTCCCTCACGTCGAGGTTGATGTCGGACAGGACGTGGAACTGCCCGAACCACTTGTTGACGGCCCGCAGCTCGATCACCGAGGCGGCGCTGGACAGATCGCGGGCGGCATTGGCGGCCATGTTGTGCTCCTTGACGACGCTAGCGGTGCGTCCCCTTGTTGAGTTCGACCTCGAGGTACTTGCTGTAGCGCGACATCGAATAGCAGAAGACGAAGTAGACGAAGGCGGCGAACAGGTAGACCTCGCCCGGGAAGCCGGCCCAGTTGGGGTCGACCAGCGCCTGGTTGGCGGTGTTGAGGAAGTCGAAGATGCCGATGATCAGCACCAGCGACGTGTCCTTGAAGAAGCCGATGAAGGTGTTGATCAGCGGCGGGATGACCACGCGCAGCGCTTGCGGCAGGATGATCAGCAGGGTCTTCTGCATGTAGTTGAGGCCCATGGCGTCGGCCGCCTCGAACTGGCCCTTGGGCAATGACTGAAGGCCGCCACGGATGACCTCGGCGATGTAGGCGCCGGCGAACAGGATGACGGCGACCTGGGCGCGCAGGAACTTGTCGATGGTGGTGCCGGAGGGCAGGAACAGCGGCAGCATGACGGAGGCCATGATCAGCAGGCTGATCAGCGGCACGCCGCGGATCAGCTCGATGAAGCCCACGCACAGGCCCTTGATCAGCGGCAGGTTGGAGCGGCGGCCGAGCGCCAAAAGGACGCCGTAGGGGAAGGCGAAGGCGAGACCGTAGGTGGCGAGGATGATGGTGACGGGGATGCCGCCCCACAGGCTGGTCTCGACATAGTCGAGCGGCGCGATGGCAAGGCTCCAGCCAGGCAACACGCCCGCGATGCGCAGTGCCAGGCCGGCGAGGCCGATCGCGGCCAGCGCGCGGTAGGCGTTCATTTCGCCCGCCCCGGCAATGAGCTTGCGCAGGCTCATGCCGGCCCCGCCGAGGATCAGAGCGACGGTGAGCATGAGGCTGAGCGGGATGTGGATTTGCCCGAACATCAGCAGGAAGGTGACGAACGAGCCGACTCCCCAGATGACGAGGAGCCGCCAGTTCCACATCCGCCGGTCGGCGCTCAGGACCAGCATCGCCAGCATGGCGATGACCGCAAAGAGCGGCCGCCAATGCTGCTCGTAAGGGAAGGATCCGAAGAAGATGTAGCGGTACTTCTCGCGGATCAGCGCCCAGCAGGCGCCATAGCCGCGGCACTCGCTGCCGCTTGCCGCCGTGAAGTTGGCGGTGAGGACGGCCCAATCGAGGAACCCGGCGAGAATCCAGCCAACGGCGAAGATCAGCACGACCGTGGTGATGCCGTTGCCCCAGCTGCTGAACAGGTTCTTGCGAATCCAGCCGAGCACGCCGCTGTCGTCGACGGGGGGGGCCAGTTGCCGGCGTTCGCCGACGGGGAGGACGTCGGTCATGATCAGCGCTCCCTCAGGGCGATGCGTTTGTTGTACCAGTTCATGAACGCCGAGATCGACAGGCTGACCGAGAGGTAGGCAGCCATGATGATCAGGATGTTCTCGATCGCCTGGCCGGTCTGGTTGATCGTGACGTTGATCGAGGCGACCAGGTCGGGATAACCGATGGCGATGGCCAGCGAGCTGTTCTTGGTGATGTTGAGATACTGGCTGGTCATCGGCGGGACGATCACCCGCAGCGCCTGGGGCAGCAGCACCAGCCGCATCGCCAGTCCTCGCGACAGGCCGAGCGCTGCCGCGGCCTCGCTCTGGCCCTTGTGCAGCGCCAGGATGCCCGACCGGACGATCTCGGCCACGAACGCCGAGGTGTAGAGCACCAGTCCGACCAGCAGCGCCGTGAACTCCGGCTGGATGACCGTGCCGCCCTCGAAATTGAAACCTTTCAGCACCGGCCAGCTCATGGTGCTCGGCGCACCGGCCGCCAGCCAGATCAGGATGGGCAGGCCGAGCGCCACGCCAAAGCCCGTCGAGATCGAGGGAAACGGCTGGCCGGTCGCGTCCTGGCGCTTCCTCGCCCAGCGATGCAACAGGATCGCGCCCAGGATGCCGACCAGCAGGCCGACGCCCATCCATTTGTGGATCAGATCGGCCATCGGTGTCGGGAAGTAGAGGCCGCGGTTGCTCAGGAACACCGTGTTCCACAAGGCGCCGATCGCCTGGCGTGGGCCGGGGAAGGCCTCGCTGATCAGCTTGTAGAACAGGAACAGCCAGAGCAGCAGCGGCACATTGCGGAACGCCTCGACGTACCACTCGCAGATCTTGCTGAGCAGCCAGTTGGGCGACAGCCGCCCGACGCCGATCAGCGTTCCCAGGATGGTGCTGAGGATGATGCCGAGGACGGCAACGCGCAGCGTGTTCAGGATACCGACCCAGATCGCGCGGGCATAGGTGCTGGCCGGCGAATACTCGATCATCGTGTCGCCGATTTCGAAGCCGGCCTCGCGCCCGAGGTAGTCGAAACCGCTGGCGATCTTCTGGCGGGCGAGGTTCTCGATGGTGTTGCTGACGAGATACCAGGCAAGGCCGGCGACCAGGCCGACGACCACGATCTGGAACACCCAGCCGCGGACGACCGGGTCATTCCACGGCGCCACCTTTGCGCGCGATGCAGTGCCGAGCGCCTCTACTGCCATACGCCTATCCCCCTGCTTGCCGCGGTTGGCCCGCGTGCCCGTTAGTCGGCCAATATGACCGTCACGGCAAAAGCGTGTCCAGTCCCCGCAACCGGCCAGGCTCCGATCGGCCTGGTCCGGTTCCCGTCGTCCACCGAGCCCGGATCGGGCGGCGGATCACCGGATCGGCGGCGCGTATTGCAGGCCGCCCTTGGTCCACAGCTCGTTCTGGCCACGGGCGATCTTGAGCGGCGAGCCCATGCCGACGTTGCGGTCGTAGCTTTCGCCGTAGTTCCCGACCTGCTTGATGATGTTGTAGACCCACTTCTCGTCGACCCCGAGCGCCTTGCCCATACCCGGCGTGACGCCGAGGATGCGCTTGATGACCGGGTTGTCGCTCTTCAGCATCTCGTCGACGTTCTTGGAGGTGATGCCGTACTCTTCGGCCTCGATCATGGCGTACAAGGCCCACCGCACGATGTCGGCGAACTGGCTGTCGCCATGGCGCACGACCGGGCCCAGCGGCTCCTTGGAGATGATCTCCGGCAGGATGACGAAGTCCTCGATGGTAAGCGGTGCGGGCACGTTGGCCGCCCGGGTCGCCGCGAGGGCCGAGGCGTCGGTCGTATAGACGTCGCAGCGGCCAGAGAAGAAGGCGGCGCGGATTTCGTCGACCTTTTCGATGACGACCGGCTTGAACGACATCTTGTTGGCGCGGAAATAGTCCGCGAGATTGAGCTCCGTCGTCGTCCCGGGGGCGACGCAGACGGTGGCGCCGTTCAGCTCCTTGGCGCTCTTGAGGCCGAGTTTCTTGGGCACCATGAAGCCTGGCCGTCGTAGTAGGTGACACCGGTGAAGTCGAAGCCCAGCGCCGTGTCGCGCGTCAGCGTGATCGTCGTGTTGTTGGACAGCAAGTCGACCTCACCGGACTGCAGGGCGGTGAAGCGCTGCTGCGAGGTCAGAGGCACATACTTCACCTTGTTGGCATCACCGAAAATGGCTGCCGCGACCGCCCGGCAGATGTCGACGTTCAGGCCGACCCACTTGCCCTGGTTGTCGGCCAGCACGAAGCCGGCCGTGCCCGTGCCGACACCGCAGAGCAGCTGGCCGCGCGCCTTGATGGCGTCCAGTTCCTTGCCGGCATGGGCCGCTCCTGCGGCGCCCATCACGACCGCGGCAATTCCCGCCGCTACTGCTGTTATTGTATTGCGCATTATGCCTCCTGTTCGTTTCCCCGGACGAAGTGTCCTCCCTCGACGCAATGCAAGCAACAGGCCAAACGAAAGCCGCCGCCCTTGCGGGCGGCGGCCTGTCTCGACGAGCCTTGCGGACTTAAGATGGACTTGGGTTAGCGGATCGGCGGTGCGTACTGCAGGCCGCCTTTGGTCCACAGGTTGTTCAGCCCGCGGTCGATCTTGAGGATCGAGTCCTTGCCGACGTTGCGCTCGAAGCTCTCGCCGTAGTTCCCGACCTGCTTGACGACATTGTAGACCCACTTTTCGTCGACCCCGAGCGCCTTGCCCATGCCGGGCGTGACGCCGAGGATGCGCTTGATGACGGGGTTGTCGCTTTTCGCCATCTCGTCGACGTTCTTGGAGGTGATGCCGTACTCTTCGGCCTCGATCATGGCGTACTGAGTCCAGCGCACGATGTCGACGAACTGGTTGTCGCCATGACGCATGACGGGAGCCAGAGGCTCCTTGGAGATGATCTCGGGCAGGACGATATAGTCGTTCGGCGACTGTCCCGACGGCACGTTTGCGACGCGCGTCGAGTACAGGGCAGACGAATCGTTGGTGTAGACGTCGCAGCGCCCAGAGAAGAAGGCGGCGCGCACCTCCTCGACTTTCTCGATGACCACCGGCTTGAAGGTCATCTTGTTGGCGCGGAAATAGTCGGCGAGGTTGAGTTCGGTCGTCGTGCCCGGCTGCACGCAGACCGTGGCACCGTTCAGCTCCTTGGCGCTCTTCACGCCGAGCTTCTTGTTCACCATGAAGCCCTGGCCGTCATAGTAGGTGACGGCGCCGAAATCGAAGCCGAGCGCGGTATCGCGGGTCAGGGTTTCGGTGGTGTTGTTCGACAGCATGTCGACCTCACCGGACTGTAGCGCCGTGAACCGCTGCTGCGCGGTCAGCGGAACGTACTTCACCTTCTCGGCATCGCCAATAATGGTCGCCGCCACGGCACGGCAGACGTCGACATTCAGACCGACCCACTTGCCTTGGCTGTCGGCCAGCCCGAAGCCCGCGACGCCGGTCGGCACGCCGCAGGTCAGCGATCCTCTCGCCTTGATGGCATCGAGATCCTTGCCGGCATGCGCCGTGCCCGCGACACCGACCAGTGCGGCCGCGGCGATGCCGGTGGCCAAAAATTTGTTCAACATGTGCTTTTCCCTCGTGGTTGCCTCAGACGTCCGCCCAGTCAGCTTGCGTGGCCGTTTGCGGACGATGACGGAATTCGTAGGCGATCAAGCAGCCCGGCGCAATATCGCCGGGCTGGATAGCGGCAGGGCCGCCGACGGTGCCTCAGAGGCGATCGCCGCCGCGCGACGAGAAGGGGTTGCGCGACCACGGCTCGGCTCCCTGCAGGCCGGGAAACTGGTCCTGGTCCGGGCGCGCGTTGCTGGTCCTGGGACCGGCCTTGCGGATTTCCTGCTGCCACTGGCGGTAGATCACGAGCGTCTCGCCATTCAGCGCCCCATGGCCGCCGGCCTCTGAAATATAGGGCGCCGGATCGACGAACTGGCCGTTCACGATCACGGAGAAATGCAGATGCGCACCGGTCGACCGGCCCGTCGAACCGACATAACCGATCAGGTCTCCCTTGCGCACGCGGGTGCCCGGGCCCATGCCGTCGGCAAACCGGGACATGTGGGCATAAAGCGTCTCGAAATTGTCGGCGTGGCTGACTTTCACCGTGCGGCCGTAGTTGAAGTACCAGCCCTGGTGATTGATCACGCCGTCGGCCGCCGCGAAGATCGGGTCGCCGGTCTTGCCCTCGAAATCGATGCCATTGTGGAAGCCGCCGCCGCTCTTGCGGCCGTAGTAGCGGCGAATGCCGAACGGCGACGAGATGCGGGCGCCCGGCCGCGGATCGGTCAACGCCGTGCCGCCCAGGCGGCGGCCTTGTTCGTCGAACCAGCCTTCCGGCTGATTGGGGGGCGCGAACCACCAGAATGACTGCTTGTTCGGGCCGTCGCCCAGGCTGGCCTGCAGGACGCGCGGCGTGCCATCGACAGTCCGGCCCTGCAGCACCTCGACCTTGGCGGCAGCCGGCGCGAACCCTGACAGCGCCCGCGTCAGTTCCTTGAGGGTTGCGGTGCTGGCGCCTGTCGGGGCGAGGCTGGACGTCAAGGTGGTCGGGCTGGCCTTCACCAGGGTCACCGAGCCCGCCACGACCGACCGGGCGCCGGGGCCAGACGCGGTCGCCGTACCGGGCAGGGTGGACATCCGCTGGTCGTCGTTCTCCGTCGCGCCAGGGGCGAGTTTGAAGCCGAAAGTGCCGTCCGTTCCGCGCTCAAGCTCAACGGCGAGCGCGCTGGCGGAATAGATTTGCAGGGCGACCAGCCGCTTGGGCTTGTCGGCTCCCTGCGATTGCAGGACGGCGCGGCCGGAACTGGCGACCTTGGCGTCGGGCTGGCCCAGCGCCTTGCTGACGGCGTCGGCCGCCGCCTGGGCTTCGGCCGGATCGATCTTGAGGTTGGTCAGCTGCTGGACGACGGAACCGTCGCTGCCGATCGAGAAGGGCTGGATGTCTTCGTTGGGGGCGGCCTTGGCGGGCGCGCGGAGCTGATTCTTGCTGGGCGCCTTGACCTGGGCCATCGACCCTGCGGCGCAGAAAAGCTGGAACGCCGAAGCGGCGAAGGTGGCTGCCACAAGGCCGCGGACGGTTCGCCAGCGTTGGGCGCGTTGGTCGCGCGTCTTCAAGAACGCCATCGGCCTCTCCCGATCTTCATTGAACTCAACAAATTGTCGTAGAGGCGAACAGCGAACTCACCGACCTCCCCCGGTCGGCGCCCCCCGCGATGCCCCGCGTCGGGCGATACTGGCTACGGACTATCCACAAGTCCAACAAAAAGTTGCAAAAATGCAACACTCGTGCAATGTCGCTAAGTCATTAAGAACAATATGTTTTTTGGCCTATTTACTGCGTCTATCCCGAAATTTTACCTCGAGTGTCGCCGCGAGTCGGGCCGATTCCCGCAGGGCGGGATAGCGAGCAAGCAGGCCGGCAGCCTCGGCCATTTCCTCGACGTCGTTGAACACTGGAACGCCGGCTCGCTCCATGGTGGCAAACCAGTCGGCCTTGTGCGGCAGCGTGCCCATCATGCTGTGAAGCAACGGCAAACGCGCCGAGGCGGCGCGGTCGGCCATCCCGGCGATGACCGGCCCGGCGTCGACCATGAAGGGGACGACGTGGATCATCATGACCAGGTCGTAGGCCTGCGCGGCGTGATCCATGGTCGCGTCGATCGCCAGTTCGAAACGGTCTTCCCGGGCGTCGGCCAGCAGGTCGATCGGGTTGGCCACCGAGGCCTCCGGCGGCAGCTGCTGGCGCAGAACCTCGGTCATGGCGGCAGGCAGGGCGCACAGATCGAGCCCCTCGCGCGATGCCTGGTCGGCACAGATCACCCCGGGACCACCCGAGTTCGACAGGATCAGTGCCCGCTTTCCCAGCCCCTGGGGGAAGCGAGCGAAGGCCTTGGCGGCCAGCAGCAGGCGGCGCAGGCTGTCGACCCGGACGATGCCGCAGGACAGGCAGAAGGCGTCGATGGCGGCATCGTCGTTGACCACCGCACCGGTGTGGGCGGAGGCGGCCCGCCCTCCGATCTCGGTGCGGCCGCCAAACAGGGCAATCACCGGTTTGCTCGCGGCGACGGCTCTGGCGGCCCGGCGGAAGCGTTCGTGATCCTCGATCGACTCGACATAGAGAAGGGCGGCACCGATTTCCGGCCGGGCACCCAGCCAGGCGAGGTAGTCGTCGACGCCGAGGTGGACCGCATTGCCGACCGAGACAACCGATGTCAGCGGCAGAGCGCGGGCGTTGGCCTTGTCGATGAACTCCTCGGCGAGCGCCCCGGATTGCGAGATGAAGGCCAGGCCGTTGCCGGCACCGCTCGTCGCGCCGGGGGGCAGGTCGCGCAGGAAGGTGGCGGCGAAGCGCCACGCCGGATCGAGATGGATGAGCCCGGCACAGTTAGGTCCGGCAATGGTGAGGCCGCGGTCGGCGGCAAGTTTCAGCAACGCTTCGTTGCGCGCCACGCCGACCGGCCCGGATTCGGCGAAGCCACCGGGCAGGATCAGGAGATTGCGGACGCCGCGGTCGGCCGACTCGCGCACGGCGTCGAGGATGGCATCGGGGCGGATGACGATGACGGCGAGGTCGACTGGCGGATCGATGGCGCCGATCGTGGTCACCGAGTCGTAACCGAAGATCGAGCCGCCCCTGGGGTTGACCGGCACCACGCGACCGCCATATCCGGCTTGGCGCAGCATCTGCATGATCGCGCCGCCGGACGACGTCGCGCGCTCGCCGGCACCAACAACGGCGATGCTGCGGGGCGCGAAGAACGGCGAAAGGTCGCGTGCGGGAACGGTCATGGCGTGCCGTTGCAGCACAGGCGGAGAAGGAGGACAAGTTGGCCGATCCCATAGAACTTCTGATTCAAGGCCGTGCGCACGACCTGGGTGGCGGGTTTGCCGTGCGGCGCGTGCTGCCGAGCGTCAAGCGCCGCATGGTCGGGCCGTTCGTCTTCCTCGATCATTTCGGGCCGATGGACGTGCCGCCGGGGGGCGGCATGGAGGTGCGGCCGCACCCGCATATCGGCCTCGCCACGGTGACCTATCTGTTCGAGGGCGGCATCTTCCATCGCGACAGCCTGGGGTTCGCCCAGCCGATCAAACCGGGCGACGTCAACTGGATGACGGCCGGCCGCGGCATCGTCCACAGCGAGCGTACTGAACCGGAGATGCGACGGACGGGCTTTCGCCTGCACGGAGTCCAGACCTGGGTGGCGCTGCCCAAGGAACATGAAGAGACGGCCCCGGCCTTCGAACATGTCGAGGTGGCGCGGCTGCCGTCCTGGCAGGAACGGGGGGCAACATTTCGTCTGATCGTGGGAAGTTATGCCGGGCGCACCGCGCCGACCACGCACTTCTCCCCCATCTTCTATGTCGGCACCGTGCTGATGGCGGGGGCGGGGATCGCGGTCTCACCCGAGTACGCAGAGCGCGCCGTCTACGTGGCCGACGGCTCCGTCATGACCGGCGACCGCGCTTTGGTGGTTGGCGACCTGGCGGTGCTGGCGCCCGGCACGACAGCCGATCTCGTGGCAGGCGCCGGCGGCGCCAAGTTGATGCTGTTGGGCGGCGCGGCGATGGACGGGCCTCGCCACATCTGGTGGAACTTCGTGTCGTCGACCAAGGACCGGATCGAGAAGGCCAAGGCCGACTGGAGGGATCGCCGTTTTGCCGAGGTGCCGGGCGATCCGGAGTTCATCCCGCTGCCGGACCGCTGATCGCCTTCAAGCCGAGGCAGGCGGAGTCCAAGTCGTCTCCTCGTCGAGCGGATAGACCGGACGCGGCAGCTTGGTCCATTTGAAGTTCGCCAGCACGGGCGATGTCAGGCCTGGGCAGTCGACCTCATAGATCTGGTCGGGTTTGAAGAACTCGTCGAAGCCGCCACGGAAATGGCCGCGACTCTTGACGACGACGACGCGTGCCTGGGCGATATCGAGGCCGAACATCTCGAACTGACGCGGGTCCATGCACTGGCAGCGATGGCTGATGACCACGATCTGGATACCGCCGAGATCGAGCAACGCCGAGGGTCCCATGTCCGACGAGACGTTCTTCAACACCCCACGACGACCGACATAGCGGCCGTCCGTCAACTTGACGATCTTGGCCTGGCAGTCGAACGGCAGCGAAAACTCCTGATGCTCCTCGGTGTTGAATGACGCCGTGAAGATCGCGCCCTCGCCGAGCTGGTGCGCCGTCGCGGCGAGCGCGGCATCGTTGAACACCCCGAACAACACGCCCTGCGCGCCGGCGCTCTTCAAGGCACGCAGCAGGTAGGTGGTGTTGCCGCGTCCGCCGCCGCCGGGATTGTCGGCGACATCGGCCAGGATGATCGGCTTGCGGCGCCGGTCGCGGCCGACCGATGCGGCGAGCTGCACGGCGTCGCCAAGTGACATCATGGCACGCTTGAAGCGCTCCCTTGTTCCCCAGGCGCGCTTGGCGATGTCGAGCGAAAGGTCGGCTGCCGCCTGGCGATTGCCGTTGCGGGCCGTGACGACCGCGGTCAGGCCGTTCTTCGGGCTGTCGCTGTAGGCGAAGCCGGCCATCACGGACACGTTCAGGATGTCGCCGCCCACCATGGTCTGGCCGTACTTGATGAGGTCGGCATAGGGCCCCTTGGCAGTCAGCAGGGAGATCTGCGGCGCCACGATCGGCACCTTGACCATGGTGATGGCGGTCCTGGCGCCGGCAAGGCACTCGCGCATGTGCCTGGCCGCCTCGACGCCGCGTTCGTAGATGTCAGTATGCGGGTTCTCGAGATAGCCGACAAAAACCGAGAGGTTGTCGACCATCTTGCGCGACACGTTGGCGTGCAGGTCGAATACGGCGACGACCGGGATGTCTGGGCCAACGACACGTCGCACGATCTCGAACAGGTCGCCGTCGGGATCGTCGGTACCCTGGGCCAGGGCGGCGCCATGGCTCGAGACGAACACCGCGTCCAGCGGCAGCGCAGCTTTCAGGCCGGCCTCGATCTCGAGGAGGAAGTCCCTGAAGAAGCTTTCCTCGACAGGTCCGCCCGGCTGGGCGAGCGACACGCGCAGGGGCACCGGCGTCCACGCACCGGTACGGTCCATCTCGGTGAAGAAGCCGGGCAAGTCCGGCATGGTGATGGAAGCGCCGGAACGCGCCTCGCTCACGATGCGGTTGCCGCGGATGTCGACATCCTGCTCGAAGTCGGCGGCCGTGGTGACGGGCGAGAACCGATTGCACTCGATGGCGAAGCCGAGAACGGCTATTCGCGGGTTGTCCTGAGACAACATCTCCTCCTGCCCTCGGTGAGCGACAATCGCCACGACCGGGTTGCCAAGCCTAGCGGCCTGTCCCGGGTATGGCGAGTGGCCGCCGTCGTCATACGGGCGGCGCCGCCGCAAGGCAGGGTTGCGGCGACACCGCTTGCCAGGATCGTGGCATGTCAGAAGACGACCAGCTTGGTGCCGATGATGCCCAGCGGCCAGCGGCCAGCGGCGAACAGCCGGAACTTGCTTTCGAACGGCGAAGCGGCGTGTTCGGCGAGGCGGGCGAGGGCAAGCTGATAGACCGCCTGCGAAGCAGCACCGGCGGCGACGTGTATGGAAGCAGCGGCAGCCTTGCCCATGCGGGCGGCGGCCATGGCTGCCTTGCCATGGACGAGGTCGCCCGCTTCCGTCGTGAGTTCGGTGAGCGGCCACCACAGCGCGCGCTCGGGATAGCGACCTTCGGCCTCGACGAGCAGGGCCCGCCGCAGCGTCTCCTCGCGGTCCCACCACGCTGGCGACCAGTCAGGCGACTGCAGCAAGCGCTCGGCCTCGGGCCAGTCGCGTGCCTGGTGGGTTTCCAGCCTGTGAAAACCGAGCGCCGCGACATAGGTCTTGGCGTCAGCGAGATCGCCGTCGGTGAGGGGCTCGCCGAGGGCAGCGAACCATGACGCGGTCCGAACCTCCGCACGCAGCTCTTCGAGCCGCGGGCCAGGCAGGGCGACGGGCCCGCTCACGCTGTGCGGGTCATGCCGCTTGCCGGATCTCCGGCAGCGTCAGGCCGTACTTGGCGGCGACTTCGGTGGCGCGCTTGACGTAGTCCTGGCGCATCTCGTCGTTGGTCCGCTGCTTGATCTTCCACTTGCGGAAGATTTCGTTGTTCCGCGACTTCGAGCCGCCAAAGAAAGACGGCAGATAGGGATAATATTCATCGACGGCGGCCTGCAGTCGCGCCTTGCCCTCGGGCGACTTGACCAGTTCGGCCGAGAAGTCCTCGCCGAACTGCGCATGAAAGCGCTCTTCCGGCATGGTCGCCCGCGCCAGGTTGCGCAACGGATGGAAGGTGCAGTGCAGCAGGTCCTCGACCTGAAGGATCTCGGCGAGATCGGCCAGCAATTTAATGGCGACGAACTCCTCCCAGGTCTTGAGCGGGAACTCGAAGATCGACAGTGGTTTCTTGCCTTCGCCCGGCACCATGCGTTCCTCAGGAATGCCCATCTGCAGGCCAAGCTGCTTGAAGCGGACGTGATGGCCGTACTCCTCCATGGCGACGCGACAAGTCAGCCATTTCGCATAGGGCGTCGGTGCATAGGCGATGGCAGGCTCGTCGAACACCTGCGCGCCGTAGAGTTCGTTGATGGCGTGGCTGATGACGAGCTTGGAGACTGCTTCCCGATACTCATCCGGTGCGTCCTTCAATTCTTCGACTGTCTTCACGACGATGTCGGTCATGGCAGGTCTCCTCAGACGAGAGGTTCGGTGTTGAAGGCTTCCAGGTCGGTGGTGAGATCGGTGAATTTCGGGCCGAACGTCGCCAGCATGTCCTGGGCCAGCGTTGCAGCCGTTGTCGCCTCAAGCCTGGCAATGGGCCGCGGCTGGGCGAACAGGAAAACCTCGCGACCGCGCACGCCCAGCAATTGGCCAGTGATGGTTTTGCCGGTCGGCGAGCAGAGCGCCGTCACGACGTTGGCGACATGGCGGGGGTCGATCTTGAGCGCTCGCTCCTTGTAGGTTTTCTGGGCGTCGTTGGCCGGCTGGATGATGTCGGTCACGCGCGTGCGGGCGAACGGGGCGACGGCATTGGCCGTGATGTTGGCACGCTGCAGATCCATGGCCGTGACCCGTGTCAGCCCGAACAGTCCGGCCTTGGCGCTGGCGTAGGCTGCCTGGCCCAGGTTGCCGTAAAGCCCGGCCGACGAGACGATGTTGACGATGCGGCCCCAGTCGTAGCCGCCTTTGCTGCCGCGGCCCGACTTGCCCTGGTCGCGCATGACGGCCGACGCCGCGTTGGTGAGGTAAAAGGCCGCTGAAAGATTGGTGCGGATCACCGCGTCCCAATCGCGCGGGTCGGCGCGGAAGACGAAGGCATCGCGCAGGATCGCCGCATTGTTGACGACGATGTCGATGCCGCCGAACTGCTTCACGGCCAGATCGACGAGTTGCCCGGCAACCCCCGGAGAGGCCACGCTTTCGCCGAACGCCACGGCGCCTCCGCCCAGCGCCTTTGCGGTCTCGCGGGCGACGTCGGGATCGCCGCCGTCGCCCGCGATCGACGCGCCGTTGTCGGCCACGATTACCTTCGCGCCCTCAGCTACCAGAGCCTCGGCGATGGCGCGGCCGATGCCGCGCCCAGCGCCGGTCACGATCGCCGCGCGGCCTTCCAGCAGTCCGCTCATCGCTCCGCTCCCGTCTTTCTGTTGGCGGCGGCCATTTCGGCCGCCGTATAGAAGGCATCGGCATGGATGTCGCTTCGCCGCATGCCGCGCTGCTCGAACAGCCGGGTCGCCGCCTCGACCATGACTGGCGGTCCGGCAAGGTAGGCCTTGCAGCCGTCGACCTCGTCGAAGTCGGCGGCAACCGCCTCGTGGACCAGACCGCAGCGCCGGCTCATGCCGTCGCCTTCGCTCAGCACCGGAATGAAGTGCAGGTTCTTGTGACTGGCGGCCAAGGCGGAGAAATGGTCGTGCAGGTAGAGGTCGCGCTCCGTGCGGACACCGAAGTAGCAGTAGATGTGCTGTGGCAGGCTCTTCTGCAGCGCGCGCTCGACGATCGCCTTGATCGGCGCCAGGCCCGAGCCGCCGGCGACGGCGATGATCGGGCCACGGTGGGTCTCGCGCAGATAGGAAGCGCCGAATGGTCCTTCGACTCGCACGCTGTCGCCCAGGCTGAGTTTCTCGGCGACGTGGCGGCTGGTGGCGCCGCCCGCCGTTCGCCGGACGTGGAATTCCAGGGTCGGGTCACCCGGCACATTGGCCATGGAGTAGTCGCGTGGCGGGCAACCGTCGAAGGTGACGGAGGCGAACTGGCCGGCCGAGAAGTCGAACGGTCCACCGGACTCGATGGCCAGCCGCACGCGCTTGATGTCGTGGGTGGCGTCGTCGAGTCCGACCACCCGGCAGTCAAGCACACGGCGGGGATGGACGATCAGGTCGTCCTCCTCGAGCCAGGCAACCTCGCAGTCGTCCCAGGGCACGGCACGGCAGGCCAGGATCAGGCCGCGTCCCTTCTCCTCATCGGACAGGGCAAACTCGGAATAGCCTTCCATCGTCACTTCGCCCCGAACGAGATGCGACTTGCAGGCGCCGCAGTTTCCGGACTGGCAGCCGAACGGGTAGGAGATGCCGGCATCAAGGGCCGTCTCCAGGATGGTGGCGCCGGTCGGCACGTCGATGGTGCGGTCGACCGAGGCGATGCGGACTTTGAAGTTCATCGGCAAACGAGCAAGAATTTGTTTGATGCCCAAACAATCGCCGTTTACCACTCGTGTCATGGGTCGTCCACCCGCCAAGTCGCCCGCCGCGAAGCCCGTCCCCAGGCTCGACCGCGGCGTACTGCCGACATTGCTGGGCTATGCGCTGCGCCGGGCGCAGTCGGCGGTGTTCGCCGACTTCTCCGCAACTTTCTCGGCCGCAGGCGAGGCTCTGACACCCGGGGAGTTCGGCCTGCTGGTCCTCGTCGGGCGCAATGCGGGGCTCAGCCAGACGGCGCTCGCCCGGGCGCTCGGGATAGACCGCTCGACCCTGGTGCCAATTCTCGACCGCCTGCAGGCGCGCGGCTTGCTGGTGCGACGACGGTCGCCCAGCGACGGCCGCATGCATGCGCTTGCTCTGACTTCCTCCGGCGGCGAGGCGCTTGCGCGCTTCACGGGGCTGGTGAAGACACACGAGAGGCGCATCGGGTCGCGCCTTTCGGCCGCCGAAACGCGGACGCTCATCGGGCTGCTGGAGAAGGTGCGCCTCGGCGCGCGTTCGCTATAGTCCCCGCCGCATGACCTCAGCCCATCCCGATTTCAGCCACGTCGACGGCCAGTCGATGGACGACACGGATTTGCTGCGGCTGCTGCGGGCCAATCCGCCGGATGCGGTGAAGACGCTGAACGGCGAGCTGATCGACATCGATTCGGCGCGTGGCACCTGCCGCTTCCGATTCGAAGTCGTCCCCGCCTTCTGCCACTCGAACGGTCGTATCTGCCAGGGCGGTTTCCTCACCGGCATGGTCGACACCGCGATGGCCAACGCCGCCATCGCCAAGGGCAAGCTCGCGGTCGCGGTGCCGACCCTCGAACTCAAGATCAGCTTCTTCGAGGCGATGGGGCCAGGCATCGTGTTCGCCGAGGGCCGGGTGATGCGCTGGGGCGGCTCGGTGGGTTTTCTCGACGGCGATCTCAAGGACGAGAAGGGGCGGCTGATCGTCCACGCCACCTCGACCATCAAGATCGTGCGACCGAAAGCCAACGCCGCGAACGGCGGCGCCCATCGAAACGTTGGCAATCGGCGGTAGCTGTAGGCATCAATCGAGATGCCGTTACGCCGGGTGAACTCGCTCCGTCTCGGCTGACAGCCTTCGGCAACCGCGATTCAGGCGCCGGCCTTCAGCCGCGCCACCTCTTCCTCCAACTCCTTGATCCGCAGCGTGAGCTGGTTCAACGCGGGAGCGATCTCGGCCTCGCTGTAGCGTGGCACGATGTGCTGGCGGCAGTTGATGTCCCAGGCTTCGATCGCAAAAGCGATCGCCCGTTCGGGTCTCGCCTTGTATGCCGGATCGACCAGCCGCTCCATCAACTCCAGATCGCCCTCCACGACGCGGGCGCGGCCCCACAGTTTCAGGCGTTGCTGGCTGGCGAAATGCGGAATGAAGATATGGGCGCGGTCGTTCTCTTTCAGGTGGCCGAGGGTGATGTACTGACGGTTGCCGGCGAAGTCGGCGAAGGCGAGCGTGTGGGTGCCGATCGGCTTGAGAAACCCCGCCGGTCCGCCGCGGTGCTGGACGTAGGGACGTCCGTCGGCGCCCGCGGTGGCGAGGAAGAAGGTGTCGATCGCCGCCAGGAATTGACGCAGGTCGTCCGTGACTCCGGTCTTCCAGTCGCGGCCTTCGAAGCCGGCGCGCGAACCCCGACGCGCCTGCTCCGCCTTGACGGCCGGTGAGAACAGCACGTCTTCGGGGCTATCCATGGCTATGTCAGCTTCTTGCCGAGCTGGCCCGCCACTTCCTGAATGAACTGCCAGGCGACCCGGCCCGAGCGGGCGCCGCGCGTCACGGACCACTCGACTGCCTGCTTGCGCAGCTGCTCCACCGGCACGCCGAGCTTGTAGTGCGCGGCATAGGCCTCGATCATGGCGAAGAACGTATCCTGGTCGGCGTTGTGGAAACCCAGCCAAAGTCCGAAACGGTCGGACAGCGAGACCTTCTCCTCGACGGCTTCCGACGGGTTGATCGCCGTCGAACGCTCGTTCTCGATCATGTCGCGCGGCATCAGGTGGCGGCGGTTGGAGGTGGCATAGAAGACCACGTTGTCCGGCCTGCCTTCGATGCCGCCCTCGAGCACCGCTTTCAGCGACTTGTAGGCCGCGTCCTGCCCGTCGAAGGAGAGATCGTCGCAGAACACCACGAAGCGGCGGGCCGAGTTGCGGATCATCGAGAGCAGCGCCGGTAGGGACGGGATGTCCTCGCGGTGGATTTCGACCAGGGCAAGCGGACCCGGCGGGCCGCCCAGTTCGCGGTTCACATGGGCGTGGACGGCCTTGACGATTGAACTCTTGCCGGAGCCGCGCGAACCCCACAGCAGAGCATTGTTGGCCGGCAATCCCTTGGCGAAGCGCCGGGTATTGTCGAGCAGGGTCGCCTTCTGCCGGTCGATTCCCATCAGCAGGTCGAGATTGACCCTGTTGACCTTGGGGACGGACTCGAGCCGATGGCCGGCAGCGTGCCAGACATAGGCTTCGGCCGCTCCGATGTCGGCGCCCGCCGGAGCTGCCGGGGCAAGCCGGTCGAGCGCTTCAGCGATGCGCGAAAGTGTGGCTTTAAGGTCTTGATCCATCGTTGCCGGCCGCCTGAAAGGGGGCGACCATATCGCCCCGCGCTTGCATTGCAAAGCGGGCCCGGACCGCTATAGTCCGCGCGCTTTTTTCGACGGCCGGAAGATCGGGAGCAGAAGATGTTCATTTCGCCAGCTTGGGCACAATCGACGGGCGGCAGCGGGGATTTCCTCGTCCAGCTGTTCCCGCTGATTCTCATCTTCGTGGTGTTCTATTTCCTGCTGATCCGGCCGCAGCAGGCCAAGATGAGGGCGCAGCGCGAGATGCTGGCTGGCGTCAAGCGTGGCGACCGGGTCGTCACCGGCGGCGGCATCATCGCGCTGGTCACCAAGGTGATCTCCGACAACGAGCTGCAGGTCGAGCTGGCCGACGGCGTGCGCGTGCGCATCATCAAGCAGACCATTACCGACATCCTGACGCGCGGCGAGTCGGTGCGCGGCGGCAAGGAGTCCGAGGAGGACGACAAGCCGATGCTGCCGCCGCCCGCGCCGGCGGCCGAGCGGAAGAGCCTGCTGGGCAGCCTGTTCGGCGGCAAGAAGTAGCCGTCGCGCCGCGAGCGAAGTAGGTCGGAATGCTCAATCTTCCGCGCTGGCAGACCATCGTCATCATCGCGATCACGGTGTTGTCGGGACTGTTCGCGTTGCCCAACCTCCTGCCGAACCGCGTCCTCGACGTGCTGCCGGGCTGGTATACGCAGAACCGCATCAATCTCGGCCTCGACCTGCGCGGCGGCGCCCACTTCCTGCTGGAAGCCGACCTGCGCAGCGTGCTGACCGAGCGCCTGAACAATCTTTCCGATTCGGTGCGCGCCGAATTGCGCAAGCAGCAGGTGCCCTTCAAGGAGGTCAACGTCGAGCCGGGTCGCGCCCTGATCGTCACCCTGCGCGACGAGGCCCAGCGCGCCAAGGCACTGGAGGCGATCCGCGCCGTCGATCCCTCGCTCGCCGTTTCCGGCACGGGCGACACCATCCGGCTCGCCTACTCGGACCAGGAGCTGTTCCGCCGCAAGAAGGAAGTGATCGACCAGTCGATCGAGATCCTGCGCCGCCGCGTCGACGAGACCGGCACCCTCGAGCCGACCATCGTGCGCCAGGGCGACGAGCGCATCCTGCTGCAGGTGCCCGGCATCAAGGACACCACGGACCTCAAGCGCAAGATCAACCAAACCGCCAAGCTCGCCTTCCACCTCGTCAACGAGGACGTCGCCGCGACCGGCCAGAACATCCCGGCGACCCTGCCGCCCACCACCTCGCTGGTGCCGACGCGCGAGGGCATGCAGGATCTCAGGCGCTCCAATCCCAAGGCCTGGGAGGAGATCCAGGCCGCCAATCCGCGGCTGACGCCGGAGCAGATCTGCCGGCGCTATCAGCCGCAGTGCCTGCCGGTGTTGAAACGCGTCGTCGTGGGCGGCGAAGATCTCGACGACGCCAAAGCCACCTTCGAGCAGCAGCAGGGCGGCCGTCCGATCATCAGCTTCACCTTCAATTCGGCCGGCGGTCGCGCCTTCTGTACCGCGACGCGCGCCAACATCGGCAAGCGCCTCGCCATCCAGCTCGACGGCGAGATCATCAGCGCCCCGGTGGTGCAGAGCGCGATCTGCGGCGGCAGCGGCATCATCACCGGCACCTTCACCACGCAGCAGACCCAGGAACAGGCGCTGCTGCTGCGCTCGGGTGCGCTGCCGGCCACGCTCACCATCATCGAAGAGCGGACGGTCGGCGCCGACCTCGGCGCCGACGCGATCCGGGCCGGCACCATCGCGGCGCTGGTCGGCACCGTGCTGGTCGGGCTCCTGATGTTCGTGGCCTACGGCCCGGTGTTCGGCGGCTTCGCCAACCTTGCCATGCTGGTCAACCTGCTGATGGTGTTCGCCGGCATGTCGATCCTTGGCGCCTCGCTCACGCTGCCCGGCATGGCGGGCCTCGTGCTGACCGTTGGCATGGCCGTCGACTCCAACGTGCTGATCTACGAGCGCGTGCGTGAAGAGAAGGCGCTCGGCCGCTCGGCCTTCAGCTCGATCGCCACCGGCTACGAGCGCGCCATGTCGGCGATCATCGACGCCAACCTCACGACCCTGATCGCCGCCGTCCTGCTGTTCGGCTTCGGCTCCGGCCCGATCCGCGGCTTTGCCACCACGCTCTCGCTCGGCCTGCTGACCTCGATGTTCAGCTCGACGATCTTCACCCGCATGCTGCTCGCGGTCTGGGTGCGCTGGCGGCGTCCCACCGAACTCGTGATCTGAGGCGCGCCGCCATGTGGAAGCCCGTTCACCTGTTCGCCTTCAAGAAGAAGTTCGACTTCCTGGGCAAGCGCAAGGCCGCCCTCATCCTGTCGACGCTGATCAACATCGTGGCGCTGCTGGGCGTGGCCTTCGTCGGGCTCAACTTCGGCATCGACTTCAAGGGCGGCATCGCGCTGCAGGCCCGCGCCAAGCAGGGGCCGGCCCAGCTCGACGAGCTGCGCTCGATCGTGGGCGGCCTCGGCGTCGGCGAGGTCTCGCTGCAGGAGTTCGGCGATCCCAACACGGTGCTGGTCCGCGTCCAGCGCCAGGAGGGCGGGCCGCAGTGCGTAGCGGGCGCCCAGCGCGTGATGCAGAAGCGGGCCGGCCCGGGCTGGCAGGTGAGGCCGGGTCCGGCCGGCACCGGCGATGTCGAGTTCACCGCCACCGCCGCCCTCGACGGTGCGGCGTGGCGCGACGCGGTGAGCCGGGTCAGCTTGACCATCGTCGAACGCCAGTTGCCGCGCGGCACGACGGCCACGGCCAAGGTCGACATGTCGCCCGAGCAGCGCGCCGAATGGTGCCAGCAGGTGGCGATAAAACTGGTCGAGGACGCGATCGGCGACAAGTACGAGATGCGCGGCACCGAATCGGTCGGCCCCAAGATCGGCGACGAGCTGATGCGAAGCGGCATCTGGGCCGTGCTGGCCACCATGGCCGCCATCGTCATCTACGTGTGGTTCCGCTTCGAATGGCAGTTCGGCGTCGGCGCCCTGATCGCCATGCTGCACGACGTGATCTCGACGCTGGGCGTCTTCGTCCTGCTGCAGCTCGATTTCAGCCTGACCGCGCTTGCCGCCGTGCTGACCATCGCCGGCTACTCGATCAACGACACCGTGGTGATCTTCGACCGCGTGCGCGAGAACATGCGGCGCTACAAGAAGCTCGGCCTGATCGATCTGCTCAACCTCAGTATCAACGAGACCCTGTCGCGCACGCTGATGACCTCCGGCACGGTGTTCGTGGCGGTGCTGGCGCTGGTGCTGTTTGGTGGACCGGTGCTCTACAGCTTCTCGGTCGCCATGCTGTGGGGCGTCATCGTCGGCACCTATTCGTCGATCTGGGTCGCCTGCGCGGGCCTGGTCTACCTCAAGCTGCGGCCCGACCAGCTGCGGCCGGCCGACGACGAGGCGGCCAAGGCCAAGGCGTGATCCCGCCACGCGCCGGAGCCGGCGGCGGGCCGCCCGACGACAAGACGCTGCCGGCGCCCGACCCGTCCCAGGTCCAGCTCATCCGCAGCTACGGCCCCGGCCGCTTTCTCATCAGCGATCGCGAATGGCGCGCGCCCGTGCTCGTGACGCCGCGTGCGACCACCGCCTGGAGCGTGACGCGCGCGGAGGACCTCAGTCTGGAGAGTCTTGCCGCCCTCAAGGCGGATCCGGCGCCGGCCGAGATCCTGGTGCTGGGCTGCGGCGCGCGGGCGATCTTCGTGCCGCCCGGCCTGCGCGCCCAGCTCAAGGCCGCCGGCCTCGCCCTCGAAGTGGTCGATACCGGCTCGGCCTGCCGCATTTACAACGTCCTGCTGGCCGAGAGCCGGCGGGTGGCGGCAGCGCTCATCCCGCTGTAGGCGGCGGACCAAGAAAACGGGCCCCGCGGGGCCCCGTTTCCTCAGCCGATGTCGGTCGGATCAGACGGGCGCGTTCTGCTGCGCCACCATGCAGTAGAGCATGCCGATCGAGAACATGGTGTTGAAGCGGCTGGCGTAGAGCGCCGGCTTGGCGGCCGCGGCCTTCTGCTCGGCGGTCGCCTCGACCAGGCCCAGGATCTTCTGCTGGTTCGGCCAAATGATGAACCAGACGTTGAAGGCCATCACCAGCGCCATCCACATGCCGATGCCGATCATGACGAAGCCCGGCCGCAGGGTGAGCGCCGACATGAGGTAGCCCAGCATCCAGGCCAGCAGCAGGCCGGTGATCACCGTGGCCAGCGCGGCGTAGCGGAAATAGAAGAGCACGTTGGGCGCGATGTACTTGGTGATCGCCGTCCGGCTCTCGACCGGCTGGATGGTCGGCATGGTCGGCACCTGCACGAAGTTCAGGTACCACAGCAGGCCGATCCAGAGGACGCCGCTCACCACATGCAGCCAGCGCATGACGAAGGTTGCCCAGTTCATGTCGATCTTGGTCATCTGGCCGGTGACCAGGCCCACGACGACGACGATGGCGATGAGCAGCACAATGCCGGCACCAACGGTGCGTCCCGGCGATGTGAAGATGGCACCCATGAGGATTTCCCCTTATCTTGTTGATGGGATTAGAGAATCACTGTGAAAATCATTGTAAACTCGTCGCCGGCTGCGTTCAACGGTCGCAGATGAATGTTTATCCCCCATGACCGACTCCTACCGGGCGCCCGAGGCCTCCCGCCGCTTCGTCCTCGACACGGTGCGAACCGCCGATCCGGATCGCTTCCGGGGCGCCCTGTTCGCGCCGGAGCCGGCGCGCGGCGACCTGATGGCGCTGCTGGCCTTCGACCATGAACTGGCCCGCACGCGCATCGTGGCGCGCGAGCCGATGCTGGCCCGCATCCGGCTAGAATGGTGGCGCGAGGCGGCGGCCGAGGCGGCCGGTGCGGCCAAGCCGCGGGCGCAGCCCCTCGTGGAATCGCTCAGCGAAACCGCGCGACGGCACGGCCTCGCGCCCCAAAGCCTGGTCGCCCTGGTCGATGCCCGCGAGGAGGAGACCGAGGGGCCGCTCGACGTTCTGCGCGCCGGCCACGCGCTGGCCGACTTGCAACTTGCGGTGCTGGGCCTGCGCGATCCCGTGACAAGAGAAGCGGCGCGCGCCGTCGGCGCGGCGTGGCTGATGGGCGCGGGGCCGGAGCGCGACGCGCTGCTCAGCGAAGCGCGGGCCCGGCGCCGTGAGGTCGATCCGGCGGCGCTGCCCATCCTCCTGCCGGCGCTGGTGCTCGGCCGGCCGCTCGGACCGTGGCGCAAGCCGCTCGCCTATTGGTGGAGCGCGCGGCGCGGGCGATACTGATGTCGGGTGTTGTGAGGAGTTTCATGAGGATTGCGACGATGGCCGCGGCGGCGGCCGCGATGATGCTGACTGCGGCGTGGCCGGTGGCGGCGGCCGATGACGACAAGATCGATCTAAAACTGTTCGGCAAGCAGGAAGTCGGGCCGCCGCAGGGCTGCTCGGTGCTGCTGTGGCAGGCCAACCGCGATCCCGAAAAGGATCGCTACGCCTATGTCTTTCACGAGAGGCTGGCAGCCGACCACGCGCGGCGGCCGGCGACGCTGAAGATCGGCGACAAGATGGTCGAGTTCCGCCGCGTGGCCATCGGCGGCCGCGACAAGGGTTACAAGCTCTTCGAGCAGCAGCTCTACAAGTCCACGACCGGCGACTACACCGCCATTCTCGACCTCAAGCTGGCCGACGAGGCGGGCGAGGCGGTCGAGATCGAAGGCGGCACGCTGACCGTGGTGACGCCCGGCAAGCTGCCGTTCCGTCTCACCGTGAAGGGCGGCGCGGGCTGCATGACGCCGGCGGCGGCGGCACCACCGCCACCGCCGAAGGCTGTCGCGCCCCAGCCGGCACAGCCGTCTCCGACGGTGCCGAAGACCGTCGCGCCGACGCCGGCCCCGCCGCCGCCGGCCGCGGCGGCCGGCATGTTCGCGCCGTATCAGGTGAGACCGTCCCTCATTCCGCGCGCCATGCTGGCCGAGGCGCAGAAGAAGTACGACTGCAATCCCGAGGTCATGAAGGAAGGAGGCGTCCTGAAGGCCTTCCAGCTGTCGGAGGAGTCCGCCGTCTGGGAGCTCGCCTGCGACCGCTTCGCCTACCAGGCATCGAGCGTGTTCGCCCTCGTCCATGCCGAGCGGCCGGCCGAGTACACCTTCATCGGCTTCGCCGCCCCGCCGGGCCGCAAGCGCGATCAGCCGTTCGTCATGCTCAATGCCGAATGGAATCCGCGGGCGCGCACCGTCTCCAGCTTCGCCCTGGGGCGCGGCATGGGCGACTGCGGTACCTACGAGGTCCACAGGCTGGTCGATGGCCGCTTCCGGCTCGTGGAGTTCCGCGAGAAGACCGAGTGCGACGGCAAGACGACGCCGCCGGAGCAATACAAGCTGGTCTTCCGCGCCAACTAGCGGCTACGGTCGCCCGAACGGAAACCTGGAGGACGCGTGGCGCGCATCAAGGCCAACGGCATCGAGATCGAGTACGAGACGGTCGGCAGCAAGGCCGATCCCACCATCCTGCTGATCATGGGTCTGGGCGCCCAGCTCACTTTGTGGTCCGACGCCTTCTGCGAGGGACTCGCCGGTCGCGGCTTCCATGTCGTGCGCTTCGACAACCGCGACTGCGGCCTGTCGACCGACTTCGACTCGTGGGGCCAGGCCGACCTGCCGGCCGCCTTCATGAAGCTGATGACCGGGCAGAAGGTCCCCGCGCCCTACCTGCTGGGCGACATGGCGGCTGATGCGGTCGGTCTTCTGGAAGCGCTCGGCATCGACCGCGCCCACATGATCGGCGCCTCGATGGGCGGCATGATCGCCCAGATCGCCGCGGCAAAGCATGCCGCGCGCACGCGCTCGCTGGTCTCCATCATGTCGACGTCCAGCCGGCCTGGCCTGCCGCCCGGCAAGCCCGACGCGATAAAGGCCACGCTGGAGCGGCCGGCCAGCGGCGACCGCGAGGCCATGGTCCGCCACTACATGATGCTCCGCCGCACCATCGGCAGCCCGGCCTATCCCGAGAGCGAGGCCGACATGCGCCGGCTGGTCGAGCGCAACATCGACCGCCGCTACTACCCCGCCGGCGTCGGCCGGCAGTATCTCGCGATCCTGGCCTCGGGCGATCGCGTCGAGATGCTGAAGACCGTGCGCACGCCGACCCTGGTCGTGCACGGTGCCGACGATCCGCTCCTGCCGCACGAGGGCGGCCGCGACGTCGCGGCCCTCGTGCCCGGCGCCCAGCTCGAAATCTATCCCGGCATGGGCCACGATATTCCGACCGCGTTGACGCCCCGGCTGGTCGACCGCATCGCAACGTTCTGCACAACCGCATGAGCGGGCCGGCCGGCCCGCGGGCCGCTTGAACCGCGTCCCCGTCCTGATCGCGGGCGGCGGGCCGGTCGGCATGACGCTCGCCCGCACGCTCGCGCTCCACGGCGTGCGCTGCCTGCTGGTCGAGCGCAATGCCACGACCACGCGGCACCCCAAGATGGACATCACCAACGGCCGCTCGATGGAGCTGTTCCGCCGGCTGGGTGTCGCCGACAGACTGCGCGCCGTGGCGGTGCCGGAGGACAACAATTTCGACATCTCCTGGATCACGTCGCTGGCCCGCGAGGCCGGCGGCCGCGAACTGCACCGCTTCCGCTATCCCGGTGTCACGGAGAAGCGTGCGGAGATCCTGGCCCGGAACGACGGCACGCAGCCACGCGAGCCCGCCATGCGGGTGAGCCAGGTGATGATCGAGCCGGTGCTGCGCGACGCCATCCTGGGTCACCCGCTGGTCGATGCACGCTGGGGCGTGGCCTTCGAGGACTTCGAGCAGGACGAGGCGGGGGTCACGGTCACGCTGCGCACCGTGGAGACCGGCGCCACGGAGCAGGTGCGCTGCGACTTCCTGGCCGGCTGCGACGGCGGCACCAGCGCCGTGCGCGAGCGGCTGGGCATCGCGCTCGAAGGCCGCGCTGCGGTGGCGCAGCGCTACATGATCCACTTCCGCTCCGAGGCGCGCGAGCTGCTGCAGGCGTTCGGCGTGGCCTGGCACTACCAGACCGACAAGGGCACGCTGATCGCGCAGGACGACCGGGACACCTGGACCCTGCAGACGCGGCCGCCGCCCGGTGTCGATCCCGCCGACATCGATCCCGATGCCCTGCTCGACGCCTGGGCCGGCCGCGCCTTTGCGCGCGAGATCCTGGTCGCCAATCCCTGGTTCACCCATCTGCTGCTGGCCGAGCGTTATAGCGGCGGCCGCGTCTTCCTGGCGGGCGATGCGGCCCATCAATATATCCCGACCGGCGGCTACGGCATGAACACCGGCATCGGCGACGCCGTCGATCTCGGCTGGAAACTGGCCGCCGCGGTGAAAGGCTTCGCGACGCCGGGCCTGCTCGAGTCCTACGAGAGCGAGCGCCGCCCGGTCGGGTTGCGCAATCGGCTGGCCTCGGAGCGCCACACCGGCGTGCGGCTGAAGATCGCCGAGCTCTACCAGAGCGAACGCGATCCCGACGCGCTCGGCCGCGCCATCGCCGCGCTGGGCAACGCCGAGAACGAAAGCTGGGGCATCGAGTTCGGCTACCGCTACGACGGCGTCGAAGGCGACCCGGTGGTCTACGAGCCCACGACCGCGCCCGGTGCGCGCCTGCCCAGCGTGTTCCTGGCCGACGGCCGCGCGCTCTACGACCATCTCGGGCCGTGGTTCACCCTGCTGCGGTTCGGCGACGCCGATCCGTCGTCCCTGATCGATTCAGCGCCGGCGCCGCTGGAAATCGTCAACGTGGCCGAACCGCGACTCGCCCCCCTCTACGGCGCCAGGCTGTTGCTGGTGCGGCCCGACACCCATGTCGCCTGGCGCGGCAACGCCTGCCCCGACGGCGCCGCCGTGTGGGCGAAGGTGCTGGACGGGAAGTTGGCTTAAAAGGTCAAAGTCGGACACACGGATCCGAAGAGCGCGCGGGACGCGCGTTGGGGTGGACGGCCCCCACGGCATCGAAGTGCCAGAATGAGGTTGTCGCTACTCAT
>JAIETA010000008.1 GCA_019745575.1 Reyranella sp. | reverse complement strand
CCTGCTTCACGCTGGCCGAGGTGGTGAGCGGACCCGGCGTCAGCAGCAGCGGATCACCGGTTTCGGAGGCGGCAGGCTTCTTGGTGGTCATGGCGGCGATGATCGGCTCGCGTCTTCTATCCGTCCAGTATATATTCCATATGCTACCTATAGGTTTCACATATATGACGCCCACCCAGCTCCGCGCCTTCCATCTCGTGGCCGAATCGGGCTCCTTCTCCGCCGCCGCCCGCGCCTCGGGCCTCAGCCAGCCCAACCTGTCGGGCCAGGTGACGGCCCTGGAGAAGGCCTATGGCGTACACCTGTTCGACCGCCGCGGCCGCAGCGTCACCCCGACCGAAACCGGCCGGCAGCTGCACGGCGTCACGACCCGGCTCTTTGCCCTGCAGGAGGAGGCACGCGCCCTGCTGGCCGGCGAGCAGGCCCTGACCCGCGGCCATCTCCGGATCGCCGCCGACTCGGCCCACCACGTGGTGCCGATCATGGCGGCGCTCCGGAAGCGCGCCGGCGGTCTTACTTTCGCGCTGTCGATCGACAACTCCGCCGTCGTGCTGGAACGCCTGCTGCGCCACGAGGCCGACGTCGCGGTGATGGCCAAGAGCGTGTCGGACCCCCGCCTGCATGCCGTGCGGCTGCGCACCGACCGGGTGGTGCTTTTTGCGCCGGCTCGCCATCCGCTCGCCAAGCGCGGCCGTGCTCCACTCGCCGCCCTCAACGGCCAGGAACTGGTGCTGCGCGAGCGCGGCTCGATCACACGCGAGGTGCTGGAACAGGCCATGGCCGCGGCCGATGTGCGGCCGGGTTCCATCGTCGAGGTGCAGACCCGCGAGGGCGTGCGTGAGGCGGTGGCCGCGGGCTTCGGCGTCGGTGCCGTCTTCGCCAGCGAGCTTGGCGAGGATCGCCGCTTTCGCCACATCGCCGTGGCCGACAGCGATCTCGCGGTGGCGGAGTATGCCCTTTGCCTGCAGGAGCGCCGCCGCGTCGCGCTGGTTCGCGCCTTCATGGAAGAGGCAACGCACCTGGCATCGTAACAAATTCGTCAAAAAACTTTAATCGCTGCAGGCTGAGGCGTAGGCTCTGACGATCATGCAGGGCGTCGAGACGATCCTGAACGTTCTGGGCAGCGTGGCCTTACTGCTCTGGGGCGTGCGCATGGTCCGCACCGGCCTGACGCGTGCCTTCGGTGCCACGCTGCGCCGCGCCATCGCCGCCTGCTCGCGCAACCGGTTCACCGCCTTCGCCGGCGGCCTTGCCGTTACCGGGCTGTTGCAGTCGAGCACCGCCACGGCGCTGCTGCTCTCCTCCTTCGCCGGCCGCGGCCTCATTCCGCTGTCGATCGCCCTCGCCGTCATGCTGGGCGCCGACGTCGGCACCACAATCGCCGCCCAGGTCCTGTCGTTCGATCTTGCTTGGGTGTCGCCGCTGCTGATCGGCGCCGGCGTTATCGCCTTCCTGTCGAGCGAGCAGGACAGGTCGCGCCACCTCGGCCGGGTCGCCATCGGCCTCGGCCTGATGCTGCTGTCGCTCAAGCTGCTGGGCCATGCCACCGAGCCGCTGCGCGCCTCGCCCTCCTTCATGGCCGCGCTGCAGGGTCTCCAGAACGAGTACGTCATCGCGGTCATCCTGGCGACGCTCGCCACCTGGTTCGTCCATTCCAGTCTGTCGGTCGTGCTGCTGGTCATGTCGTTCGCCGGCGGCGGGATCGTCGAGCCCAAGCTGGCCTTGGCCCTGGTGATCGGCGCCAACGTCGGCGGCGCGCTGGCGCCCTACATGGCTCAGGCCGGCGCCGAGGTCGAGGCGCGGCGCGTGCCTCTGGCCAACCTGATCACCCGCGGGCTGATGGCCATCGCTGTCCTGCCGTTCCTCGAGCCCGTGCTGCAGGTCTTGACGATCCTCGACCCGTCGGCGACGCGCCTCGCCGTCAACTTCCACACCGCCTTCAACCTCGCTGTCGCCATCGTCTTCCTGCCGCTGACCGACGTGGTCGCCGCCCTCTGCGTGCGCCTGTTGCCCGCCAAGCCGCGGCTGGACGATCCCGGCAAGCCCCGCCACCTCGATCCCAACGTCCTGGACAGCCCCGCCGAGGCGCTGGGCTGCGCGCTGCGCGAAACACTGAACCTCGGCGACCGCGTGGCCGACATGCTGCGCAAGACGATGGACGTCTTCGAGCGCAACGATCCCAAGGCGGTGAAGGCGATCGAAGCCGCCGACGACGCGGTCGACAGACTCTACGAGGCGATCAAGCTCTACCTCATCCAGACCTCGCGCAACGAACTGGGTGAAGAGGACGGCAAGCGCTACGTCGAGATCCTGACCTTCACGACCAACCTCGAGCACGTTGGCGACATCGTCGACAAGAACCTGATGGAGCTCGCGGCCAAGAAGATCAGGAACCGCTACGCCTTCTCGCCAGAAGGCACGGCCGAGCTCAGGGCCTTCCACGCCCGCGTGCTGGAAAACCTGCAGCTGGCGCTCAACGTTTTCACCACCCGCGACATCACGCTGGCGCGCCGCCTGGTCGCCGAGAAGACCGCCATGCGCGAAGCCGAATCGCGGGCCGCCGACAGCCATTTCGCCCGCCTGCGCGAAGGACGCGCCGAGTCGATCGAGACCAGCTCGATCCACATGGACGTGATCCGCGACTTCAAGCGCATCAACGGCCACCTGACGTCGGTCGCCTATCCCATCCTCGAGGCCGCCGGCGAGCTTGCCGACACGCGCCTCAAGGAGGCTCAACCCTTGATGCGTGCCCCCGTGGGATCGTAGGGGCAGCGCAGCGACACCTTGGCAGCAAGGCGCGTGCCGGCGAGATCGACCTCGAAGCGGCCGCCCTCGAGCCAGGCGGCATCGATGGCGGCACCGTCGTCGCGTTTGGCGTAGCCCATCCCGATCGATGCGCCGATCGTGTGGCCATAACCGGCGGAGGTGAGATCGCCGACGGGCTTGCCGTCGCGCAGCAGCGCCTCGCCGCCCCACAGCAGCGGTTCGCCGTCGGCCAGCACCACCGTCACCAGCCGCCGCGTCAGAGGCTTGGCCTTGGCCTCTATCAGCGCCTTGTGGCCGATGAAGCCGCCCGGCTTGTCGAGCTTCACCGCCCAGCCGAGGCCGGCCTGGAAGGGATTGTCGTCGGGCGTGAGCTCCCGGCCCCAGGCGCGATAGCCCTTTTCCAGGCGCAGCGTTTCGACGGCGTAGTAGCCGGCGTCGCGCAGGCCGAACTCGACTCCCGCCTCATGTAGGGTCTCGAACACCGTCACCGCGAACTCGACAGGCACGTAGAGCTCCCAGCCAAGCTCGCCCATGTAGGTACGGCGCGAGGCCAGGACCGTGGCGTAGCCAAGGCCGACCTCGCGGATGGTGGCGAACGGAAACCCCTCGTTCGAGAAGTCGGCGCGGCTCACCTTCTGCAGCAAAGCCCGGCTGCGCGGGCCCATGACCGACAGCACGGTCCAGCCCGACGTCACGTCGGTCAGCGTGGCATGCGCCTCCGGCGGCATATGGCGGCCGATCCAGTCGGCGTCGCGCGTGGCCTGCGCCGACCCGGTGATGATCATGAACCTGTCGCGAGCCAGCCGGGCAATGGTGAGGTCGCTCTCGAAGGTGCCACGGTCGTTCAGCAGGCCGGTATAGACGGTGCGGCCGACCGGCACGGCGACGTCGTTGGCGGATAGGTGCTGCAGCACCTTCTCGGCATCGCGCCCCTGCATCAGGAGCTTGCCGAACGACGTCTCGTCCACGACGGTGACGCCCTCGCGGGTGGCGCGATGCTCGGCCGCGACGTGGTCGAACCACTCGCCCCGGCCCCAGCCATACTGCATGTCGGGCGTCTTGCCGGTGCCGGCGAACCAGTTGGGTCGCTCCCAGCCCATCTTGTTGCCGAACCAGGCGCCGCGCGCCTTGAGCCGGTCATAGAGCGGCGAGCGGCGGAACGGCCGGCCGCTCTCGTGCTCGCGCTGCGGCCACGGCATCTTGTAGTGCAGGCCCAGCGTCTCGGCGACCCGCGCCCGCAGCCACGAATCGTTGCCGTGGAAGCCCGCAAAGCGGCGGATGTCGACCGGCCAGAGATCCATCGTCGGCTCGCCGGCCACGATCCACTCGGCAAGCGCCATCCCGGCGCCGCCCGAACTCGCGATGCCCATCGAATTGAAGCCGGCGCCCACGAAGAAGCCCCTCAGGCCCGGCGCTTCGCCCAGGATGTAGTTCAGGTCGGGCGTAAAGCTCTCCGGGCCGTTCATGAAGGTCTTGATGCCGACTTTGTCCAGCGACGGCACCCGGATCAGGGCGTTGTCCATCAGGATCTGGAACTGGTCCCAGTCGTCCGGCAGCATACCGAACTCGAAATCGTCGGGAATGACGTCCTTGTTCCACGGCTTGGCATCCGGCTCGAAGCCGCCCATCAGCAGGCCGCCGACCTCCTCCTTGAAGTAGATGTAGCCGTCGGGATCGCGCATCACCGGCAGGTCGCGCGGCACGCCCTCCATCTTCTCGGTGACGATGTACATGTGCTCGCAGGAATAGAGCGGCACCGTGACGCCGACCATGCGCCCGACCTGGCGCGCCCACTGGCCGCCGCAGTTGACCACGATCTCTGCCGTGATGGGCCCTTCGGTGGTCTGAACGCCGGTGACTCGCCGGCCACTCGGGCCGTCCTCGGTCTCGATAGACGTCACGCGCGTCTTCTCGAAAATGCGGACACCGCCGTTGCGCGCGCCCTTGGCCAGCGCCTGGGTGATGTCGGCCGGATTGGCTTTGCCGTCGCCCGGCAACCACACCGCGCCGACGAGATCGTCGGTCCGCATGATGGGATACTTGTCGCCAGCCTGCCGCGCCGTCAGCGGCTCGCAGGCGACGCCCTGGGCGTTCGCCATGGCGGCGGAGCGGCGCAGCAGCACCATGCGCTCCTCGGTGCGCGCGACCGACAGCGAGCCGCATTGTTTCCAGCCGGTGGCCAGTCCGGTTTCGGCCTCGAGCTTCGCGTACAGGTCGGTGCTGTAGCGGATCAGCCGCGTCAGGTTCTGGTAGCTGCGCAACTGGCCCACCAGTCCGGCGGCGTGCCAGGTCGTGCCGCCGCTCAGCCGGCCCTGTTCGAGCAGCACCACGTCCTTCCAGCCGAGCTTGGCCAGATGATAGGCGGTCGAACAGCCCATGATGCCGCCGCCGATGATGACGACCCGCGCCTGGGTGGGGAAGTTGGCCGTCATGTCAGAGTCTCCCGCTCAAGGCGGCTTCGTACATCCTGCGCATTTCGGCAACACCTGCCTTCACCGGATTGCCGCCGGCCGTGGGATCGACCGCGGCCATCTCGGCGAACTTGTCGAGATGCTCGGCCTTCACGCCGAGCTCGGCCAGCGTATGCGGGATGCCGATCTCACGGCGAAGATCGAGCGTCCACTGCATGAAGCCGTCGAAGGTCGGGCTGCGAAGGTCGAGCCAGCGCGCAAGGCGCACGACCTTCCCTTCGATCGCAGGACGGTTGAACTTCACGACGTAGGGCATGGCGACGGCATTGGTGAGGCCGTGATGGGTATCGAGCACCGCACCGACCGGATGCGACAGCGAATGGATGGCACCCAGGCCCTTCTGGAAGGCCGTCGAACCCATCTGCGAGGCGGCCAGCATATGGCCGCGGGCTTCGACATCGCGGCCGTCCTTCACGGCGCGCGCCAGATTCTCCTTCACGAGCCGCATGCCTTCGACGGCGATGCCTTCCGCGTAAGGGTGATAGCCAGGTGCGCAATAGGCCTCGAAGCAATGGATGAAGGCGTCCATGCCGGTGCCTGCCGTGAGCTTCGCCGACAGGCCGACCGTGAGCTCCGGGTCGGCGATCACCACCTGGGGCATCATCTTCGGATGAAAGATCACCTTCTTGGTATGCGTCTTCTCGTCGGTGATGACCGACGCGCGACCGGTTTCCGAGCCGGTACCCGCCGTGGTCGGCACGGCGATCGACGGGTAGATGCCGGCCGGATTGGCGCGCGTCCACCAGTCGCCGATATCCTCGAAATCCCACATCGGCCGGGTCTGGCCCGCCATGAAGGCAATCGCCTTGGCGGCATCGATACCCGACCCGCCACCCCAGGCGATCACGCCGTCATGCTTGCCGGCGCGCAGCACGCGGATGCCGGCCTCGACATTGGCGGCGACCGGATTGGGCTTCACCTCACTGAACAGCGCGACCTCGAGGCCCGCCTTGCGCAGTGAGACCAAGGCGTCGGCGATCATCGGAAGCTTCGCCAGCCCGGGATCGGTCACGAGCAGCGGTCGCGTCAGGCCGACCGCCTTGCAGGCTTCCGGCAGCTCGCGGATGCGGCCGGCGCCGAAGCGGATCGAGGTCGGATAGCTCCAGTTGCCGGTGAGCGGAGAGGACGCAGCCATCAGATGATTTCCATGTAGCGTTCGAGTTCCCAATCCGTGATGGCCTTGCGGAACTCCCGCTCTTCCCACTCACGCGTCGCCGAATAGTGATCGACGAAGGCATCGCCGAACAGACCACGCGCCGGCTTCGATGCTTTCAGCCGGCCGGCTGCCTCCATCAGGGTGCGCGGCAGCTGCGCCTTCGCCGGATGCTTGCGGGCATACGAGTTGCCGGTGATCGGCTGGCCCGGATCGATCTTGTTCTCGACACCCCAGAGGCCGGCACCGACCGCGGCGGCGAGCGCCAGGTAGGGATTGGCGTCGGCGGCAGCGACCCGGTATTCCACGCGGGTCGACTTGGCCGACCCCGGGATGACCCTGAGCGCCGTGGTTCTATTCTCGACGCCCCACGTCGCGTCGGTCGGCGCCCAGAAGCCCGGAATGAGCCGCCGATAGGCGTTCACAGTCGAGGCGACCATCGCCAGCATTTCCGGCATCAGCGCCTGCTGGCCACCGACGAAGTGGCGCATCGTCGCGCTCATGCGGTGGGGCGCCTTCTCGTCATAGAAGGCCGACTTGCCCGCCTTCCACAAGGACATGTGCATGTGGCCGCCGCAGCCCGGCCAATCCTTCGACCACTTGGCCATGAAGGTGGCGAGCCAGTCGCGTCGCTGCGCCAGCACCTTGGTGAAGAGCTTGAACAGCGCCGCCCGATCGGCCGACGGCAGCGCATCGCCGACCCGCAGCGCCGCTTCGAGCACGCCAGCGCCGGTTTCCGTGTGCAGGCCCTCGATGCCCATATCCATGGTCTCGCACATGGCCAGCAGGTCTTGGTACCAGTCGGAGAGAACCGAGTTGCGCAGCACCGAATAGCCAAAGAAGCCCGGCGAAATCGGCTTCAGGTTGCGAAATCCCTTCTCGCGAATCGAGAAGGCGGTCTCGGCAAAGACGAAGAACTCGTACTCGAAGCCGACCTTGACCTCGAAGCCCATCTTCGCGGCCCGCGCCAGCACGCGCCGCAAGACGCCCCGCGGACAGATCTCCTCCGCCTTGCCGACGAACTCGCAGAGGAACATCAGGTTGCCGGGCTCGGTGGCGATCTCGCGGCAGGTGTCCGGCAAGATGCGGACGTTGGCGTCGGGATAGGCGGTGTGCCATCCGGTATAGGCGACGTTGTCGTAGAGCTGGTCGTTGGAATCCCAGCCCAGGACCACGTCGCAGAAGCCGAAGCCGCCATCCAGCGCGGAGTGGAACTTGTCGACGTGGATGTACTTGCCGCGCAGGATGCCGTCGATGTCGTGAACGCCGACTTTTACGTGGGTCAGCCCCCGTTCCTTGACGATCTTGCGGGCATCAGCCGCCGTCTTGACCTGGCGCGGATCCATGCCGTCCCCCGATTGACTTCCACTTTCCCCAGTCTGTCAGAGGCCCGTCTATCTCGACAGTATGAAATCGACCGGCCAGGTGACCAGGCTGGGGAAGACGGTCAGGAGGGCGGTGAAGACCATCATGATCAGGAAGAATGGGACGACTTTCCAGGCGACATAGGTTTGCGAATCGCCGGTGATGTTCTGGATCACGAACAGATTGAACGCCACGGGCGGGCTGATCTGGGCCATCTCGATGGTGAGGATCAGGAAGATGCCGAACCACAGCTTGTCGAAACCCGCCGCCAACACGACCGGCAACACGATCGGCAAGGTCAGGACGATCATGGAGAAGCCTTCCAGCACCGTGCCGAGCAGGATGTAGAAGACCATCAGGAACATGATCAGCACGAACGGCGAGAGCTGCCATGACGTTATGGTCGCCGACACGAACTGCGGCACCCGCAGGTTGGCCAGGACCGTGCCGACCGTGAAGGCGCCCAGCACGATGAGGCCGATCATGCAGGTCGTCTGGACAGACCCTAGCAGGGCGCCGCGAATGCCCTTCCAGTTCAGTGTCTTCTGAAAAGCGGCGACCGCGATCGCCCCTAGCACGCCGATCGCGGAGGCCTCGGAGGGGCTGGCGATACCGGCGTACATGGTGCCGAGCACGGTCAGAATCAGGAAGGCAACCGGCCCCAACTCGATCAGGCTCCTGAACCGGTCGCCCCAGGTCCAGGTCGTGTGGTCGTCGGCCGGCACCAGCCTGGGGTCCAGGACTGCCCGAAGCGCCATATAGCCCATGAAGCAACTGGCAAGCGCAAACCCCGGCAGGAAGCCAGCCGTGAACAGGCGCAGCAGCGACTCCTCGGCCAACACGGCATAGATGATCATCGGAATCGACGGCGGAATGAGAAAGCCCAGCGTGCCCGCGCCCGCCAGGCTGCCGACCGCCAGGCCCTTGTCGTAACCGCGCTTCAGCAGCTCGGTCAGCGTGATGCGGCCGACGACCTGCGTGGTTGCGGCCGACGAGCCCGAAATGGCGGCGAACATCGAGCAGCCGATCACCGTGGTGTGGAACAGACGGCCGGGCAGGAAGCTCATCCAGGGGGCGATGCCGGAGAACAGCGACTGCGACAGCCGAGTACGGAACAGCAGCTCGCCCATCAGGATGAACAGTGGCAGCGAGACGATGTCCGACGACGTCAGCACGTTAAAGGCCCAATTGCCGATCAGCTTGTGCGTCGGCAGGCTGGTGAACATCTCGAGCAGGACGACGGCCGTGGCGATCAAGGCGGGGCCGATCCAGATGCCGGCGCAGAGCGTCGCCACCATCAGGACCATCAGCCAGGTGAGGATGGCGCTCATGCTCTCACTCGATGTCCTGGCCGATGCGCAGGCTGGCATCGTCGCCGGCCTCGCCGCGCAGCAGGCGCGCCATGCGGGCCGCGACCTGAAGGGTGAACAGAAGCGACCCGAGCGCCAGCGGGAACTGCGCAATCCAGCGCAACAGCTCGCTCTTCTCCGGTGACCGGGATTCGCGCACCCACGACAGCCAGGTCATCTCGCCCAACGCCCACGTCAGATACGCCCCGATGACAAGTCCGCACAGCGTCGAGAACAGGTCGAAGGCGCGCGCAAGAGGCCTTGGCACGTTCTCCAACAGAACGTTGACGCGGATCTGGGCCCCCGCCCGCAACGTATAGGCCGCGCCCATCATGAAGGCGGCCCCCATGAAGTAGGCGCTGAATTCCCACGCGAAATAGAGGCTGACGTTGAACAGATTGCGGCCGGCAACCTCGGCCACGATGAGGCCGAGGATCGCCACCACGCACGCGGCCGATGCCCATGCACCCCACAGGGACAGCCTGTCGACGGCATCGAGCACCCGCCCGATCGGATCGGGCGGGCGTCGAGCCGAGGCGAGGGACACGATCAGCTGCGCCCCAGGTCCTTCTTGTACTTGGCGATGATCTCGGCGGCTGTCGGGCCGGCGCGATCGATGAAGGCCTTCTCGAGGCCGACAGTCTTCTCGCGCATTTCCTTCAGCATCGCCGGCGGCACCACGATCATTTCCATGCCACCCTCGGTCAGGCGCTTGGCACTGCTCGCATCAGCATCGCTTGCAACCTTCCAGAACTCGGGCTCGAGCTTGGCCGCGAGGTCCTTGATGATCTTCTGGTTGGCCGGCGAGATCTTCTTCCAGGTGTCGTTGTTGATAGTAACGATCTGCGAGCTCCAGACATGGTTGGTCTTGTAGAAGTATTTCAGGAATTCCCAGAACTTGCCGTCGACGCCCGACACCGACGACGTCGTGACGCCGACCACGGCGCCGGACGCCAGCGCCGGCACGGTCTCGCCCCAGGGGATCTGGACAGCCGCCATGCCGAGTGCGTTCACCATGTCGCCGGCCTGCCGGTCAGGCACGCGGATCTTGAGTCCCTTCAGGCCGTCCAGCGTGTCGGACTTCGTCTTGGTGTGCAGATACTGGGTCGGCCACGGCACGGTGTAGAGGATCGTCTGGTTGAATCTGGTGGCGATCTTGTCGAACTCTGGCCGAGCGTACTTCTGCAGGACCTTCAGCTCTTCCGGATTGCCGACCAGGAACGGCACGCCCTCGATGCCCAGCAGCGGCGCATCGCCGACCTGCTGGATGTTGAGGATATCGGCCATCGGCACGAGGCCGTCGCGCACGGCGTTCAGCTGCTCCGGCCCCTTGTAGCCAAGCGAACCGCCGGAATGCACGGTAATCACCACCTGGCCGTTGGTCGCCTTTGCAACCTCCTCCGCGAACTGCTTGGCGTTCTTGGTGTGAAAGTTGCCGTCCGGCCAGACAGTCGCCAGATCGAGCTTCATCGGCGCCTGCGCGCCTGCCATCGAAGGCACACCGATCACTGCCGCCGCGCCCGCTCCCACGCCTGCCTTCAAGGCCGTCCTGCGTCCCAGTCTCATGATAGCCCCCATTCGCTCGTTGATCCGTTGCTAGAACTACTCGGCCGCCTGCGGCGGCTTGTACGCGTAAAGTCTGTCTGCACTGTCCGGCGAAATCAGCTCGTCAGCGAGATCGTTGGCCACCTGCGTGCGCTCGCGCTCGGCCGGCGCGCCTATGCCGCCACCACCCGGCGTCATGACGATGAGCCGGTCGCCGGGCGGGATGAGCTGGAAGCCCTTGCCCTTCAGCGTCTTGCCCGACTTCAGAGCCACGAAACCCGCCTCGCCATTGCCACCGCCATCGCGGCCGCGCGCCGGATGGTCGATCCGGTCGAAAGCCGCGAGCAGGTCGAACGGCTCGGCTATGCCGCTTTCGATTTCCATGATCTGCCCGAGGCCCCCGCGCGAGCGGCCGGCACCGCCTGAGTCCGGGCGGAATTCCTTGCGCCAGAAGATGAGCGGCGTCTGGGTCTCGGCGATCTCGACCGGCGTACCACGCACCCCGCTGGGATACGCGGTGGCCGAGAGCCCGTCCTTGTCGGGACGGGCGCCAGTGCCGCCGTTGGAAGTGATGGCCATGCCGAAGCCGTAGTTGCCGCCTTCTCCACCCTTCACATGGCCGCGTACGTTGATGTTCCACAGGCACGACGTGCCTTCAGCCGGCACGCGATCGGGGATGATCTGGCGCAGGCAGCCGAACACGACGTCCGGCAACATCTGACCAATGACGTGCCGCGAGGCAACGGCCGTCGGCTTCGGCGCGTTCAGGATGGCATCGGCCGGCGCCGACACCGTCAAGGGTTCGAGCGAGCCGGCATTGTTGGGAATATGCGTGGCCACCACACAGCCCAGCCCGAACACGGTGTAGGCCGTCGTGTAGGCGTGCGGCACGTTTATGCCGCGTTTCGAAACACCGCTGGTCCCCGTGTAGTCGACATGGATGCCGTTGTCGGAAACGGTGAGCGCGGCCTTGAGAGTCACCGGCTCGTCGTAGCCGTCCACCGTCATGGTGTTGTGCCAGGTGCCCTTGGGCAGCTTGGCGATCTCGACCAACACCGCCTCGCGTGAGCGGGCGATGATGTGGTCGCCGAGCTGATCCAGCGTGTCGATGCCGAACTCATCCATCATCTCGACCAAGCGGCGGCCGCCGACGTCATTGCAGCCGGCGAGCGAGTAGACGTCGCCCTCGGTGTCGACCGGCTGCCGCGTGTTGGCACGGATCATCGCCATCAGGGTCTCGTTCACCTTGCCGCGGTCGAACAGCTTCAGCATCGGGATGTACAGGCCCTCCATGAACACGTCGGTGGCATCGGGGCCGAAGCCGATGCCGCCGATGTCCATGAGGTGGCTTGTGCAGGAGAACAGGGCCACCAGCTTGCCGTTGCGGAAGCAGGGCGTGGTGATGACGAAGTCGTTGAGATGGCCGGTGCCCATCCAGGGGTCGTTGGTGATGTAGGCGTCGCCCGGCTCCATGGTCTCGACCGGGAAGTATCGGAGAAAATGCTTCACCGACTCGGCCATCGAATTCACATGGCCCGGCGTGCCGGTGATGGCCTGGGCCAGCATGCGGCCCTGAAGGTCGAAGATGCCGGCCGAGAGGTCGCCGGCCTCGCGCACGATCGGGCTGAAGGCGGTGCGCATCAGGGTCTGGGCTTGCTCCTCGACCACGGCGATCAGGCGGTTCCACATGATCTGCAGGTCGATCAGCCCGACGCTATTGGACTGGCTCATGATCCTCTCCTCACCCTGCCCGGCGATCCATGACGATACAGCCGGAAGCATCGATGTGCGCGGTAAAACTTGCCGAAATGTAGGTCGATGTCTCGGCCTCGGCCACAATGGCCGGTCCGGCAAAGGCGCTGCCCGGCGGCAGGGCCTCGCGCCGATAGACCGGCACATCGGTCGTGCGCCCGCTGCGGCCGTCGAACACCGGGCGGCGACCGGATGGGACGGGCGCCTGCGTGGCCGGTGCCGCGCTCTGCTGCGCCGGCAACGGCGTCTCGGTCGAGACCTGGACCGACCAGCTCAGGATCTCGATGGCGGCATTGGGGATGTGCCGTTCGAACAGCACAGCATAGTCACGCTCGTAAGACGCGCGCAACGCGTCGGCATCGCCCGCCACCAGCGGCCGTTGCGGCAGGACGACCATGATCTCGTGGCCCTGGCCGACATAGCGCATGAAAGCGACGCGCCGCTCGAAGGTCGCCTGACCACGGGCGCCTGGGGCCACCAAGGCGGTCGCCTCGGCGCTCATCTCGGCGAGAAGCTCCGACGCCGACGCCGCATCGAACCGGTCGAGCCGCATGTAGCGGCTGCGCACCAACTCGAAGGACACGGGCGCCGCCAGGAAGCCCACGGCGGAACCCACCCCGGCATTGGGCGGCACGATCACGCGCCGTACGCCGATCTTTTCGGCAACCCGCGCGGCATGCAGCGGTGCGCCGCCCCCGAAGGCGATGAGATTGTACTGGTTGACCACGGCGCCGCGCTCGACGGCATGCACGCGGGCGGCGCTTGCCATGTTTTCCGATACCATCTCGTAGACGGCATAGGCCGCCATCTCGGTCGGGAGCCCGAGGCCCTCGCCGACGTCGCGCTGGAGCGCCGCCCGTGCCGCGGCCAGGTCGAGCGGAATGGTGCCGCCGGCGAAATCGGCGGGGTCGATCGTGCCCAGGACGACATTGGCGTCGGTCACAGCAGGATGGCGGCCGCCGCGGCCATAGCAGGCGGGGCCGGGCTCGGCGCCGGCGCTTTCCGGCCCCACCGTCACGCGCTTCAGGGCGTCGAGGCGGGCGATCGATCCGCCGCCTGCCCCGATCTCGACCATCTCGATCACCGGAATGCGCACTGGCAACCCGGAGCCTTTCAGGAACCGGGCTGCGCGGTCGACCTCGAACAGTCGCGCGGTATGCGGCGTGAAGTCGTCGATCAGGCAGATCTTGGCCGTGGTGCCCCCCATATCGTAGCTCAACGCCCGCTTCTCGCCGGCGCGGGCCGCCACCTGCGCTGCAAAAATCGCGCCGCCGGCCGGACCCGACTCGATCAGCCGCACGGGAAATCGCCGCGCCGTCTCGATGGCGGTCAGGCCGCCGCCCGACGTTACGAGATAGATCGTGCCGACGAATCGCTCGGCCGCAAGGGCTGCCTGCATGCGGGCCAGATAGGAGTCCATTAGCGGCTGCACGTAGGCGTTGGCCACCGCCGTCGACGTTCGCTCGTATTCGCGCACCTCGGGGCAAACCTCGCTCGACAGCGTGACCCGAAGATCCGGCAGTCCGACCTTGAGAATCTCCCGGACGCGACGCTCGTGCACTGGATTGACGTAGGAATGCATGAAGGCCACGGCAACGCTCTCGATGCCGGCGGCGGCCAGCTTGCCTGCCACGACGCCGACCGCCTCCTCGTCAAGCCGCAGCCGGATCTTGCCGTGTACGTCCAGGCGCTCCGGCACAGTGAAGCGAAGGACCCGCGGCACCAACGGCTTCGGCTTCTCGATCGTCAGGTCGTATTGGTCGTAGCGGCTTTCATTGGCGATATCGAGGACGTCGCGAAATCCTTCGGTGGCGATCAGGGCGGTACGCGCGCCGCGGCGCTCGATCACGGCGTTGGTCGCCAGAGTCGTGCCATGCACGAACACTGCGATGTCGCTGAAGCCGCGACCGGCATCGGTCAGGATCAGGCGCACGCCCTCGAGGACCGCCTCCTCCGGCCGTTGCGGCGTCGTCAGCAGCTTGCGCGTCAGCCGTCGACCGCCTTCCTCCAGAACAACATCCGTGAACGTGCCGCCAATGTCGACGGCAATGCGCAAATCGCTGACCACCGCTGCTCCCAACCCCGGACCTTCGTGACGGGCGCGACCGTAGACCGGCCTCCCCCGCGTTGCAATTCAGAGGCCAGCCCGCCTATGGTCATGGCGTGACGGCTCCGCCCCCTGGTCTCCGTGCGCGCATTCATGCGTTGCTGAATTTCGCCGACCCGAGCGAGGCGGGCCGGCCATGGCGGCTGGCGCACATATGCCTGCTCGTCATCGGCCTGCTTGCCGTGATCCTGCTGTCGGTCGATGGGCTCCCACTAGATGTGCGAGACGGCTTGCGCTACACGATATGGCTCGTCGCCGTCCTGTTCTTCGTCGAATATCTCATAAGGCTGTGGGGCGCGCCGGAGGAGGCACGCTACCGCGAGTTTCCTCCCATGATCGCCCGGCTTCGATGGGCGATATCGTTGCCTGGCCTGGTCGCCCTTCTCGCGACCGTGCCGGTGTTCATGCGATTGGCAGGCTATCGCATCGTCGATTCCGACACTGCCTCGATTTTCTGCGTTCTCTGGGTCATGAAGCTAGGCCTGCATGCGCCGGCACTCGGCACGCTGGCCCGTGTCGTGTCGAACGAGCGCTCCCCCATCGCCGGCGTACTTGCCCTCTTCTTCATCGTTCTCGTAATGGCCGCGACGGTCGCGCATCTGCTCGAGCGCGAACGCCAGCCCGAGGCCTTCGGCAGCCTGCCCAACGCCCTGTGGTGGGCGGTGGTGACCTTGACCACGACCGGCTACGGCGACGTCGTGCCGCTTACGGCAGGAGGGCGCCTTGTCGGATCGGTCCTGATGATCAGCGGAATCTCGGTGCTTGCCATCATGACCGGTGTGCTCGCGACAGGCTTCGCGCAGGAAGAACGGCGGCGCGAGTATCTCAAGGTCTGGGAATTGGTGGCGCGCGTGCCGATATTTGCCGCCCTGGGTGTCGTCACCCTGTCGGAAATCGTGGGCAAGTTGCGAACCCGCTACTACCCCTCGCGTGTGGTTATCATGAGGCGCGGAGATCCCGGCGACTCGATGTTCTTCATCTCCAGTGGCGAGTGCGAAGTCCGCCTCCCAACCGGCGGCACCGTGAAGCTCGGCGAGGGCGCATTCTTCGGGGAAATGTCGCTTCTGGAGCGCCAACCGAGATCCGCCACCGTGGCGACGTCGCGGCCGACCACGCTGCTGGTGCTGTATGCCAGCGATTTCTACGAGATCGCCTCGCGCATCCCCGCCTTGGCCCAGGCAGTCGAGGTCGAGGCCAAGCGGCGGCGTGAGGAGAATATCGAACGGACGAAGGACGAGCCCAGGCGATGATTGAAACGGATCTGCTGGTGGTGGGCTCCGGAGCTGCCGGGTTCGCCGCGGCGCTTGCCGCGTCGCATGCCGGGCTGGGCGTGCTGATGGTCGAGAAGGAACCGCAGTTCGGCGGCTCGACGGCCTATTCGGCCGGCGTGATCTGGATCCCCGGCAACCGCCACGGCCGCGCCTTGGGCATCGCCGATTCCAAGGACGAGGCACTGACTTACCTGCAGCAGGAGGCCGGCAATCGCCTGAACCTCGAGCTGGCGAACGCCTTCCTGGACAACTGCAATCCGGCCGTCGAGTTCATCGAGAGCAACACGTATGTACGCTACGAAGCGGTGCCGGTCTGGGCCGACTATCATCCGACCAAGCCGGGCGCCGCCCAGGGCGGCCGGTCACTGCTGCCGCTGCCGTTCGACGGGCGACGGCTCGGCCGGCGCTTTGCCGACCTGCGGGCTCCGCTCAAGACCATGATGGCGTTCGGCGGCATGATGCTGGGCCGCGGCGACCTGCCCCATGTGTTCAGGATGACGCGCTCCGTGCGATCGGCGCTGCATGTCGCGGGCATGACCGTGCGCTACGCAATGGACCGCGTGAACCACCCCCGCGGCACCCGGCTCGCCAACGGCAACGCCCTGATCGCGGCGCTGGCGCTGTCGGCGGAAGAACGCGGCATCGACCTCTGGCTCTCCAGCCCGGTCGTCGAGTTGATCCAGAATGCCGGTGCCGTCGTCGGTGCGGTCGTGCAACGTGACGGACAGCGTGAGGAAATCAGGGCACGGCGCGGCGTCGTGCTGGCCTGCGGTGGCTTCCCGGCTGATGACGAACTGAAACGCCGGTACTACGGCCATGTACGCGACGGTCGCCGGCATCGGTCGGCGCCCCCACCGGGCAACCGCGGCGATGGCATCCGGCTCGGCCAGACGGCAGGCGGCGCCCTGGCCGAGGATGTCGCCTACGCTGCGGCCTGGGTCCCGGTCTCGCTGGTGCCGCAGCCCGACGGCTCGACCCTGCCCTTTCCGCACTTCTATGAGCGCGGCAAGCCCGGCTATATCGCCGTCGATGCCACCGGCCGGCGTTTCACCAACGAGTCGGCATCCTACCATGATTTCGTGCCGGCAATGGTCGAGGCCTGCCGTGACCAGCTCGAGACGAGCTGCTGGCTGGTGTGCGATCACCGCGCCATCCGCCGCTACGGCATGGGCGCGATTGGGCCGGCACCACTGCCGCTTGGCCCGCATCTCAGAAGCGGGTATCTGACGGCCGCCGGGAGCTGGCCGGAACTCGCCGCCCGCATGGGGATCGATGCAGGGGCCCTGCAGGCAACCGTCCAGCGTTTCAACGTCAATGCCGCAAAAGGCGAAGACCCGGACTTCGGCAAGGGCACCGATGCCTATCATCGCTTCAACGGCGACCCCACGCACCAACCCAACCCGTGCCTGGCGCCACTGACGCGAGCGCCCTACTACGCCATGAAACTGATCCCGGGCGATATCGGCACCTTCCTGGGATTGCGGGTCGACGGCCATGCCCGGGTGCTCGATGATCGGGGCATCCCCATCACCGGCCTCTATGCCGCCGGGAACGACATGACCAGCGTGATGGGCGGCACCTATCCGGGGGCTGGCATCACCATTGGCCCAGCCCTTACCTTCGGCTATATCGCGGCTCGACACGCCGCCTCGTCCGACCGCTGAACGCCACACGTCAAGGAAAGCCGTCCGAATGTCCCTCATCACACCCGTCATTCTGGTCGGAGGCTCCGGCAAGCGGCTGTGGCCGCTATCGCGCGAGAGCATGCCCAAGCAGTTCGTGCCGCTTCTCGGCAAGCAATCGACCTTTCAGCAGACCCTGGAGCGCGTGGCCGACCGCGACCTGTTCGCACGGCCCGTGATCGCGACCAACGACGCCTATCGCTTCATGTGCGAAAGCCAGGCCAAGGACATCGGCGTCGAGATCGACATCCTGGTCGAACCGTCACGCCGTGATTCAGGCCCTGCCATGGCCGCCGCCGCCGCCTACACGCGTGGACTCGGCGCCAAGGCCGTACTGGCGCTGGCGTCGGATCATCTGGTGATCGGCATCGGGGAATTCCTCGCCGGCTGCCGCGAAGGCCTTGCCGCCGTCCACCAGGGCGGCATCGTCACCTTCGGCATTCCGCCGACGGAGCCGAAAACCGACTACGGCTATATCCGGATCGGCAGCGAGCACATCGGCGCGGTGCACAAGGTCGCGGCCTTCGTCGAGAAGCCCAACGCCCAGACGGCATTGCGCTACATCGCCGAGGGCCTGCTGTGGAACAGCGGCAACTTCCTGTTTCCGCCCGACCTGCTGCTCTCCGAGATGGCGCGCTTCGAGCCCGCCATGGCCGCCGCCGCCGAAGAGGCCGTGACCAAGGCGAAGAAGACCGGCTCGACCGTTTTCCTCGACGCCGAGGCCTTCGCCAAGGCGCCGGCCAAGTCGATCGACTACGCCGTGATGGAGCGCACCGACAAATGCTGGGTGGTGCCGGCCAAGTTCCGTTGGTCCGACCTCGGTACCTGGGACGCGCTGCTCGACATTGGCGAGGCCGACAGCGCCGGCAACGTCACCGAAGGTCCGGTCGAGATCGACCATGTGCGCAATTCCTACATCCGCTCCGACGGCCCGCTGACGGCCGTGATCGGCGTCGAGGACGTCGTCGTCGTGTCGATGAACGATGCCGTGCTGGTCGGCCATCGCGACAACCTCCCGCGCCTGAAGGACGTCGTGCAGCGCATGTCGGATGGCAAGCATCGCGCCGCGACCGAGCATGCCGTGATGCACCGGCCCTGGGGCAGCTATCAGGATATCGACCGCGGCGAGCGTTTCCGCGCCAAGCGGCTCACGGTCAAGCCCGGCGCCAAGCTCAGCCTGCAGAGCCACAACCGGCGCGCCGAGCATTGGGTGGTCGTGAAGGGCATCGCCGAGGTGACGCTCGACGGCCAGATCATGACCCTGCACGAGAATGAATCGACCTACATCCCGATCGGTGGCATCCATCGCCTCGCCAACCCCGGCACCGAATTGCTGGAAGTGGTCGAAGTCCAGACCGGCGATTATGTCGAGGAGGACGATATCGTACGCTACGAGGACATCTACGCGCGGGTCTGAGCGTGCTGTTCGGCGTACACCACGAGTGGGGCAGGCTCCGCGAAGTCGTCATCGGCATCTCGCCCGCCGAGGACTTCGTCGTCTTCCACGAAGCGTCGCAGCGCTGGCTGATCCCGCCCAGCGACGCATTCAGCCGGCAGCATGCAGGGCGCCGCCTGATCGATATCGATCCCGAGTGGGCTATGCGCATCGAGCGCCAGGCAGACACGCTGGCCGAGCTGGTCGCCCGCGAGGGCGTCACAGTGCACCGGCCGGAACGCCTGAAGGGCGACGAGCGCACGTTCCTCGCCCCCAATGGCGAAGGCGCCCAGCTTTTTCCACGCGACGGCATGATCGTGATCGGCAACCACGTCATCGACGCCTCGCTCCGCCTGAAGTGCCGGCAACGCGAACGCTATGGACTGCGGCCGATCATTCAGCAGGTCGTTCAACAGCGCGGCGCGCACTGGTCGAGCGTGCCCTTGGGCTCGCCGGCTTGCGTGGACGGCCCGTTCCTCGAAGGCGGCGATACCCTGCTGAACGGCTACGAGATCTATGTCGGCATTTCCGGCTGCGCCTCCGATCTCGCCGGCGTCGACTGGCTACAGGCGCTGCTGGGCGATAGCTACCGGGTCATTCCCGTCGCCATGAAGTCGGACGTGCTCCATCTCGACTGCGCCCTGGCGTTGATCAAGCCGGGTCTGCTCATCTGGTGCCCGGAAAAGTTCATTGATGGCCTGCCGATGTCGCTCCGGGACTGGGATGCGGTCACCGTCTCCAGGGACGAAGCGAACCTGCTGGCAACCAATGGCCTGGTGCTCGAGGAAGGCCGCGTCATCATCGACGCTGGCAACGCCCGCGTGATCGGAGAGCTGCGCAAGCGCAAGGTCGACGTCATCCCGCTGCCCTTTGATGGTCCGATCAGCACCGGCGGCGGTCTGCGCTGCGCCCATCATCCGCTGCTGCGGGAAAGTGTGCTGGCCTAGGCGCCCTTCTTCGGGGTGCGGTCAAACACGACCGGCTTGGGCTTGCTGAACGCCTTCTTGATGTGCACGCCCAGCGACCGGACGACGGTGGCGACCTGACCGCCGGCAAAGCGCAGCAGTACGACGCCGAACGCCAACGGCGGGATCGCGCCACCCCGGATGAAATTGTGGCCGGCGCGCAGGAAGGTCGTGGCGCAGAACAACACCCAGGCCACCGTGACGACGAAAAGCGTCAACAGCAGCGGCACGAGCTGCGGCGCCAATAGGCCCGCCAGGAGGCCCGACGCCACGCCCACCAGCAGCACGGGCTGGTTCAGCGACATGCAGAGATGCAGCAGGGCCGCCACCTTGGCCGACGGCGTGATGTCGCGGCTTTTCAGTATCTCGGGAAACATCCGGAAGGAGACGTGGCGGAATCCGTCCTGCCAGCGCTGCTGCTGGCGCAGCCAGGTCTTGGTGTCGGCGGGCAGCTCGCCTGGCACGCCCACACTCGTCAGGAACAAGGCACGCCAGCCTTTCACCCAGCCGCGGTAGGTGAGATCGAGATCCTCGGTGACGGTGTCGCCTTTCCAACCACCGCCGGCCTCGATCGCGGCGCGCTGCCAGATGCCGCAGGTGCCGTTGAAGGGCAGCGGATGACCGGCCCAGCAGCGGGTCGCCTGCTCGATGCCGAGATGGGCGTCGAGCGTGACCATCTGCATTTCCGTCAGGGCATTCTCATGCGGATTGAGGAAGTCGAACCGGGCCTGCACGAAAGCCGTCCTGGGCTCGGCAAAGAAGGGCCGCATGCAGACACGCAGGAAGTCGGCCGGCGGCACATAGTCGACGTCGAAGATCGCGAAGAAGTCGTAGGGCGTTTTCTGCATCGCCTCATGCAGTGCGCCGCCCTTGTAGCCGCTGCGGTCGGTACGCTGCAGGGCCACGACGTCGAAGCCCTGGCCCCTGAGTTCCGTCGCCACGGCACGAACCATGTCGGCCGTCTCATCGGTGCTGTCATCCAGGAGCTGGATATGAAGCTTGTCGCGCGGCCAATCGAGGGCGGCCGCCGACTCGGCGCCGCGACGAACGACGGCCCCCTCGTTGAAGGACGGGATCTGCACGACGACATGGGGCAGGTCGGAATCGGCCGGCAAGGGTGTAGCCAGCAACAACGCCTCGCGGCGCAGCCCGGCCTCTTTCAGGCGATGGTGCAGAACAACCATGTAGAGCAGGCTGCCGATGAAGGCGGCCAACAGCGCGCAGCAGACCATGAACACGATGGCGAACAGGAGAGCCAGGGTGGCGAGGATGGCCATCGGTGGGTCAGCCGCCTGTCTTGGGCGTGCGATTGAACTCGGTCTTCTTGCCGAAGCCAGCCCCGACGATTGCGCCGGCGTTGGCGAACGCGAGATAGATGATCAGAGCCGGTACGCTTGCCGCTGTCGCGACGTAGTCTACGACACTGCCGCGACCGAGGCGGCGATAGGCCCCCCATGTCATGCCGACCAGGACGGCCAGCATCGTCACCAGCCACAGCCAGAGGCAAAAGCGGTATCCGCCGAGCAAATGCCCGTGGCCCAGGATCGACAGGCCAAGCGCCGCTGCACCGACCAGCAGAACCGGAAAGACGAGCTGCTGACCCAGCTGGACAGTCGTCACGAACTTGGCCTCGGCCGACCAGTCGGACTTCCAGATCGGGCCGAGCAGCTTGCGTGCCACCTGGACAAATCCCTTCGACCAGCGGCTCTGCTGGGCGCTGAAGGCGTCGATTTTCTGCGGCAGTTCGCCCACGACGTGTGGCTCCATCAGAAAGACGCCAGTCCAGCCTTTGAGATGGGTGCGCAGCACCAGATCGAGATCCTCCGACAGCGTGTCGTGCGACCAGCCACCGGCTTCTTCTATCGCTGCGCGCCGCCAGATGCCGCCCGTGCCGTTGAACTGGAAAGGCACACTGCGTCGAGCTCTGATGTCCTGCTCAACGGCGAAGTGGGCGTCCTGCATAAGGCGCTGGGCACGCGTCAGCCAGTTGCGCCCGCCGTTGCCCCATTCGATACGGGTCTGCACGAAGGCTGCCTCCGGACTGGCGAGCATGGCCGCCATGGCGCGGCGAAGCCAGTCGGCCGGCGGCACGAAGTCGGCATCGAACACTGCAATGAAGGGCGCGTCGCAAAGCGCCATGCCGGCGGCAAGCGCACCGGCCTTGAAGCCGCTTCGCTCGGTGCGGCGCACATGCTCCACCGCAACGCCTTCGCGCCGCAGCCGCGTTACGGCGTGGACGGCAATGTCCGACGTGATGTCCGTGCTGTCGTCGAGGAGCTGGATCGTCAGCCGATCGAGCGGCCAATCGAGTGCCGCCGCCGCCAGAAGCGCACGCTCGACCACGAGCGGTTCGTTGTAGACCGGAATCTGCACAAGTACCCTGGGCGGCTCGGATATCGGCGCCGGGGCCGCCGGAACAACCGACGGCAGATTGGCCAACCAGTAGAGCAGATAGAGAAAATAGCCGGCAATGGCGAACTGCACGGCCAGCGAGAAGACTACGACAAGATCCACAACGAAGAGCAACGCACCTGTTCCGCGATCAGTGGTAGTGGATCGGCACTTCGAAGCAGCGGCCGTCCTCAATGTGAAGGCGGCGCGACGCCACGTCGAAGATACGCTCGTCGTGCGTCGACAGCACCACCGCGCACTTGGCGCGCATGGCGAGATCCTTGAGCTGATCGACGACCAGGCGCCCGGCCACGCGATCGAGGGCAGACGTCGGTTCATCGGCGATAATGAGGTCGGGCAGCCCGATCATGACGCGGGCGATGGCGACGCGCTGTTGCTGGCCGCCCGACAACTCGTCCGGCCAGGCATCGGCCTTGTCGGCAAGCCCCAGCAGGCCGAGCAGATGGCGGGCGCGCGGCTCGTCCCAGGCAACATCCGACAGAGGCGTCGTGGAGACGCCTGCGATCACGTTCTGCAGAGCCGTAAGCGAAGACAGAAGATTGCGCTTCTGGAACAGGAAGCGCACGCGGTTGCGCAGGACGTCCAGTTCGGAGCCACCGAGCCCCACGAGATCAGTCCCCAGCAAACGGAGCTTGCCCTCGGAGGGCCGGCGCATGGTCCCGAGGATGGTCAGCAGCGTCGTCTTGCCGGAGCCGGACGGGCCGGTGACGATCACTAGCTCGCCCTCGCGCACCTGCATGTTGATGTCGAACAACACGTCGACGCGTTGTGGCCCATCGCCGTAGTGGTGATGGACGTTCACCGCTTCCACGACTGGCGGCCCGAAGCCGTGGGCGTCGGCCGACATGGTCATTCGAACAGCATGATCGGGTCGACCTTCCAGAGCCGCCGGATCGCGAACAGGCTGGACACGACCGTCATGACCACGCAGGCGACGAGAGCGACGACCATTTCCCGCAGGCCCATCGACATGCCGAGATGCATCGCCGCCTCCGTCGCGCCGTAGACGAAACGGCCCAGCGTGAATGACACCAAGAAGGCTGGCGTGATGATGGCAGCGCCGATCTGGCCGATCATGAAAAGGAAGAACCACCAGTCGTAGCCCAGACTCTTCAGGATGGCGTACTCCGGCAGATAGAACCGGATGATCTGATACTGGGCGTAGTAGATGAACACCATGCCGATCATCAAGCCCATCACGAAGCCGAGGTCCGTGATGTAGCCGACGGGCGTCTCGCGTGACCAGTAGGTACGCTCGCGCTGCTCCAACTCAGGGATCGAGATCACCTCGCCGCGGCCGGCCAGGGCTCGATTGAGCTCCTGCCGAACTGCAGTCGCGTCGGCACCGGCGGCGAGCCGGATGGCGATGAAGGCCGGCCGGTCCGACCACCAGGCGCCGAAAATTTCGGCCATGGTCGCCTCGGACATCATGATCGCGCCGTCATTGAGAACGTTGGGCCCAACGGCAAACGTACCAACGACATAGAGTTGCCGCAGCAGGCCGCGATTGTCGGGCGGGCCGAGCACCGGTACTTCCGGGGTATTCTGGGCAATCTCGCCGAGGTCGCCGAAGTAGGGACGCGATTCGCGATCGTACAGAAGCCGCCTCGCCTCGCGCAGCTTGAAGAGGTTTTCACGCAGCCCCGGCACGTCGATCGCCGGTCGCTCGACGTCGATGGCATACCACGCGATCCGGCGGGCCGTCGGCATGCCGGCGTGACTCATCGACATGACGCCGAACCACAGGGGCATCGTACCCGCCACCGAAGGATTGGCCGATACGATGTCGGTCATGGCGACCGGGACCTCGGCATGGAGCTGCAGCGACTTGAAGCCGTAGGGCACCAGGACCAGGTCGGCGGCCACGGTGCGATGAAGACGGATCGCCGAGTCATAGACTGCTCGTTCGATGCCGAGCTGGGCGAAGATCACCAGCAGACTGGCGGTGACGCCGGCCAGCGACAGAAGTGTACTGGTGCGCTGGCGCTTGAGTTGCTGGGCACCCAGCGGCATCGCGGTGGCCGTTCTGGCTGCCGCGCGCAGGCGGGCCAGCGAAAACTGCGGCTTCCATCCGCGCAGCCGCAGTCGCAGCGCCGGGACGTCAGGCAGGGTCAGCGCCATTAGAGGAAGGTGACGCGCGTCTCGCGTCCCAAGACTTGCGGCATGCTCGCCGGGTCGTCGAGTTCGATTTCGACTTGGACCACACGGCCGTCAGTCGACGAGCCGCCATCTGGCTCAACCCGCTGCATCCGCTTCACAGTCGGTGCGACGCGGGTGATCTTGCCTTTGTACACGGTCGTGCTGCCGCGGAACGTGACCTCGACTTTGCCGCCCGGCAGTACTCGGCCGACATGCAACTCGTCGACATCGGCCAGGATGCGCAACTGGCTCAGGTCGACGATCTTGGCAATGCCGCTGCCGGAAACGCGCTCGCCTTGCCGCGAGTAGATCTGCACCACTACACCGTCGAGCGGCGAACGAACCAAGGCTTGCTCGCGCGTGGTCTGCGCGTTGTCGAGCTTGGCCGTGATGATGTTGATGTCGGTCTCGATCTGCGCGAGATCGGTGGCCAACGTCTCCTTCTGAACGCGCAACTTGGCCTGCTCGCGCTCGAGGTTCTGCTGGGCGATGCTGATCTCCAGCTGCTTCTGGTCGGGCGGCAGACCCGATCGCTGCATCTGGAGCGCCTTCAGCTTGTTGGACTCGGTCTCCGATTTGACGACGACTTCCTGCATGGCGATCTCGGCCGTCCGGAACCCGGAAATCATGGCCTCGCGCTGCTGCTTTGCCTTTGCCAGCTCCGCCTCAGCCGAACGGACCGCAACATCGGCCTTAGGGTAGTTGGAGAGGACCGCAATGATGTCGTCGCGCTTCACCCGCTGGCCGTCCGTGATGCGGAGTTCGATAATCACCGCACCGCCCGTAGGGTCGCCAGCGATGACCGCCGTGCCGGCCGGCGCATCGGTGTAGCCGCGCGAGATAAGGGGCGCCGCCTGCCGAGCACCGTCTTGGGCGCTGCTCGTCTGGCGACTGGGAGTGACCCACATGGCGACGATGGCGACGACGACCAAAGCCGCCACGCCCACCGCACTCCAGGTGAGTTTTCTTGTGCGCGCCATGTCTCTTTGTACCAAACTTTTCCCTTGGCCGCCCGCCAGGTTCGTCAGAACGCTGAGGGTAGCGCGACCGTACCACTGCTCCTGACGACTCCATACAGCGAGAAGGTGCTGTAAATAGACCTCAAGACCTTGTCGTACTCATAGAGCGGAGCGTTCGTGACATAGATGACGTCACGAGGCTGCATCCCGAACTGCTGGGCGACGAAGATAGACACCGGCTGCATCAGGTCCAGTCGAAAAACACGGGCCCGGGCGGTGGGATTGGTCTGCAAATCCCCCATTCTGAACAAATAAACGCCCGTTTTGTTGGCGCGGATGTCGTTCAGGCCGCCGACCTGGCCCAACGCCTCCAGAAGCGTCACGTTGCGGCTGTTCATCTCGACATTTCCGGACTTAGCCACGGCGCCGAGGACTGTGTATAGTCGGGAATTGGGCCGGACGACGATCTCGTCGCCTTTCTGGATGCCGATATCGCCACCGGCGAGGAGTTCCGAAAATTGCGCCGTCAGGATCACTTGGCCCTGCCGACGCACGACGACCTCGACCTGGGCCGCGCCTACTCCACCGCCCGGCGCGGCGCTGCCGGCCGGGCCACCAGCCCGGTTGATCGCCTCGACGACCGATCTCACGCCTTCGAGAATGGAGATCCGGCCGGGGTTCTTGACGTCGCCCGAAACCATTACCGTATGAGTCCGGTCAGCCACGAACTCGACGATCACCTGAGGGTCCTGCGCCTTGCCAGCCAGCTGGTCGGCGATGCGGCGCTCGATCTGGGACAGATCAAGCCCGGCCACCCGCACAGTGCCCACGAACGGAATTTTGATGGTTCCGTCGTCGGTGACGCGCTGGACGCCAAAATCGGCACCAGGCTTCTGGATGGTCGGAAAGATGCTGCCTTCGTAGGGCTCGAAGATGCGAACCTTGATGGCATCGCCGGGCGCGACGGCAACACGGCCGCCGGCGGACAGCGAACTGGTGGTCGATGGACGATCGATGGCGACCGGCTGACGGTACGCCGCGATGGTGGTCGGCGTGAGGTCGATGACATCGAACGGCAGCGCCTCGGTACTCGTCCCTGGCGCACCACCCATCCAAGGGCCATCGCCGGGCAGCGCCGTGCAGGCAGCAACGCCAATACCCAAGCCGAGGACAATGGCGGTAGGTCGCGCGACAGCGCGCAGCCAGCTCCAAATTGTCAAATTCCGATCTCCGTCGGGAACGGTCGCAACGTTGCGGGCCGCGCCTCGTCCCTTGTCATGATCTTGCCTCAGCCTACCACCTAATTAACCCGTGCTACCCTGCGGGTGCAAGCGGCCCGCCAGGGGCCCCTGCGGGCTTCGGACGCAGCCTCAAGACGGCCTCTTCGGTCGAATTAGCGACGTCAAACAGTTGCGAAAACCCACTGACCAGCAGGCAATCGGCTGCCGGGCCACTGAACGAGCAAAAGACGATGCGGGCCGACTGCTCGGCGGCCCGATGCAGGACAACGGCCAGAGCACGCACGCCGGCGGCGCTCATGTAGCCAACCGCGCTGCCGTCGACAATCACCCGTGCACCTGGCCCCAGGGCCGCCAGCATCGACTTTTCGACCGACTCCGAAGTCGACGAATCAACACGCTCCGGCAGCATGATCGTGGCAATGGCTTCCTCCGCTCTCGCCTCGCTCATACGGACTTCCCTGCCGCCCCATCCCCCTGGGAGCGCCATTGTCCCCCAAGGTCAGTGCCACGCCAGTGAATGGCCCGACTGCCGAGCGCGCTTGCCATCAGCACCGGCCCCAGTGCCTCGCGCAGCAGTGCCGCCGCCGCCGCCCGCGGCCCGAATGCCAATCCTCGTCCGCTGGCGAACCATTTCTCGCCGGCCAGCCACGCCACGGTGTGGGCGACGATCGCGGCCGCGACGACACCTGTTCCGGCGCCGGCCGCGGCCAGCGCGGCGCTCCCCGCGGCGCCGCAGACCAGCCAGCCGATCGCGGGCTCCCAGAGGACCAGAGGCCATACCGGCAGGCGCAGCCGGGTGCGCGCCCAACGAACCTGCCGCTGCCACACCGCGCTCCACTGCCGGCGAGCCAGCGGCAGACGCGGCATGAAGTCGCCCAGGCGCGTTGCCAGGCCGAGTTCACGCACGGAGCGGACAACCGAGTAGTCGTCGGCGATCCAGCGGTTGAAGCCGCGCCAATTGCCAATACGCTGCAGCGTCTCGTGCGACAGGAGCGTCACGCCGCCGGATGCGACGGCAAGGCCAAGCCGGTCCGCGGCCAAAAGGAATCTCGCCTGATGGCCGTTGATGTAGGCTCGCTCCATTTCAGCGGCGAAGCCCTGCGGGTCGGCCGCAGCCTTGAGTGCCAGCACGAGGCCCACGGTCTCGGACAGGGGCGCGGCTGCCCGGCAAAGGTCTTCGACGCCCAGCACGACACCTGCGTCACACAGCGCCACGATCGGCCGGCCGGCCGCCTCGAGGCCCTTGCGCACATTGTTCATCTTCGGGTTGAACGTATCGTCCTTGCCGACGAGGATCGTCGCGTCCGGCCACAGAGCGCGGGTCGGTGCAATGGCGCCGTCGTCGGGATCAGCGACGCAGATCAGCACTTCGGCGCCGGCACGAGCAAGACCAGCCAGCGCCTGGATATAGATGGCGGACGCGTCGCTCGCGCCATTCATCGGTGCGACGATGCTGAAATCGGCGGCAGTGTGCCGGACCACCATCCTGGGCCTAGGCCAGCGGCCGAGTGCGGCGCTTGCCCAATGCACGGCCGAGCCGAATGCCCACCAGCCAAGCCCGAAATAGACGGGGGCGGCAGCCTCCATGCGTCATCTCTCGCCGCCCGCCGAGAAGCGGTGAACATCGTCCTTCTCGACCAACAGGGCGCGATGATAGGACCGGATAACCTCGTTGGGGTCGCCCTGCTCGCGAATGCGGCCATCCTCGATCCAGATCGCGCGCGTACACAGCCGTCTGACTTCGGCCATGGAATGCGACACGAACAGGAGAGTGCCTGTCTTGCGAAAGCTGTCGATCCAGTCGAGGCACTTCCGCTGGAAGGCCGCATCGCCGACCGACAACGCCTCGTCGACCACCAGGATCTCGGCCTCGACGTGGGCGCAGATTGAGAACGCCAGGCGTGTGCGCATGCCCATCGAGTAGTGTTTGACCGGCTGATCCATGTAGTCGCCGATTCCGGCGAACTCGGCGATGGAGTTGAATTTCCGCAGGACCTCGGCGCGCTTGAGGCCGAGCACGGCGCCACCGATCAGGACGTTCTCGCGACCTGTCAGTTCCTGATCGAAGGTCGACCCGAGCGCCAGCACCGGCGCGATCCGTCCGGTGACACGGAGTTCGCCGTGGCTGGGCAGAGTCATGCCACAGATGACCTGCAACAACGTGGACTTGCCGCAACCGTTGCGGCCGAGCACACCGATGCTCTCGCCGCGCTTCACGTGGAGATCGATATCGCGCAGCACCCAGAACGGCTTGAAATAGGCTTTCCACCAGCCGAACAGGACCTGCTTCAGCCAGTCGTTGCGGTGAGCATAAAGCTGATAGGCCTTGCCGAGGTGCTTTGCCTCGACAACGATGTCAGATGACGTCGACGATGACATTGCGGTACCTGTCGAAGAACCAATAGCCGAAATAGAAAGTGAAGACCGAAGTGAACAGGGTCCACCCGTAGACGATCAGGTTCGGCACCTTTCCCAGCAGCACGATGTCACGCATGACCTCGACATAGCCGGTGAGCGCATTGGCATAGATCCAGAAATCGAACGGCGCCGGCAGCGTGCCGTGCTGGTAGAAGATCGGCGTGGCGAACATGAACAACGGCACCACGTTGATCATGAAATAGCCGGCGTCGCGGGTGAAGGCGCCGATCGCGCACAAAAACCACGACATTCCGATCAGGAAGGCCATGAAGGGGATGAAGATCAGCGGCATCAGCAACACGGTCCACGGCAGACTGCCCGTGACGGCGAGCTGAAAGATCAGCATGACGCCGATCGAGATCAGAGTGTAGGCCGTCGCTCGCAGGGTCGAGATCACGGCCAGCATGTCGCTGGGAAAGATCGTCTGCTTGATGAAGTGCGTGTACTCGTGGAGCAGCATCGGCGCGCGAAACGCCATCTCGGACCAGAAATTGAAGACGATGATGCCGCTGAAGATGAACAGCGAGTAGGTGACGATCGGGCCATCGCCTTCCGAGCCCGGCAGTTTCAGGTTCGTGGAAAAGGCGAAGGAATAGACGGTGATGGCAAGCAGCGGCGCAACCACCGCCCAGATCCAGCCGGCGACCGATCCCTTGAAGCGCTCGCGGATCTCGCGGCGAAGGATGGCGGCGATCAGATCCTGATGCTGCACCATCTGTTCGAAAGGCCTCGTGACGAACCGGGAGGCGCGGCCGAGCGGGCCGAGGTTCTCGACCACGATCTGCTTGCCGTTCACGACTTTCACCGACGGCATGAGCCGCAATTCTCCTTCTCTGGACCAGTGGTGAGCCCGGTGGGGTACGATCCCACGACCCTCTGATTAAAAGTCAGATGCTCTACCGCTGAGCTACGGGCTCGCTCCGGCGTCGCGCTGCAGGCCGAAACCCCGCGCGGCGCCCGTATAAGGTGCGCCGGCCCCATGGTCAACGCGGGGGCGGCAGCCGGAACCGGCGTCAGGACTTGGCGAATTTCGCCTTGAGCCGCTGGAACACGCGTTTGGAGACGAACTGCGAGGTATCCCCGCCCAGCCGCGCGATGTCCTTTACCAGCGACGAGGCGATGAACTGGTGCCTGTCGGAAGCCATCAGGAAGATGGTCTCTATGTTCGGCTCCATACGAGCGTTCATGTTGGCCATCTGGATTTCGTACTCGAAGTCCGATACCGCCCGCAGACCGCGGATAATGACCGACGCGCCGACCTCGCGCGCGAAGTGGATCAACAATCCCTCGAACGGCACCACAACGATGCGCTCGCGGTCGGCCGCCGGGAAGTCCGCGATGTCCTCCTTGACGATCTCCATCCGCTCTTCGAGCGAGAACAACGGCCCCTTGCCGATGTTGATCGCGCATCCGATCACCAGCCGATCGACAAGCCGCAACGAGCGGCGCATCACTTCCATGTGTCCGCTGGTAACCGGATCGAACGTGCCCGGATAGACCCCGGTGCGTTCTGAGGCCATGTCTCCCCCTTGTGCGCCAGATTCGGCGGCAAAGTCTTAGCGACACGGGCGATCCTTATCCACCGTTTGTTTCGGCATGGCTCTCGCCATTGCCGTTGCCCGCGTCGTCTTCGCCGATCCGGACGGCGGAAACTACTCGCTCGCCATCGCTCACGTTGACGATGCGCACGCCGCGCGTCGCCCGTCCTGCAATGTGGATTCCGTCGACCGGGCAGCGGATCAGCGTACCGCCGTCGGTGACCAGCATGACCTGGTCACTGTCGAGCACCGGGAAAGCGGCGACGATCTCGCCGCCTTTGGCCAGGTTCATAAGCTCGACGCCCTTGCCGCCGCGACCGGTCACCCGGTACTCGTAGGCCGACGTGCGCTTGCCGAAGCCCGACGAAGCCACGGTGAGGACGAACTCTTCCTTGGCCTTGAGCTCTGCAAAACGCTCCGGCGACAGGGTCGTGGCGACCGCCGCCTGCTCCTCGCCGTTCACCGTCTCCTCCTCGGCATTCTCGGCCTGGCGGAGCGCCCGCGACTGCCGGAGGTAGGCATCGCGTTCCTCGGTCGTGATGCCTTTGCCGCTGTCGAACAGCGACATCGAGATGACTTCATCGCCTTCGGCCAGCGCAATGCCGCGCACGCCGGTCGACGCGCGACTCTGGAACACCCGCACCGTCGCCACCGGGAAGCGCATCGACCGTCCCTGCCGGCTCGCCAACAGAACGTCCTGGTCCTCGCTGCAGACGCTGACGCCGATCAGCCGATCGCCGGCATCCTCGCCCTCGAACTTCATGGCGATCTTGCCGCTCTGATTGACGCTGACAAAATCACTGAGTTCATTGCGCCGGACGCCGCCGCGCGCCGTCGCGAACATGACGTGCAGCGTCGACCAGCTCGCCTCGTCCTCAGGCATTGGCATGACGGCGCTGATCGTCTCGCCTTCGTCGAGCGGCAGCAGATTGACGAAGGCCTTGCCGCGCGCCTGCGGCGCGCCCAGCGGCAGCCGCCACACTTTGAGCTTGTAGACGATGCCGCGACTGGAAAAGAACAGTACCGGCGTGTGCGTGTTGGCGATGAACAGGCTCGAGACGAAATCGTCCTCGCGCGTCGCCATGCCCGAGCGCCCCTTGCCGCCACGTCGCTGGGCGCGGTAGGCCGACACCGGCACACGCTTGACGTAGCCGCCATGGGTAACGGTGACCACCATGTCCTCGCGCTGGATCAAGTCCTCGACATCCTGCTCGAACTCGTTGTCGAGAATCTCGGTCCGGCGCGGCGTTGCGAACTGCTCTTTGATCTCGAGCAGCTCCCTGCGCATCAGCGCGAAGAGCTTGTCGCGGTCACCCAGCAGCTCGAGATACCCCTCGATCAGCTTGGCGACTTCGCCCAGTTCTTCGGCGATCTTGTCGCGCTCAAGGCCGGTCAGGCGCTGCAAGCGCAGTTCGAGGATGGCGCGGGCCTGCGCTTCGGAGAGCTTGTAGGTACCCTCCCCCGAGACCTCGCGTCCGGGTTCGGCGATCAAGGCGATCAGCGGCGCCACATCGGAGGCCGGCCAGTCTTTGGCCATCAGGCGCTCGCGCGCAACCACCGGGTCGGGCGAACGACGGATCATCTCGATCACCTCGTCGATGTTGGCGACGGCGATGGCGAGGCCGACCAGCACGTGGGCGCGGTCGCGGGCGTGCTTGAGCTCGAACTTGGTGCGCCGCGTGATGACCTCGGCACGGAAGCGGATGAACGCCTCCAGCAGCTCCTTGAGGCTCATCAGGCGCGGTCGGCCACCGTCGAGCGCCAGCGCGTTGACGCCGAACGAGGTCTGCAGCGGCGTGAACCGGTAGAGCTGGTTCAGCACCACGTCCGACATCGCGTCGCGCTTCAGCTCGATGACCAGGCGCACACCGTCGCGGTCGCTCTCGTCGCGCACCTCGGCAATGCCCTCAACCCGCTTGTCGCGCACCACCTCGGCGATCCGCTCGTGCAGCCGGGCCTTGTTCTCCTGGTACGGAATCTCGGAGACGATGATCGACTCGCGGCCGCCGCGGCCCTCCTCGATCCGTGTCTTGGCCCGCATGATCAGCGACCCACGACCGAGCTCGTAGGCCGCCCGGATGCCGTTGCGGCCAAGAATGGCACCACCGGTCGGGAAGTCCGGACCCGGCACATGTTCCATCACCTGCGCGACGGTGAGCTCGGGATTGTCGATCAGCGCGCAGCAGGCATCGATCAGCTCGCCGAGGTTGTGCGGCGGAATGTTGGTGGCCATGCCGACGGCGATGCCACCCGCGCCATTGGCGAGAAGATTGGGGAACGCCGCCGGCAGGACCGTCGGCTCCAGCGTGGTTTCGTCGTAGTTCGCCTGGAAGTCGACCGTATCCTTGTCGATGTCGGCCAGCAGCGTCTCGGCAACACGAGCGAGCCGCGCTTCGGTATAGCGCATCGCCGCCGGCGGATCGGCGTCCATCGAGCCGAAATTTCCCTGGCCCGCGATCAGCGGCAGACGCATGGAGAAGTCCTGCGCCATGCGCACCAATGCGTCGTAGATCGACTGATCGCCGTGCGGGTGATATTTGCCCATCACGTCGCCCACGATGCGCGCCGACTTGCGGAAGGCGTGCGTCGAGTCGTAGCCACTTTCCTTCATGGCATGCAGGATGCGCCGCTGCACCGGCTTCAGCCCGTCGCGGGCGTCGGGCAACGCGCGCGCCACGATCACGCTCATCGCATAATCGAGGTAGGAGCGACGCATCTCCTCTTCGATCGTGATGGGCTCTATGTCGTGCGTGGGCTGCTGCGGCGGAGGCGCGTCGGAGGGCGGCGGCGGCGGAAGGGTCGTTTCGTCGCTCACGGAAACCTGAATTTTACTCGTTATTTTGGCCCTGCCAGAGGGCCCGGCGGAACAAGGCGGCACCCTACCAAACTCGTCCCGGAACACCAACAAAAAACGTCTCGGAAACTGGTCTTTAACTGATTGATTTTATTGAGTAAATCGTCGTCGAAAATGGCCCCCGGAAAGGTCGCGAATTGCCCCCAGAAACAGCCTCCCGAATGCCCTCGGTCGTGGTTTTCGACATGGGCGGCGTGCTGCTCGACTGGAACCCGCGCCACCTCTACCGCAAGCTGATCCCCGATGCTGCGGAAATGGAACATTTCCTCGCCACGGTGACCACTTCTCAATGGCACCAGGTCCAGGACCATGGCGGCGACCCCATGGAATCGACGCGCCGCTTGCAGGCCGAAAATCCGGGTCACGAGACTTTGATCGCAGCCTTTTACGACCGGTTCGACGAGATGTGCGACCACGCCTTTCCGGAAATGGCCGATCTGGTCGAGCGGCTACACCGCGTGGGGACGCCCCTTTATCTTCTGTCCAACGCCCCTGGTTTCCTCGACGCCTGGTTGCGCGGGCCGGCCCACGACCGCCATCCCTTCCTCGGGCGCTTCCGCGACTACGTGGTGTCGGGGGCCGTGGGCTGCTCCAAACCGCAACCCGAGATCTACGATCTCGTCTGTCGCGCCGGCCGCTTTCAGCCAGCTGACGCGGTCTTTATCGATGACGTCCTGACAAACGTCGAGGGCGCGCGAGCGTTTGGCATGAGTGCGATCCATCATCGCTCGGCCGCCGACACCGCGCGGGCGCTACGTGCGATGGCCTTCCCGGTCTAGGAAAGTCCGAAGACACGCACGGCATTGCTCTCGCATATCAGCTGGCGCTCGGTGACAGTGAGGGCCGTGTCATTGATGAAGCGCACCGATTCGCCGTCATCTTCATAGGGGTAGTCCGCAGCGAGCAGCACGCGTTCCGGGCCGAGCTCGTCGAGACACAGACGCAACGACCCCAGGAACGTGATGCCGGCGGTGGTGACGTAGAAGCTCTCCTTGAAGTACTCGCTGGGCTTCTTCGGCAACTTGGCCGTCGCGCCCAGTCGGACCTGCAGAGCGTAGCGATTGTCGATACGCGGCAGATAATAGGGAATGCCCTCGCCGAGATGGCCGAGCACGATCCTGAGCCGGGGAAATCGGTCCAGCGCGCCTGACATGATCAGGCGCATGGCATGGAGGCCGGTTTCCGCCGAGAAGCCCCACGTCGCAAAGTAGAGGCCATAGTCGAGGAACGGCGCAACCATCGCCGGCCCCGGCTCTCGCGGGTGCAGATAGATGGGCATATTGAGTGCTTCAGCCGCCTCGAGGATCGGCCAGTACTTCGGCAGATCGAGATATTCGCCGCTGGTGTGGGAGTTGATGATCACACCATGCATGCCGAGGATTTTGGCGCCGCGCTCGATCTCGCGGACGGCCACCCCGGGGTCCTGCGGCGCCACCGCCGTCAGACCGGCAAAGCGGGTCGGATAGGCTTTTACGGCCTCCGCAAGCACGTCGTTCGAGTCGGCCGCCAATTTTGCGCCCTGCGCCGGGTCGAACACCTGTACCCCCGGCGCGGTCAGCGACAGAACCTGCATGTCGATCCCGACCGAGTCCATGTGGGCGATGCGGGCGGGACCCAGGTCGAGGAGCCTGTCGAAAAGCGGCTTGCCCGCCGGCCCGAGCAGGCACTTGCCCATCGCGGCAAAGCCGGGCTCGACGTTCTTGCCATTCAGAACGGCCTTCCAGCCGTCCAGAATGGCCGGGGTGATGAAAGCTTCCTCGACCGTGATCCTCCGGCGCATCGGTCCGGCCTAGAACGGAATGTCGTCGTCGAGCTCCGCCTTGCCGCCGCGGGCGGCCGGCCGTCCGCCGCCACTCGATGGCGGGGCGCCACCGCCCATGTCGCTCTCCATGCCGCCGCCGCCCGCCGCACCACCGCCTTCGCCGCCACGGCCATCCAGCATGGTGAGCGCACCCCCGAAGCGCGGAATCACGACCTCGGTCGTGTAACGCTCCTGGCCGCTCTGGTCGGTCCATTTGCGTGTGGACAGCTGGCCCTCAACATAGACTTTTGAGCCCTTGCGGACGAACTTCTGCGCCACTTCAGCCAGCTTCTCGTTGAAGATGACGACCCGGTGCCACTCGGTGCGCTCCTTGCGCTCGCCGCTCTGACGGTCCCGCCAGGTGTCCGAGGTGGCCACCGACATGTTCACCATCGAGCGGCCATCCTGCATCGACTTCACTTCGGGGTCGCGGCCGAGATTGCCGACCAGGATGACTTTATTGACACTGCCCGCCATAGGGGCCTCCTTCGCTTTCCCGGTGCCGCGGGCTGCGGCACCTACCTCACGACAAGCAAACTAGACCCGGCGGCCTGTGGGCAGCCACCAATTTTGGGTTGTGCCCCAACGGCCAGGCGTGAGCTTCGCTCATGCCGACCCTCCGACAATTCATTGGCCGTGCAAGCGGCTCCACCCCTATCCTCGATCCATGAGCAAATCCTTCCACGTTTCCGAGGTCTCCCGCAGCCAGGCCTACGCTATGTTGGGCGGCGCGGCGCTGATGATGACCCTGGCGATGGGCATCCGGCAGAACCTCGGCCTTTTCCAGGCGCCGGCTTCCAAGGAACTGGGCATCGCCATTTCGGACTTCGCGCTGGCCATCTCGGTGCAGCAGGTCGCCTGGGGGCTCAGCCAGCCGATTGCCGGCGTGTTCGCCGACAAGTACGGCACGCGCTGGGTGGCGCTGATCGGCAGCGCCCTGTTCATCCTGGGAATCTGGCTGACCGCAACGGCCCAGAGCGCGCTACCGATCGTGATCGGCGCCGGCGTGCTGATCGGCGTTGCGTTGGCCTGCACGACCTCGGGCATCACCGCCAACATCGCCGCCCGGGTGGTAACGCCGAGCCGGCGGACGCTCGCCTTCGGCATCGTCTCGGCCGCCGGCTCCGTTGGCACCATGCTGACGGCGCCGATCGCTGCCTACCTCCTGAACACCGACGGCTGGCGGGCGGCGGTCTGGGCCTTCGTCATTCTGGCCTTCGCCATGCTGCCGGCTGCCTGGATCGGCAGCCGTGCCGACAAGCTGCCCAACAGCCTGCCGACCGATCGCGATCTCACCTTGATGGGCGCCCTCGACGAGGCCCGCCGCCACAGCGGCTACGTTGTCATGGCGATCGCCTTCTTCGTGTGCGGTCTGCAACTCGTGTTCCTGACGACCCACCTGCCGACCTACCTCGCGCAGTGCGGCATGGATGCGTCCTACAGCGCCATCGCCCTGATGCTGATCGGCGGCTTCAACATCGTGAGTTCCTGGCTGTTCGGTTGGCTGGGCGACCGCTACCCCAAGCGCCTGTTGCTGGGCGGCATCTATCTGCTGCGCTCGGTGGCCCTGGCGCTGTTCTTCGCCTTTCCGCCGACGCCGCTCAGCGTCGTGTTGTTCGGTGCCGCCATGGGCGTGCTGTGGCTGGGCGTCATCCCGCTGGTCAACGGGCTGGTGGTGCAGATCTTCGGCCTGCGCTTTCTGTCGACGTTGACCGGCATTGCCTTTCTAAGTCATCAGGCCGGCTCGTTCCTGGGTGCGTGGGGCGGCGGATACCTCTTCGACCTGATGGGCTCCTACGATCTTGCCTGGAAGATCGGCGTCCTGATCGGACTGATTGCCGGCACCATGCAACTCCTGATGAACGATCGGCCAACCGACCGGGTGCTGGCCGGGCAGACAGCGGCGGCCTGAGGCCGGAACCGAGGGTCGCCTCTGGCGAGCCTGGGGGTTAATCGCCATATGCGATCGTCCCGCGCATCGCCATTCTCCGGTCCCCATGGCAAAATCCCGCACACCCGCCGCAGAGCCGCACCGCTTCATCTCGGTGCGCGGCGCGCGCGAGCACAACCTCAAGAACGTCGACCTCGACCTGCCGCGCGACCGGCTGGTGGTGATCACCGGGCTGAGCGGCTCGGGCAAATCCTCGCTGGCGTTCGACACGATCTACGCCGAAGGCCAGCGTCGCTACGTCGAAAGCCTGTCGTCCTATGCACGCCAGTTCCTCGAACTGATGCAGAAGCCCGACGTCGATTCCATCGAAGGCCTGTCGCCGGCGATCTCGATCGAACAAAAAACGACGTCGCGCAATCCGCGCTCGACCGTCGGCACCGTCACCGAGGTCTACGACTACCTCCGCCTGCTGTTTGCCCGCGTCGGCGTCCCCTACTCGCCGGCCACCGGCCTGCCGATCGAAAGCCAGACCGTGTCGCAGATGGTCGACCGCATCAAGGCGATGGCCGACGGCACGCGACTCTACCTGATGGCGCCCATCGTGCGCGGTCGCAAAGGTGAATACCGCAAGGAACTGCAAGAGCTGCAGAAGAAGGGCTTCCAGCGCGTCAAGATCGACGGCAAGCTGTACGAGATCGCCGAGGCGCCGACACTCGACAAGAAGTACAAGCACGACATCGACGTCGTCGTCGATCGCATCGTGGTGAAGCCCGACCTCGGCAACCGCCTCGCCGACTCGATCGAGACCGCCCTCGCGCTCGCCGACGGACTGGCCGTGGCGGAGAACGCCGATTCGGGGGAGCGCACGGTCTTCTCCGCGCGCTTCGCCTGTCCGGTCTCCGGCTTCACCATCGAGGAGATCGAGCCCCGGCTTTTCTCCTTCAACGCGCCCCAGGGCGCTTGCCCGGCCTGCGACGGCCTGGGCGTAAAAATGTTCTTCGATCCCGAGATGGTGGCGCCGGATGACCGCCTGTCGCTGGCCGAAGGCGCCATCGCGCCGTGGGCCGATTCGTCAGGTCAGTACTATCTGCAGACGCTGGAAAGCATCGCCAAGCATTTCAAGGTCAAGACGTCGACGCCGTGGCGCGACCTGCCCAAGAAGGTCCGCGACGTCATCCTCCACGGCAGCGGCACCGAGTCGATCGCCATGCGCTACGACGACGGCATCCGTCAGTACCAGACCACCAAGCCGTTCGAGGGCGTGATCCCCAACCTCGACCGGCGCTGGAAAGAGACCGATTCCTCCTGGGTGCGCGAGGAGCTCGAGCGCTTCCAGCACGAGAGCAAGTGTGAAGTCTGCGGCGGCGCGCGGCTGAAGCCCGAGGCATTGGCGGTGAAGATCGGCGGCCTGCACATCAGCCAGGTCACCGAATTCTCCATTGGCGACGCCGTGAAGTGGTTCCTCGACCTGCCGCCCCGGCTGACGGCCAAGCAGCGCGAGATCGCCGAGCGCATCCTGAAGGAGATCAACGAGCGGCTGGGCTTCCTCGACAATGTCGGCCTGAGCTATCTCACCCTCAATCGCACCTCGGGCACGCTGTCGGGCGGCGAGAGCCAGCGCATCCGGCTCGCCTCCCAGATCGGCTCGGGCCTCACCGGCGTGCTCTACGTGCTGGACGAGCCGTCGATCGGCCTGCATCAGCGCGACAACGACCGTCTGCTGAAGACGCTGACCCGGTTGCGCGATCTCGGCAACACGGTGCTGGTGGTAGAGCACGACGAGGATGCCATCCGCGCCGCCGATCATCTGGTCGACATGGGACCCGGCGCCGGGGCACACGGCGGACGGGTGATCGCCGAGGGCACGCCCGAGGACGTGATGCGCAACAGCGCCAGCCTGACCGGCCAGTATCTCTCGGGCTTCCGCCAGATCCCCGTCCCCAAGGTGCGGCGCGAACCTCCACCGCAGACCGGCAAGGGCGGCGGGCGCTGGCTCACGATCAAGGGTGCGCGCGAGAACAACCTGCAGAACGTCACGGCCAGCATCCCGCTCGGCACCTTCACCTGTGTCACCGGGGTGTCGGGCAGCGGCAAGAGCACGCTGATCGTCGAGACGCTCTACAAGGCATTGGCCAAGCGCCTCAACAATGCCCGCGAGCATCCGGGCGCGCACAGCGGCCTCGACGGCGTCGGCCACCTCGACAAGATCGTCGATATCGACCAGTCGCCGATCGGGCGCACGCCGCGCTCCAATCCGGCGACCTATACCGGCGCCTTCTCGCCGATCCGCGACTGGTTCTCGCAGCTGCCGGAGTCGACGGAGCGCGGCTACAAGCCCGGGCGGTTCTCGTTCAACGTCAAGGGCGGGCGCTGCGAGGCCTGCCAGGGCGACGGCGTCATAAAAATCGAGATGCACTTCCTGCCCGACGTCTATGTCCAGTGCGACGTCTGCAAGGGCAAGCGCTACAACCGCGAGACACTCGAGGTCGTCTTCCGCGGCAAGTCGATCGCCGACGTCCTCGACATGACGGTCGACGAAGGCTGCGAGTTCTTCAAGGCCGTGCCGGTCATCCGCGACAAGCTTCTGACCCTGCAGCAGGTCGGCCTGGGCTACATCCACATCGGCCAGCAGGCTACGACGCTCTCGGGCGGCGAGGCGCAGCGCGTCAAGCTCGCCAAGGAACTGTCGCGCCGCGCCACCGGCCGCACCCTCTACATTCTTGACGAACCGACCACCGGCCTGCATTTCGAGGACGTGCGCAAGCTGCTGGAGGTTCTGCACCGGCTGGTCGAGACCGGCAACACCGTGCTGGTGATCGAACACAACCTCGAAGTCATCAAGACCGCCGACTGGGTGCTCGATCTCGGCCCCGACGGCGGCGCCGGCGGCGGCCGGCTGGTGGCGGAAGGCCCGCCCGAGGCGATCGTGAAGGTGGCCGAGAGTTACACCGGCCAGTACCTCGCCCGCCACCTGCCGCGTGGCATAGCGGCCAGGAAGCGGGCCTAGAATTCGGCATGGTCGGTGACACGGACGGCTCCGCCCCGTCCGTCGTCTTCCCAACCCGCGACCTTCAGCGTGCCGCTGGCCGGGCACATTTCGACCGTTAGCCGCGTGCAGACGTTGAGCACAGGCGCCGTCGCCCAACCAAAGCCCTCGACATCGCGCCCGCGCCACGCTTCGAGCGCGGCGACGCGGCGGCGGTTGTTCTCGACCGGCGCGCCGTCGCCACAGGCACGCGGCCGCCAGTTGTCCGACCGGCGACGCCAATCGTTGGCAACGACGGTCTCGTCCGGAATGCTGCGAACGATGTCGCCTTCGCGCTCGATCACGACACGCTCGCCGGCCTTGCATCCGACCAGCACGAAGAGCACGGGCCGCGCGACGGGCGTCGTCTCCAGCGTGCGCCGCGCCTCATCGAAGCTCGCGCAGGTCTCGAAGACACGGCGCAGCAGATGCTCCGGCGGCAGACGTCCGCTGCCACGCAGGCCGGCGAGCGCGTTCAGCGCATAGTCGAGCCACAGCAGCATCGTGCTCCGCCAGCGGCGACGCATCGGCGCCTGGTTGATCGAGGCGGCGAACCGTCTGGGCGCGACGGCGGTCAGCACCCCAACGAACCCCGGCCAGGTGACATTGAGATAGTCGCCCGCGGTCCCGTGTCGGCGCACCACCTCGACCAGCCGGCCGAGCCCGGGGAACGGCCAATCGAGCGTTCGGCGCAGCCGCGGCCCATCCGGTCCCTCGTCGGCAAGTGCTGTGCAGCCGAGCAGGTAGGCGCCGTGCAACAGCCAGATCCCGGGCTGTCCGATCGCACGGGCGACGGTCTCGATTTCGCCCAGGTACGGCGTCCCCGAGCGCTGCATCCAGTGGCGAACCACAGGATCGGCCAGACGCGCTAGCAGGCCGCCCAGGGGCAGCCAGCCGAGGCAGGCCGCGCGGACGGCCAGCGCACGCTCCCGGTTCGTGACGGCGGTCGCGGCCGAGGCCTCGACGAGTGGTATGACGGAAAGCATAAATAAGTGATTACTCACTTATTTTTCTAAAGTCAAGCCGGTCGCCGCTCCCAATCAATGGCCCCCAAGTCGTAGCCAAACTGGCGCTCGACCACGGCCGGCGTGGCGTCCGAGGCGTCGCCCGTGCGGGCTGCCACCCTCTCCTGCGCCACCTGCTTGGGCACATCGAGCCAGATGCCCTGGAACGGCACGCCGACCTTCCGCGCCAGAGCCTCGGCGGCGGCACGTTCGGCCGGTTTGGCGAAGACCGCATCGAGGACGACGCTGTGGCCGGCGCGCAGCACGCGCTCGGTGCGCGCCATGAAAGCCGCGTAGACCTTGGCGGACGCCTCGGCTGTGTAGCTGCCGGCGGGCATGCGTTCCTCCAGCGCGACGCCTGCCTCGCGCTTGCGCTCGACGTCGCTGCGCACCACGACGGCACCAGGCGCTCGTCCGACCTCCGGCGCGAGCTTCAGCGCCAGCGTGGTCTTGCCGCTGCCTGACAGCCCGCCCACCGCCAGCAGGCGCGGCGGCGCCGGCTGCAGGAAGCCCAGGGCGGCGCGCTGGTAGGCCCGCGCCGGGGCGTTGTCGGCGCCGCTGACGGCGGTCATCGCCGAGTCGACATAGGCGCGGATCGCGGCGCGACGCGACAGGAACAGCGGCAGCAGGGCCAACGCCTCGTCGTGCGGCGCCGCCGGCAGCTCGGCGATCCGCCACAGCCACTCGTTCAGCAGCCGGTTGGCCAGCCCATGCAGGCCCTGCCGGGCGAGATCCATCAGCGTGAAGGCGAGATCGTAGAGCACGTCGATGTTGGCGATCCTGTCCGAGAACTCGATGGCGTCGAACGGCACCGGTGCGCCGGCCAGCATCACGATGTTGCGCAGGTGGAGGTCGCCGTGACAGCGCCGCACCGCGCCGGCCGCCGCCCGTCGCGCCACGAGATCGACGAACGGTTCCAGCGCCCGCGGCATCGCCTCGGCCAGCGCCTCACTGGCCGCCGGATCGAGCCGCTCGCCCGCCTCGCGCATCTGACGCACGTCGGCCGCGACGGAATGGCGGTAGTCGTCCGGGCCGCCGAACCCCGCGACGATGGCCGGCAGACCGTCATGGAAGCGCGCGATGCGCGCACCCAGCGCCGTCATCAGCTGCGGCGTCAGCACGCCACGCGCCGCCATGCGGCCGAGCAGCCCTTCTTCGTCGAAGCGGCGCATGACCACCAGCCAGTCGACGGCGCCGGCCGCCGTCTCGCCCGGCTCGCCCAGCACCAGCTCGCCGCCGCGGTCGCGCCGGATCGGCGCCACGCCGAGATAGATCTCGGGCGCGAGCCGGCGGTTGATCTCGATCTCGGCGGCACACATGGCGGCCCGCCGCGCCGACGTCGAGAAGTCCATGTAGGGGAACTTCACGGCGCGCTTCAGCTTGTAGGCCCGGACGCCCGACAGGAACACCACGGCGCCATGGGTGTCGATGCGTCGGGCCGGCGCCAGCCTGGCCGCCAGGAAGGCGATGACCTCCGACTGGTCCTCGACGACGAAGGAGGGCCGGGCGGTCACGGATCAGGCGAAGCCGACGCGTCTCTCCTCGACGCCGTAGGGATCGACGTGGAGGATGATCTCGGCATCCGGGAATGCCCCCTGGATATCTGCCTCGACCTGGTCGCCGATCTCGTGCGCCCGCGTGAGCGACAGAGCGGGATCGAGTTCGATATGGAGCTGGATGAACTTGGTGAGGCCCGAGGAACGGGTGCGCAGATCGTGGATGTCCTGCACCTCGGGGTGACGCTTGGCGATGTCGACGATGCGCAGCCGGTCGGCATCCGGCAGCTCGCGGTCCATCAGCACGTCGAGCGAGCCTCGACCGACCTCCCATGCGCCGTGCAGCAGGTAGAGCGCCACCAGAGCCGCCATGCCGGCGTCGATCAACGGCTGGTCGAAGCGCCCCGACAGGAACAGCGCCGCGCCGACGGCGACATTGCTCACAAGGTCGGTCTTGTAGTGGGCCTTGTCGGCGCCGATGGCGATCGAGCCGGTGCGGCGCACCACGTAGTTCTGGAACGCCACCAGCGCAAGCGTGAGCGCGACGGCGAGCAGGCTGATCGCCACGCCGATGCCCTCGCGCTGGATCTGGTGCGGGTGCAGCAGGCGGTCACCCACCGTCAGCAGCAGGCCGCCGCCCGAAGCGGCAATGAAGCCCGCCTGGGTGAGGCCGGCCAGCGCTTCGGCCTTGCCGTGTCCGAAGCGGTGGTCGGCGTCGGCCGGCGTCAGCGCCTGGCGGACGGCCAGGAAAGTGATCAGGGAGGCAAGGAAGTCGAGCGACGAATCGACCAGCGACGACAACATGCTGACCGACTCGGTGATCAGCCATGCCGCCGTCTTGGCGCCGATCAGAATGACCGCCACGACCATCGAGGCCACGGTCGCAGCCCGCATCAGGCGTGGAAGATCGGCGGCCATCATCGCCTCACGGAAAAAGCGTCCGCGTCGTCCAGGAGTCGCCGGGCGCGCCGCGACTATACTCGAGGCGGTCGTGCAGGCGGAACGCGCCGTCCTGCCAAAATTCGATCAGCAGGGGCGTCAGGCGGAATCCCGACCAGTAGGGCGGCCGCGGCACCTTGCCCACAGCATGCCGGGCGGTGACCTCGGCCACCCGTCTTTCCAGGGAAAAGCGCCCCTCCAGCGGTCGCGACTGCGCCGACGCCCAGGCGCCGATCTGGCTGCCGCGGGCGCGCGTCGCGAAATAGGCGTCCGCCTCCTCCGGCGTGGTCTGCGAGACGGGTCCTTCCAGGCGAACCTGGCGGCGCAGGGACTTCCAGTGGAACAGCAGCGCCGCCTTGGGATGAGCCAGCAAATGCTGGCCCTTGCGGCTTTCGTAGTTGGTGTAGAAGACGAAGCCCGACGGATCGTAGCCCTTGAGCAGCACCATGCGGACCGACGGCGTGCCGTCGGGCCCGACCGTGGCCAGCGCCACCGCCTCCGGGTCGTTGGGCTCGCTCTTGCCGGCCTCGGCATACCAGTCGCCGAACAGCGCCAGGGGGTCTGGTTTCTCGCGGATCATGACCCACAATATAAGGGGCTGCCAAAGCCTTCCACCACCGGCATCTTGTCCCAATGCCGATCCCCCGCTAAGAACGAGGGATGACCGCTGCTGCAAAGTTGATGGCCGGCAAGAAGGGCCTGATCATGGGCGTCGCCAACGAGCGCTCGATCGCTTGGGGTATCGCCAAGACCTGCCATGACCATGGCGCCGAGGTCGCCTTCACCTTCCAGGGCGAGGCCCTGGAAAGGCGGGTCCGGCCGCTCGCCACGTCGATCGGCAGCGATATCATCCTGCCCTGCGACGTCACCAACGCAGCCAGTATCGACGCCACGTTCGCCGAGATCGGCAAGCGCTGGGGCCACCTCGATTTCCTGGTCCACGCCATCGCGTTCTCCAACAAGGATGAACTGCGCGGCCGCTATCTCGATACCACGCCGGACAACTTCCAGCTCACCATGAACGTGAGCTGCTACTCCCTGACCGCGGTGGCGCAGCGCGCCGTGCCGCTGATGAAGAACGGCGGCAGCCTGCTCACCCTCACCTACTACGGCGCCGAGCGCGTCATCCCGCACTACAACGTCATGGGCGTTGCCAAGGCCGCGCTGGAGGCAAGCGTGCGCTATCTGGCGGCCGATCTCGGCGAGCAGAAGATCCGCGTCAACGCCATCTCGGCCGGTCCGATCAAGACGCTGGCCTTCGCCGGCATCAACGACGGCCGCTACATATTGAAGTGGAACGAGCTCAACTCGCCGCTCAAGCGTAATATCACGCAGGAGGAAGTCGGCAACGCCGCCCTCTACTTGCTGTCCGACCTCGGCACCGGCATGACCGGTGAAGTGATGCATGTCGATGGCGGCTACCATGTCGTCGGCATGATCAAGACCTCGTCGGCCAAGCAGATCGCCGAACTGCTCGGCAATTTCGAGGGCGAGTAGGCCGGCGGCCATGGCCGGCAACAGCTTCGGCACGCTTTTCCGGTTCACGAGCTGGGGCGAAAGCCACGGTCCGGCGATCGGCTGCGTGGTCGACGGCACGCCGCCGCGCATCCCGCTCGCCGAGCCCGACATCCAGGTCTGGATGGACAAGCGCCGGCCCGGCCAGTCGCGCTTCGTCACCCAACGCCAGGAACCGGACACGGTGAAAATCCTGTCCGGCGTGTTCGACGGCGTCACCACCGGCACGCCGATCGCCCTGCATATCGACAACGTCGACCAGCGCAGCCGCGACTACGGCGAGATCAAGGACCAGTTCCGGCCGTCCCACGCCGACTACACCTACTTCAAGAAGTACGGCGTGCGCGACTACCGCGGCGGCGGCCGGCAGTCGGCGCGCGAGACGGCGGTGCGCGTCGCCGCCGGCGCCATCGCGCGCAAGATCCTGGGTGATGGCGTTTCCATACGAGGGGCCGTGATCCAGATCGGCACGCAGAAGATCGACCGCGCCAACTGGGACTGGGCGGCCACTGCCGACAACCCCTTCTGGTGTCCCGACCGGCAGGCGGCGCAGGGCTGGGAGGGCTATCTCGACGACGTGCGCAAGCGCGGCAGTTCGTGCGGTGCGGTGATCGAAGTCGTGGCGTCCGGATTGCCGGCGGGCCTCGGCAATCCAGTCTACGACAAGCTCGACGCCGACCTGGCCAGGGCCCTGATGAGCGTCAACGCGGTCAAGGGCGTGGAGATCGGCGACGGCTTTGCGACGGCGGCCATGAGCGGCGAGGAAAACGCCGACGAGATGCGCATGCGGGACGGCCAGGTGGCCTTCCTCAGCAACCACGCCGGCGGCATCCTGGGCGGCATTTCGACTGGCCAGGACGTCGTCTGTCGCCTGGCCGTGAAACCCACCAGCTCCATCCTTTCGGCGGTACGCAGCATCGACCGCTTCGGCAACGAGATCGAACTGCGGACCAAGGGCCGTCACGATCCCTGCGTCGGCATCCGCGCCACGCCGGTGGCCGAGGCGATGGTCGCCTGCGTGTTGGCCGATCATCTGATGCGGCACCGCGCCCAGTGCGGCTGACGGCGGCACGATGGCGCCCGCGAAATCTGTCGAGGCACGCTACAGCGCGCTGCACAACCTCGGCATGGCGGCGATCGCCGTCGCCATGATCGTCGGCGCGATCATCCACTTCGCCACGAATTCTCAGCACGCCCCGACATTTTCGCTCAACGATCCGCGGTTCGTATTGTTCTCGGTCATCGCCCTGGCGATGGCCTACTACATTTTTCTCGGCGTCAGCCGCTACGTCGACCGCCGGCCGCAGATTGTCATCGACCGCGACGGCATCGTGCTGGGTTTCGGTCGCAACCGCCGCCTCGCATGGGACGACATCGAATGGGTCCGGCTGCGCCGCCTGGCATTGCGGCCGCAGCTGCAGATCGGCGTGCGCCCGGAAACCTTCGTAGCCGCCGACCTCAGGCTGTCTCTGTTTAATCTCGATGACAGCCTGCGTCCGATCCGCGGGGTGCCCGCGGCCGTCCTGGTTCGCGACAACGGGCTGGACGTCACCTCGTCAGCCATGCTCGATGCCGTCGGGAAGTTTCGGCCGAACCTCGTCAAATCGTAGGACCTGAACGGAGACCAGCCATGCGACGCTACATCGTTGGCCTTCTCGCCACCGTTGGCACGCTCACCCTTCTGGCCCTGGCCGGCGGTGCCGTCCTGCTGGCCTCCGCACCGTTCGCGCCCAAACCGCTACCGAAGTCGATGGTGCTGTCGCTCGACCTGCGCAGCGTGCCGCCGGAGACGGCATCGACCGATCTTCTCCATGGCGGCCTGTTCCGCGGCTCGCGCGACATCGTCAACGTCGTGCAGCTGCTGCGGCAGGCTGCCGACGATCCGCGGGTCGTCGGCCTGTTCGTCGAGGTTGGCGACGAGCAGGCGGGCCTCGCCCGTGTCCAGGAGTTGCGCCAGGCGATCGCGTATTTCCGCGGCAAGGGAAAGTTCACCGTGGGCTTTGCCGAGCAGCTGGGAAGCGGCGGCAGCCACTTCGGCGACTACTATCTCGCGGCAGCCCTGGAACAGATCTGGCTGCAGCCGAGCGGCGGCTTCGGCGTCGCGGGGATTGCCGTCGAGACGCCCTTCCTTAAGACCGGCCTGGACCGGCTCGGTGTCCAGATCGAGGGCGGCAAGCGCTACGAGTACAAGAGCGCGCCGGACAGTTTTCTGGAGACGGGCTATACCGCGCCGGCCCGCGAAAACCTGCAGCAGCTCCTCGATAGCCTGTTCGGCCAGTTCGTCGCCGATGTCGCCCGCGATCGCCGCCTCGAACCGGCACAACTGCGCCGTCTTGTCGACTCGGCGCCATTCGACGCAGAGCGGGCGCGCGAGGCGGGGCTGGTCGACCGACTGGGCTATCGCGCCGACGCCATGGACGAGGTCTGGCAGCGCGCCGGCGCCGTGCGCGACCTCGTTTCCCTGTCGGATTACGCCACCGATGAGGAGCGGCCCACGCCGCGTGGCGACGTGATCGCCCTGATCCGGGTGAACGGTCCGATCGTCTCCGGACCCAAGGAAGGCGGCTTCCTCGATGAGGACTCGCTGGCCGCCTCCGAAGACATCGTCGATGCCCTCGATGCCGCAGCGCGGGCGAAGGACGTACGCGCCATCGTGCTGCGCATCGACTCGCCGGGCGGTACCTATCCCGCTGCCGACGCCATCGCCGATGCGGTCGGCCGCGCCCGCGCCAGCGGCAAGCCGGTGATCGCCTCGATGGGAGATGTTGCGGCCTCCGGCGGCTACCTTGCCGCGGTTCGCGCCGACGTCGTCGTGGCACAGCCCACCACGATCACGGCCTCGATCGGCGTTTTCACGGTCTGGCCGGTCGCCTCCGATCTGCTGACCTCGCTGGGTGTCCGCGTCGAACGGCTCTCGGTCGGCACCAATGCCGGCATGTACTCCTCCTTCCAGGCGCCGACGCCGGCGCAGCGCGCCGCCGTCTCGCGCGATCTCGACACCGTCTATCGGGAGTTCACGCGTCAGGTCGGCGAAGCGCGCAAGCTCGACGCCGGTCGGCTCAACGCCGCCGCCCGTGGCCGGGTCTTCAGCGGAGTCGATGCCCAGCGTGCCGGGCTGGTCGACGAACTGGGCGGCCTGCAACTGGCGTTCAGTATCGCCAAAGCCAAGGCGGGGATTGACGAGACCCGCCCGATCGAAGTCCGCCACTACCCCGACGACCAAGACCGCTGGCAACGCCTGGCCGAGCGCTTGTTCCGGATGGTCGGCGTCGCCGCCGGACCGACGGTGCGCGCCCCGCGCGAGGTCCGCGAGGCGCTGGTCCGGATCGGCATCGTGGCGCGCCCCGGCAACGTCCGCCTGCCGCCGCTGCCACCGCTCTGGCGTTAGCGCCGCTCACCCAACAGGACGACAATGGCCCGCCACATCGTCCAGGCGTTGGCCGCGTTGACGGCGTTGAATTCGACGTGCCCGATGTCGTCGATCAGGAAAAGCGAGACGTGAGCGCCCGATGCCGACGCCGCCAGGCTCTGGCTCTCGCTGTAGGGTACCATCGGATCACTCCGGCCATGAACCAGGATGAGCCGGCCGCGCAGCTTCGAGAGGTCGTAAAGCGCGAGGTTGAGGCCGTCTATTTCGCGACGGACGCGCTCCGGCAGCGCCGCGATCAGGGCCGGCACGAGGTCGGGGTCGCGGTTATCGACCACCGCCAGCACGGCACGCCCCTGCGCTCCGAGCGACGCCGCCAGCGGCGCGATATCGGCTTCGGCATCGCGGAAACGGCGTTGCGCGATCTCCTGCAGAAGGCGGGCGTCGGCAGCATTGTCGAGGCGGCCGGCGTTGGCGTGAAGGAACGCCCAGCGGCCGTAGGCGTTGGGTTCACGCCGGAGTTCCCGGCTGTCGCCCATCGGACGGAAGCTGCCGGTCGTCATGAACCGGATGGCTGCGGTGATGTCGTGATAGCCGCCGATGCCGACCAGGAAAGCAATCCGGGGCGTGAGGTCGGCCTCCAGGGCGGCGATGATCGCCGGCCCGACGGCATAGGAGATGGCCGCCACGCCAAGCGGGGCGTCCGGTTGCCACTTATGCAGCTGCCGCAGCGCGCCTGCCACCCGCTCGCCATCGGCCCGCGACAGCGTGAGCTGACGCACCTCGGGCAGTTCGGGCACAAGCACGGCAAAGCCCGCGCGGGCGAAGGTACGGGCCAGCGCCTGCAGCCGCGGCTCGTCGCGGCCCAGCACGGCGGCACCGGGTACCAGCACCATGGCCGCCCGCACGCCGCCGGCCGGCAGATAGAGATCGCCTTCTCCGCTCTCCCAACGCGTCGGATACTCGCGCGGCGGATCGGTGACCTCCTGCCACAGGGTCGGCGCGCCACCGGCGGCCACATCCCACATGACCAGTGCCGCCTGCACCCACGTCACCGGCCGGCCGAACGTCAGGACCAGCGCCACCGCGACAGCCAAGCCGATCGCCAACCGGCGTGGCGTCTTCATGCAGCGAGGCGGCGGGTGGCGAGGGTGTCGACCCTTTCACCCTCTAGGCGCAGCAGCGCGAGCTCCGCGATCCGGCCGCGGATCGGCAGATGCTGGCGGCCGACGATGCGCGCCACCTGCTCCGCCTCGGCGGCGTGGCTGAACAGGCCCAGCGTGATGTGCGGCTGAAAAGGTATGGTCCCCGGCACCGAGTTGAGAGTCTCGTACAATTCGGTCAGTTCCGCGGCACCGTCGGACGGCTCGGCGAAAAGATGGAGATCGTTGCGCACGATGCGGTCGATCATGAACCAGAACGGCCGGCGCTCGACCGCCTCCAGCGCCGCGCGCAATGCCACCTCATGCTCGAGCGGCACGCCGAACACCAGCGTGAAATGCGGACCGATCATGTCCGCCTGCGTGGGGTGATACTGCGCGCGCAGGCGCCTCAAGGCGACGTCATCGGCCTCGGCCAGAACCGGCCAAGCGACGACGTAGAGCATCTCAACTGTAGCTCTTGGCCATGCCGAGCGCCGGGTCCATGACCGCGCCGTAGGGCGGGAACGGATAGCGCAGCCCGTTCTTGCCGAGATGCCCCATGCCCTCGATGGCTCGCAGGAACTCGTCCGGCGGGCAGGCCATCAGCAGCTCGTCGTCGGCCACGCCGCCATAGCGACGCTCGGCGAAGCAGGGCAGCGACAGCGAGGTCTGGCGGGTCGCCAGCGCTCGGCCCCACGAGTCGGCACAGGCACTCTCGCCGGTGACCGTGAAATCGTAACGACGATAGCGGTGATACTGCAGGCCGTTGATGAAATAGATCATTTGCCCCGGCGTGCCGTAGAACATGCAGATGTCCGGCGGGTCGAGCCGGGCCGAACGCAGCGGCGAGACGACCAGGCCATTGTACTTGCCGTCCGGCACACGCGGCATCTGCGCCTGATGCGCGGCCGAGGCCTCCTTGTTGCCGAACCAGACGCCGTTCATGTGATCGCCCGACAGGAACCCCTCGCCGGGATGATTGAGGCCGACCACGCCACCGCAATTACCGCCGCGGGTATTGTCGACGGTGATGCCGAGGGTGAAGCCGTACCAGCGCGACTGCGTCACCATCTGGCACATGGTGAACTTGAAACCCTCGGTCGGCCTGCGCAGGCCCTGGATCTTCTCCATGTCTTTCGGGTCCTCGAACAGGCGCATGCCGATCGGGTTGGTGCGGATGCGCAGCAGCTCGATCAACTTGGCCGACGCCTCGGCGAGCATGGCGCCGGTGATCTTCTCCGGCGGAGTCCACGGCGCGGTCTTGTAGCCGGGCGGCAAGGTCTGGACGTTCATGGCTTCCTCCGTGTCTGGCTAGGTGAGGTTCAACCCACCGTCGGCGATGACGATCTCTCCGGTAACGTAGTCGTTGGCGACGAGGGCGGCCACCAGATCGGCAATATCCTCCGGCCGGGCCGGACGCCTCATCGGCGATCGGGTGTTCCACAGTTCATAGGCCGCTTCCCAGCCGGCGCTCATCGGTGTGTCGACAAGGCCCGGCGCCACGCAGTTGACCCGGATGGCGGGGCCGAGCGTCAGGGCGAGCAGGCGCGTGGTATGATGCAGGGCGGCCTTGGCGGCGGCATAGGGGATCGACGAGCCCTTGGGTCGCACTGCGGCATGGGTGCCGATGTTGACGATGGCGGCCGGCCGGCCGCTCTCCGCCGATTGCCGCAGCGCCACTTCGGCCTCGGCGATCAGCATCCAGGGCGCGATCAGGTTGACGTCCATCATGCGTCGCCAGACTTCGGGCGTCGCGGCCTTGAGGTCGGCGTGCGGAAACCGTGCCGCCTCGCCGGCATTGTTCACCAGCACGTCGAGGCGGCCGTGATGGGCAATCACGGCCCGCACCAGTTCGCCGGCGCGCGCCACATCGGCGAGATCCGCCTGGTGGTGACTGGCGCCCGGCAGCTCGGCCGCGAGCTTGGCCCCGGCGTCGGCCGACCGGCGGCCATGCACCGCCAGACGGTAGCCGTCGCGGGCCAGGCGCCGGGCGATGGCCTCACCGATGCCCGAGGTCGAGCCGGTGACGAGCGCCACTCTTGACTGGGCAACGCGCTCAGACACAGGCTTTCAATGCCTCCAGAGTCTCGTCGGGCCGTTCGACCATCATGAAGTGCCCGCAGTCGGCGATCACGGTGATCCTGGCGCCGGGGATGGCTGCGGCCAGGGCCTTGGCCTTGGCGGCAGGCGTCATCAGATCGCTGTCGCCCAGCACCAACGCCGTTGGACACTTCACCTCGCCAGCGCGTGCCAGCGCGTCCTTGTAGACGTTGCAGGCGGCCAGGTCGGTGTGGATGACGCCCGGCTTGTTGGCCGACAAGATGGCCAGCGACTCGGCCCGCAGCCACAGGCCCGGCGAGACCATACCGCCCTTGTGCAACGCGTTGCCCAATCCCCAGAAGGTCATCAGTTGCTGGACCTTGAGCGTGCCGGCGCTGGCGGATTCCAGCATCTCCGGATGCACCGGCATCTCCGTTGCGACGCCGCAGAGTGCCAGAGCGCGTACCTTGCCGGCATGGCGCGCCGCTGCGTCGAGCGCCACAAGAGCGCCCATCGAGTGACCAACCAGCGCCGCCGTTTCCAGCCCGGCGGCCTCGATCACCTTGGCGACCCAGTCGGCCATGGCGGCGATACCGGCCAGCGCCGGCCCGTCGGACCAGCCGTGGCCGGGAAAATCGACGGCGAGCACGCTCCGGCCATGGTGGGCGAACCAGCGGCTCTGAAGGCGCCAGACCGTGCGGTCGAAACCGGCGCCATGAAGAAAGACGACCGTCGGCCGCGCCGGATCGAAGGCAGCACCGCCCGTCGTGGCAAAAACGGCGCGGCCGTCGACTGTGAGTTTCATGGTCAGGCCTTGTGTGCGGCGCGCAGCGCCTGCCCGAGATCGTCCAGCAGATCGTCCGGGTCCTCCAGGCCGACCGAGAGCCGGATCATGCCCTCGCCGATGCCGGCCTGTTTCAGGGCTTCTGCGTCGAGCTGGGCGTGCGTGGTCGTCGCCGGGTGGATGACCAGCGACTTGGCGTCGCCCACGTTGGCGAGATGGGAGAAGAGCTTTAGCCGCTCGATGAACCGGCGGCCGGCGTCGCGACCGCCCTTGATGTCGAAGCTGAAGATCGATCCGGTGCCTTTGGGCAGCAGTCTCTGTGCCAGCGCATGGTCGGGATGGCCGGGCAGTTCCGGCGAGGCAATCCGCTCGACCGCCGGATTGGTCTTCAGAAAAGCCATAACCTTGCGGGCGTTCTCCACGTGCCGGGCGACGCGCAGCGGCAACGTCTCCAGCCCCTGCAGCAGATAGAACGCCGTCTGCGGCGCCATGCAGCAACCGAAATCGCGCACGCCCTCGGTCCGCGCCCGCATGATGAAGGCGTGCGGGCCGAACTCCTCGGCGAAGTCGATGCCATGGTAGCCCGCGTAGGGCTCGGTCAGAGTCGGGAACTTGCCGGAGCGTTCCCAGTCGAAGCGACCCGATTCGACGATCACGCCGCCGATCGCCACGCCGTGGCCACCGATGAACTTGGTGGCAGAATGAAAGACGATGTCGGCGCCGAGCGTCAGCGGCCGGCAGAGGATCGGCGAGGCGAAGGTGTTGTCGATCATGAGCGGCACGCCGGCGGCATGGGCGATCGCCGCGATGGCCGGTATATCGAGTACCTCGCCGCCCGGATTGCCAATGGTCTCGCCCAATACCAGCCGCGTTTCCGGACGGATCGCGCGGGCAAAGCCGTCATGGTCGTTCGGCTGGACGAAGGTCGTGGAGATGCCGAAGCGCGGCAGCGTCAACGCCAGCATGTTGCGCGTGCCGCCGTAAAGCGACGTCGAGGCGACGATGTGGCCGCCGGCGCCCATCAGGGTGGCAATGGCGATGTGAAGCGCCGCCTGACCGCTCGACGTGGCGAGTGCCCCCGATCCCTCCTCCATCGCCGCGACCCGCTCCTCGAACACGGCCACGGTCGGATTGGAGATACGGCTATAGATGTGGCCACCGACCTCCAGGTTGAACAGGCTGGCGGCATGGTCGACATCGCGAAAGACGAACGACGTCGTCTGGTAGATCGGCACGGCCCGTGCCCCGGTGACGGGATCGGGATGCTGGCCGGCGTGCAACGCCAGCGTATCGGGCCTCAGGAACTTGGCATCGACCACGACGGCCCTCACTTCTTGAAAAACGACGCGGCGGCGGCGGCATGGCTCTGCTTGGCCTTGATCTTCTCGTCGACCCGGTCGATCTCGGCTTTCAAGGCTTCGACATACTCCCGAAGCTCCTCGATCGACAGCGGGTCGAGATTCAGGCGTTGCGTTTTCTTCTGCCGGGGATCGAGATCGTCCAACTCAAAGGCCATGGCGCGGCTCCGCGGAAGCGTCTAAGGGAGACGTAGCATTGCTCCCATCCCTTCGAAAGGCCGACCATGAGCGCTCTTCCCGCAACCATGACCTGCGTCGAGATCAGCAAGCCGGGCGGGCCGGAAGTGCTGGTGCCGGCGACGCGGCCGCTGCCCGTTCCCAAGGCCGGTGAGATCCTGATCAAGGTCGCGGCGACGGCCGTCAACCGACCCGACATTGCTCAGCGCGCTGGCCTCTACCCGCCGCCGCCGGGCGCTTCCGACCTGCCGGGCCTCGAGGCCGCCGGCACCGTCGCAGCCGTCGGCGAGGGCGTCACCGGCTGGAAGGTGGGCGACCCTGTCTGTGCGCTGACACCGGGTGGCTCCTACGCCGAATACTGCACCACGCCCGCGCCGCAGTGCCTGCCGGTGCCCAAGGGCTTCGACATGCTGCGGGCCGCGGCACTGCCCGAGAACTACTTCACCGTCTGGCACAACCTCTTCGAGCGCGGCCAGCTCAAGTCGGGCGAGGCGGTGCTGATCCATGGCGGGGCCAGCGGCATCGGAACGACGGCGATCCAGCTCGCCAAGGCTTTTGGCGCCACTGTCTTCACGACCGTGCGCAGCCCCGAGAAGGCGGCGGCCGTGACGGCACTCGGCGCCGATCATGCCGTGCTCTACAAGGACAACGACTGGGCGGCCGAGGTGAAGAAGCTGTCAGGCGGCGTCGACGTCGTGCTCGACATGGTGGCCGGCGACTATCTGCCGAAGAACCTCCAGCTCTTGAAGCAGGACGGCCGCTGCGTCGTGATCGCCGTCCAACTCGGACCTGTCGCCACGATCAGCGCCGGAATCCTGATGGTCAATCGCCTTACCCTCACCGGCTCGACGCTCCGGCCGCAGAGCGTCGCCAACAAGGCCCGCATGGCGCAGGGCCTCAAGGACAAGGTCTGGCCGCTGCTCGAAAGCAGCCAGGTGAAGCCCATCATCTACAAGACCTTCCCGCTGCGCGAGGCCGCGGCGGCGCACGCCGAGCTGGAGCGCGCCGATCATGTCGGCAAGGTGATGATGACGGTCTAGCTCAGTTCCAGAGCCTGCCGTCCACGAAATACATCGCGATCCAGGGCTGCCAGACGACGATGAACAGGCAGACCATCATGATCAGGATGAACGGGATGGCCGCGCGGCACAGCAGGCCGAACGGCTGTTTGAAGGCGCTCATCGCCACGATCAGGTTGAGCCCGACCGGCGGCGTCAGATAGCCGATCTCGAGGTTCAGGATCATGATCACGCCGAACAGCACCTTGTCGTAGCCGTAGGCGGCGGCGACCGGCGCCAGCAGCGGCGCCAGCACCAGAATGGCCTCGCCAGTGGTCATCAGGCAGCCGACGATCAGCAGCAGGACGTTGATGATCAGCATGAACATCACCGGGCTGTCGATGTAGCCCTGCATGAAGGCCACCATGCCCTGCGGGACGCGGTGCTCGATCAGGATGATGTTGAGGCTGAGCGCCACGGCCAGCACGGGAAACAGCGAGCCGCCGAGCTTTGAGGCCTCGAGCACGACATTGTAGAAGTCGCGGAACTTCAGCTCCTTGTGCACGAAGATCTCGACGACCATGGCGTAGGCCAGCGCCACGGCGGCGGCCTCGGTGGCGGTGAAAAAGCCGCTGTAGATGCCGCCCAGCATGATCACCGGCATCATCAGCGCCCAGATGCCGCGCGCGAAAGCCGTCATAAACTCGTCGACACTGAAGGATTCGGCGGGACGTTTGCGGTTGAACCAGATGGCGTAGGCCGACATCGCCACCGTCAGCAGGATGCCGGGCCCGAAGCCCGCGGCGAACAGGTCGACGATCGACGTCTCGGTGACGAGACCATAGATGATCATCGGGATCGACGGCGGGATGATGATGCCGAGCGTTCCGCCCGACATGATGGCGCCCAGGGTGAACTTGAGATCGTAGCCGGCCTGCCGCATCGCCGGGAACATCACCGATCCGATCGCCAGCATGGTGACGATCGACGAGCCGGAGATGGCGGCGAACACGGCGCAGGCCAGCACGCAGGCCACGGCCATGCCGCCCGGCAACGGTCGCGTGATCGCCGCCAAAAGGTTGATCAGGCGCTGGGCGATCGAGCCGCGCGTCATGACATTGCCGCACAGGATGAACAGCGGAATCGACAGGATCAGTTCCTTGTCGAGGCCGATCCACATGTCCTCGACGATGTACTCGAGGTCGCCCTTGCCCCAGACGAGATGGATGAAGGCGGTCGCCGACAGCAGGATGACGAGCAGCGGCTGGCGCAGGAAAAGCAGCAGCCCAACGATGCCAAGAAGGAGGACCGTGTTCACTCCTGGAACTCCGGCAGCTGGGGCCTGAGTGCCGGCCAGACCGCATAGATGAAGTAGCGGCAGGCGGCTGAGAAGAAGCCGAGCGGAATGGCGATCTGGAACGGCCACACCACCCAGTCGAGGACGGGCGCGCGCAGGTCGATGCTGTAGGTCACTTCGACGAACTTGACGCCGTAGTAGGCGACGGCGACCAGGAAGCAGCCGGTGAACAGATCGGCGATCCGATCCATCGTCGGACCGAACGCCTTCGGCACCCAGCCGAAGGCGACACGCGGCACCAGATGGCTGCCGGTGGCAGTGGCGATGCCGATACCGGCAAAGCTGCCGACGACCAGGGCATAGATCGCAAAGCGTTGCGACGCGAAGATGCCGGTCGGTCCGATGTCAACGCCGATCAAATTCAGGAAGGGCGCCAGCGCCTCGCGGCCCAGGACGTCGAGAACGAGGATCACCGCAATGAACGAGAAGCACACGACGGCGAGCCAGCACTCGACACGGTGCCAGACCGCCAGCATCCGCACCGCGGCGGGCGGCGCGGCTGCCATCGGCGTGTCGGTCACGGAACGCGCTTAGCTCTTCTTGTCGCAACTCGCGCGGGCGGCTTCCATCTGCTTGTAGAAGTTCGGAGCGTCGCCGCCCACCTCCTGCACCATCTTGGGCCAGGCCGGCTGCAGCGCCTTGCGCCACAGCTCGCGCTGCTCGGGCGTCGGCGTGGCGATGGTGCCGCCGGCCTTCACATGCATGTCGCGCAGCGCGGCCTCGAAGCCGCGGATCTCCTGGCGCAACTGCGTGGCGCTGCGGCGGGCGACCGCCTTGTCGAGCGCGGCGCGCTCGGCGGCCGGCAGCTTGTCGTAGACACCCTTGTTGATGAGGATGATGCCCGGCGCGTCCGCGAGTTCGACGCGCGACAGCACGGGCGCCACCTTGGCCAGGCCCGACGGCAGGTAGAAGGTCACGACCGTCGAGTTGACGTCCGTGAGTCCGGTCTGGAAGGCCGAGGCGATTTCGGTGATGCCGATCGGCGTCGGGTTGGCGCCCAGCGTCGCCCACATCGTCGCCGACACCTTGTTGGCGGCCGAAGCGGCCTTCAGTCCCTTGACGTCGGCCGGCACGAGGAACGGCTTCTTGCCGACGATGTCGGCGGTGCCGACCTCGGTCCAGCCGAGGAACTTCACGCCCTTCTTGGCCAGCAGGTCCGAGACCGGCTTGGTCATAGCGTCGACCGTGCAATCCTGCTCGGCGGTCGACTTGAAGAAGAACGGCAGGCCGAGCAGCGCCAGTTCGGGGGCCAGCAGCGCCACGGCGCCGTTGGAGAAGCCGCCCATGTCGATGCGGCCGCGCGCCACCTGCTGCACCGTATCCTGCTCGTTGCCGAGCTGGGCGTTGATGAACGACGAAATCTTGAGCTTGCCGCCGCTCTCCTCGACAATGTCCTGCTCGAAGCGGCGCAGCTGCGGCGTCACCCACGGCGTCTTCTCCGGCGCGCCGGTGGTATAGCGAAGTTCGGTCGCGGCCTGCTGCGCACCGGCGCCGCCCGCCAGCGCGAGGGCCAGGAATGTGCCGGCCGCGAAAATAGCTCCCGTCAGTCGAGTCATGATGTTCCCTCCTCCACGCATTTGTCGGTCGGCGCGCTGCCGGCGCCGTTCAACCTGGCGGCAGTCTGCCGATCTTCGCGCGGGAAGGCGAGCGCGAAGTTGGCGGAGGCGTCAGCCTTGTGACGCTTCGCCGAGGTCGGGCTGGTCGGCTTCGGCCGGATCGAGGGCGGCGGCCTTGGCCGACTCCTTGTCCGCACCGGCCTTGGCCTGCGCCTTCTTCCTGGCCGCATCCTCGCGGGCGGCCTTGCGGCGCGCCTTGTCGACGGCGTCGTTGAGGTCCTTCAGCATGCACAAGCCCAGCGTGACCGGATCGCGCGGCCGGACGTTCTGCATGTTCCAGTGCGAGCGGTCGCGCACCGACTGGACGGTGCTCTTGGTCGAACCGACGAGCTTGGCGACCTGCGAATCCTGCAGCTCGGGATGGACCTTGAGCAGCCAGGCGATGGCGTCGGGCCGGTCCTGCCGCTTGGCCACCGGCGTGTAACGCGGCCCCTTGGAGCGGGCGACCGGCATCGGCACGTCACGCGGCGTGAGCTTCAGCCGCGCCTCGGGGTCGGCCTCGGCGCGCTTGATCTCTTCCTTGGTGAGCTGGCCGTTGGTCGTGGGGTCGAACCCGGTCATCCCGCCCGCCACCTCGCCGTCGGCGATCGCCTGGACCTCGAGCGGATGCAGGCCGGTGAAGGCCGAGATCTGATCGAAGGTTAGGGTCGTGTTCTCGACCAGCCAGACGGCGGTCGCCTTGGGCATCAATACTTGCGACATGAATGCGTTCTCCTGCGCCCGGATATAGAGGCCGCTCCCGGCCGCGCCAACCCGAAAAGCACGGGCCCGGCGGAATAGCCGGCCCGAAAAAAGAAACGGCCGGGATTTACCCGGCCGTCCCTTGAGACTTTTAGGCGAAGACTGACGCTTCGAGCCGTCCTACTGGATGACGATCTCGACGCGGCGGTTCTGCGGCTCGCGGACGTTATCGCCGGTCTGCACCAGCAAGCCCGCCTC
>JAIETA010000125.1 GCA_019745575.1 Reyranella sp. | reverse complement strand
TGCTTCAGCATGCCGGCGGCGTCGCCGCGCGGCACGCCGAGCAGGGTGTAGAGCTGCTTGCCGACCAGCTTGCGGCGGGCGTCGTAGACCGGCGTGAATTCCTTCGGATAGACGTCGTACTCCGCGCCGGGCCCGGCATCGCCCTCGTCCATCGCCCTCAGGATCGCCGCCGACAGGCGCTGCCGCGCCTTGCCCATGGTGATGTGGAGTTTCCACGGCTGCAGGTTGCCGTTGGAGGCGGCGCGGTTGGCGGTGGTCACGATCCATTCGACATCGGCCTTCGACACCGGGTCAGGCTTGAAGACCCGCATGGAGCGGCGCGAATTGATGGCTTCTGACACACGCATGTCGCTTGTTCCCGATCTCTCTATGGCGGCCACGAACCTAGCGGTGGTCGGCTGGTCCCGCTAGGCCAGGGTGAGGTGGCGGCGCAGGAAGTCGAACAGCTTTCGCCGTGCGATGGCATTCTGCTGTTCGTTGAAGTAGTGGCTGGCGCCCTGGATGACGAAGGCTTCGACATCCTTGCCGTGGCCGCGCAGCGCCTCGGCCATGGCCAGCGTTTGCGCTACCGGCACGTTCTCGTCGCGGTCGCCGTGGATCAGCAGGACCGGCGCGTCGATCTGCGCCACGCGCAGGATGGGCGAGCGCACCGGCAGTCCCTCCGGCCCGCACAGATCGTCGAGATAGTCGCGGATGAACGGGTTGGCCTCGCGCCAGCGCGCGAGGTCGGTCGGCGCGAAGAACGACGCAACCGCCTTCACCGGCGGCTTGTGGGCGGCGGTGAGCAGCGCCACCTGGCCGCCCATCGAGGCGCCGACCAGTCCCAGGCGGTCGCGGTCGACCAGCGGCCGCTTGGCCAGCCAGTCGATCGCGGCCAGGACGTCGAGCGGCTGGCGCAGGCCCTGGTCGCTCTCGCCCTCGGACCCCAGCCAGCCGCGCAGCGACAGGGCGAGCGCCGCGTAGCCGTTGGCCGAGGCGGCGCGCGCCAGGCCCGCCATGTTGTGGGCGTGGCCGGCGAAGCCGTGCAGCAGGATCAGGGCGGGATGGGGCGGCGTGCCGGCCTGGGGCTTGAAGAAGTAGCCGCCGAGGCTGACGCCGTGGCCGGGCACCCGCACCGCCTCGGCGTCGGCCAGATCGGGCAGTTCGTCCCAGCGGTGGACGACTTCGATCGGCACGCCGTCGGGGTCGCGGAAGCCCACCGAGTAATAGCCTGGCGCGAAATAGTCGAACTCGCGCGGCGGCTGGAGGATCTCCGCGCCGGCCTCGCGCAGTTCGGCGAAGACCTGATCGACCTGGGCGCGGCTTTCCGCCGACACGGCAAGCCACAGCGCGCCGGGCCCGTAGGACACGCCGTCCTTGGCCTGGCGCATGACGAAATGGTCGTAGCCGCGCGACCACATCACCCGGTCGGGATTGGTCCACACGCGGCGGAAGCCCAGCATCGGCAGCCACAGGCGATGGAACGCCACGGAGCGCGCCAGATCGCTGACCTCGATGGCGGCGCCGGCGAAGGACGACCGCAGGCGCATCAGCTCGGTTCCAGCCCCAGCTCGAGCAGCTCGTCGCGCCGCAGATGCTGTTCGCCCGCGAGGAAGAATTCGTCGAGCTGCGGCGGCTTCACCCGAGTGCCGGCCAGCATGGCGTGCGCCTGGCCGCGATGGTGTGTCTGGTGCTGGAACAGGTGCTCGAGCACGGAGATCACGGTGGTGGGCGGCGGCTTGCGGTTGGGCCGCGGCAACACGATCGTGTCGGCAAGCGAGGCTTCGGTCTGGCGCTCGCAGAACGCCAGCAGGCGGCGGTCGCTCGCGATCTGCGCGGCGTGCAGCGCGGCGGCGTCCGGGAAATCGGGCTGCGGGTCGTGGTATCGGTCGAGCACCGTCGGATCGCGCAGCAGCGCGTCGATGTAGTAGGTATCGACCCAGAGGATGTGGTTCAGCGTGGCGCGCAGCGAGGGGAAGAAGCTCGTGCGCGCCTCGGCGAACTCCGCTTGCGTCAGCGGCTTGCAGGCCGTGAGCAGGCGGTGGTTCGACCAGATGTTGTTGCGGGCCATGGCGACGGCATGACCTGCAAGCCCCGTCGCCATGGTCGGCCCGGCGTCAGGCCGCCTGCGCGAGATTGCGCAGCACGTAGTGCAGCACGCCGCCGTTCTTGAAGTACTCGATCTCCTCGGCGGTATCGATCCGGCAGGTCAGCACGATCTTCTCGCTGGTGCCGTCGCGGCGATGGATGGTGAGGGGCACGTCCATGCCGGGTTTCAGCCCGCCGTCGATGCCGCCGACGTCGAAGCTCTCGGTGCCGACCAGGTTCAGCGTCTTGCGCGTCATGCCGTCCTTGAACTGGAGCGGCAGCACGCCCATGCCGACCAGGTTGGAGCGGTGGATGCGCTCGAACGTCTCGCACACCACGGCCTTGACGCCCAGCAGGTTGACGCCCTTGGCGGCCCAGTCGCGCGAGCTGCCGGTACCGTATTCCTTGCCGGCGATCAGGATCTGCGGCGTGTGCTCCTTGCGGTAGCGCATCGCCACGTCGAAGATCGGTTCGGCCTGGTCCGACTGCCAGTGATGGGTGAAGCCACCCTCGACGCCGGGCACCATCTCGTTCTTGAGACGGATGTTGGCGAAGGTGCCGCGCATCATCACCTCGTGGTTGCCGCGGCGCGTGCCGTACTGGTTGAAGTCCGGCGCGGCCACGCCCTGCTCCATCAGGTACTTGCCGGCCGGGCTGTCCTTCTTGATCGAGCCCGCCGGCGAGATGTGGTCGGTCGTGATCGAATCGCCGAACTGGCCGAGCGGTCGGGCGCCCGAGATGTTGCCGATCGCGCCCGGGGTCTTGCCCATGCCGTCGAAGTACGGCGGATTGCGCACGTAGGTCGACTTGTCGTCCCAGGCATAGGTCAGGCTGGGCTTGGTCTTGATGCTGCGCCAGAACTTGTCGCCCTTGAAGACGTCGGCGTAGCGCTTCTTGAAGGCCTTGGTGGTGACGAACTTGTCGACCACCTTCTGGACCTCCATGTTCGAGGGCCAGAGGTCCTTCAGATAGACCGGCTTGCCGCCCTTGCCGGTGCCGATCGGGTCCTTGGTGATGTCGATCTTCATCGAGCCGGCCAGCGCATAGACCACCACCAGCATCGGCGAGGCGAGATAGTTGGCGCGGGTCAGCGGATTGACGCGGCCCTCGAAGTTGCGGTTGCCCGACAGCACCGAGCAGACCACGAGATCGCCGTCGCCGATCGCCTTGGTCACCGGATCGGGCAGCGGCCCCGAGTTGCCGATGCAACTCGTGCAGCCGTAGCCCACCAGGTTGTAGCCGATCTTGTTGAGGTCCTTCTGCAGGCCGGACGCCTCGAGATACTCGGTCACGACCTGCGAGCCCGGCGCCAGCGAGGTCTTCACCCAGGGCTTGACCTTGAGGCCGTGCTTGACCGCGTTGCGCGCGATCAGGCCGGCACCCAGCATGACGTAGGGGTTGGAGGTGTTGGTGCAGGAGGTGATGGCGGCGATCACCACGTCGCCGTGGCCGAGGTCGTAGTCGGCGCCGGGCGCCTTGATGCGCTTGCCGTCGTCCTTGCGGTCGAACTCCTTGGTCATGTTGGCGACGAACTGCTGCGCCGCCTGGCTCAGCGCCACGCGGTCCTGCGGGCGCTTGGGGCCGGCCAGGCTCGGCTCGACGTCGCCGAGGTCGAGGCTGAGCGTGTCGGTGAAGATCGGATCGGCCGTCTTGCCGCTGCGCCACAGGCCCTGCTTCTTGGCGTAGGCCTCTGTGAGCTTGGCCGCCGGGCCGCGGTTGGTCGTCTTGAGATAACCGAGCGTGATGCCGTCGGTCGGGAAGAAGCCGCAGGTGGCGCCGTATTCCGGCGCCATGTTGGCGATGGTCGCGCGGTTGGCGAGCGGCAGGTCTTTTAGGCCGTCGCCGTAGAACTCGACGAACTTGCCGACCACGCCCTTCTTGCGCAGCATCTGCGTGACCGTGAGCACGAGATCGGTCGCGGTCGTGCCCTCGCGCAGCTTGCCGGTGAGCTTGAAGCCCACGACGTCGGGAATCACCATCGGCAGCGCTTGGCCGAGCATGGCCGCCTCGGCCTCGATGCCGCCCACGCCCCAGCCCAGCACCGAAAGGCCGTTGACCATGGTGGTGTGGCTGTCGGTACCGACCAGCGTGTCGGGGTAGGCGACGGTCTCCTTGCCGTCCTTGCGGGTCCACACGACCTGCGCCAGGTATTCGAGGTTCACCTGGTGGCAGATACCGGTGCCGGGCGGCACGACGCGGAAATTGTCGAACGCCATCTGGCCCCAGCGCAGGAACTGGTAGCGCTCGAGGTTGCGCTCGTACTCGAGCTTGACGTTGGCGCCGAAGGCGCTCGAGTTGCCGAAATTGTCGACGATCACCGAATGGTCGATCACGAGATCGACCGGGACCAGCGGGTTGATCTTGCGGGCGTCGCCGCCCAGCTTACCCATGGCGTCGCGCATCGCCGCCAGATCGACCACTGCGGGCACGCCGGTGAAATCCTGCATCAGCACGCGCGCCGGGCGGAAGTTGATCTCCTTGGCCGACTTGCCGCCGTTCTTCAGCCAGGTCGCGAAGGCCGCGATGTCGTCCTTCTTGACGGTGGTGCCGTCCTCGTGGCGGACGAGATTCTCGAGCAGCACGCGCAGCGAGAAGGGCAGGCGGCTGATGTCGCCGATCTGCTTCTCGACCGCCTTAAGGCTGAAATAGGTGTAGGTCTTGCCGCCGACCTTCAGCGTCTTGCGGGCCTTGAAGCTGTTGGGGTGCGCGGCGGCCATTTGGAGAACTCCTGAAGGTCGGTTTGAACGGATGGCAGGCAAAATAGGGGCACGGACCGGCGCAGGCAATCGGCGGATGCGGCCGGCCGGCCCATGTGCCAGATTGCGCCGATGCGTAGGGTATTGGTGAAGGCATTAGGGGCTTTTGCGGCCCTCGCGGCGATGTCGGCCGAGGCGTCGGCGCAGCGCGATGCGGCTGAGTGGGATCCCACGGCGCGCGAGTTCGAGCAGCGCTCCGGGGGCGGCGGGTCCGGCCTGTTCGGCGGCCCCGGCATCCCGTCCAACACCCGGAATGCCACGCTGGAGGCGCTCGACAAGATCCTCGCGACCTCCAAGCTCTCGGCCTTCGATCGCTCGCTCTATCTCAGCATCCGCGCCTATCAGCTCAGCCGGTTCGGCCGCGAGGCCGACAGCCAGAAGGACGTCACGGAACTCGGCAAGGTGCTGCCCGGCGCCTGGCCGCTGGTGCTGTCGAGCATCGTCCCCGAACTGGCCGGCGGCGGCGACCGCGCGGCGGCGTTGCGCACCCTCGACCACGGCCTGCAGCGCAAGCCCGGCGACTCCTGGCTGGCGATCGGCCAGGCCAAGGTCTACATGCAGCTCGCCGACTTCCAGCGGGCGCTCGTCCTGCTCGACGGCGCCGTCGCGGGCGCCTCGGCGGACGGCGACCGGATTGCGGCGCTGTACGCCCGTGGCCATGCCCACTTCAACCTCGGGCAGTATGCGCAGGCCGCGGGCGATTTCGAGGCCTCGCTGGCCGGCCGCACCACGCTGAAGACCCGGCTGACTCCGCTGTTGTGGCGTTACGCGGCCCAGGTGCGCGCCAAGCGCGACGCCCGCGCCGCCCTCGCGAAGGACCTCGGCAGCGAAAACCTCGACGCATGGCCGGGGCCGATCGCCAAGTTCCTGCTGGGCAAGCTGCCCGCCGGCGAGCTGGAGGTCGCGGCCGAATCCGACGAGGCGGCCAAGCGCAGCAACGGCAAGTGCCCGACCGCCTTCTTTCTCGGCATGGACGCCATTCGCCGCGGCGACAAGCAGCGCGCCCGCGATCAGCTCCAGCTCGCCCAGGCGCGCTGTCCGACGGTGTCCGAACTCAACTGGGCGGCCTCGAGCGAGCTGAAGCGGCTCTAGCAGCCGGCGTGCCCCATCAGCCGACGACCATCAGGCGACGGCCATCAGCTGATGACCGCCAGCGGCGCGACGAAGCGGGTGATCTCGGCCAGCACATAGGCCGGTTGCTGCAGGTGCGGGGCGTGGCCGCAATCCGGCACCAGACGGGTCTCGCAGTAGCCGCCGACCTTGCCCGCGATGACACCGAGCTGCAGTTCGCTGCCGTAGTCGTCGTCCTCGCCCTGGATCGCCTGCACGGGGACGAGGACGCCGGGCAGCCGGCCGGCGGCGTCCATCGGCTCGAAGCCCGGGGCCAGCCACGCGTCTGACCACAGGCGAAAGCAGCCGTCGACATTGTCGCCGTGATGCCGCGCCAGCCGCTCGCGCAGGTCCCCCGCCGCGAAGGCCTCGCGGGCACGCCGGATGCTGTCGACGCAGATCGGTTCGTTGAGGGCGTGCGCGGCCAGCGTCACCACAGCGCGCAGCGGCTCGGGGTCGGCGGCGGCGTAGTTGAGGGCGATCGTGCCGCCATCGCTGTGTCCCACCAGCACGCAGTCCTCGATGCCGAGGCGGGCGAGCAGGCGCGGCAGGACGTCATCGGCCTCGATCTCCATGTAGCGCACACCGGGGTCGGCCGGCCAGGAACTGGAGCGGCCGTAACCGGTGCGGTCGTAGACGATGCCGCTGCAGCGCGTGGCGTCGCACAGGCGCTGCGGGAAGTCGCGCCACATCTCGATGCAGCCCAGCCCCTCGTGCAGGAAAACCAGCGTCGTGCGGTCGAGGCCGTCGCCCTGCGCCGGCGCGAGGCGGCGCGCCCGCAGCCGGCGGTCGCCAAGGTCGACCAAGTCGTCTTCTAGCGGCATTGGCCCCTTTTCGGGGTGGTCTCCCTCTAGGTCAAGGAGCCACGGTCAATGCGGCTCGACCGCCGGATCACGGAGCCCGCGACCGCGTGCTGGCTTGACCGGTTCGAAGGCGCTATGGCTATCTGCAAGACGAAATCGCCGCAGAAGCGACCGAACGAAAAGCCGACACAGGGAACGCGAGGCAGGGATGACGACCGCGACGGCCGACACCGGCACCGAAGCTCGGGATACTTTTCCCAAGCTGCTGGCGGACCGTGCCCGCCGCGGCGCCGGCAAGCCGGCCTATCGCGTCAAGGAATACGGCATCTGGCAGACTTACAGTTGGGGTCATGTCGCCGAGCAGGTGCGTCTGCTGGCCGCCGGCCTGGCCGATCTCGGCTTTCGTCGCGGCGACCGGCTGATCGTGGTCGGCGACAACCGTCCCCGGTTGTACTGGGCGATGTGCGCGGCGCAGTCGCTGGGCGGCGTGCCGGTGCCGGTTTACCAGGACTCCGTGGCGGCAGAGCTGGCCTATGTCGTGGATCACGGCGGCGCCCGTTTCGCCCTGGCCGAGAATCAGGAGCAGGTCGACAAGCTGCTGGAGATCCAGAAGACGGTGCCGTCGCTCGGCGTGGTCATCTACGACGACCCGCGCGGCATGCGCCACTACGACCAGCTGATGTCCTATGCCGATGTCCAGGAGCGCGGCGCCCGGCTGCTGGCGACCGCGCCCGAGACCGTGTCGGCCGAAGTCGCCAAGGGCCGCGGCTCGGACGATGCCATCATGCTCTACACCTCGGGCACGACCGGCCGGCCCAAGGGCGCCGTTCTGAGCTACGACAATCTCATCTGGGCGGCCCGCGCCGGTGGGGAGTTCGATGAACTTAGGGAAGGCGACGAGCTTCTCTCCTATCTGCCGATGGCCTGGGTGGGCGACCACATCTTCTCCTATGCCCAGTGCTACGTCGTCGGCCTGGTGGTCAATTGCCCCGAGTCGTCGGCCACGGTGCTCACCGACCTGCGCGAGATCGGTCCGACCTACTATTTCGCGCCGCCGCGCGTGCTGGAGAACCTGATCACGCAGGTCACCATCCGGATGGAGGACGCCGGCGCCCTGAAGCGCCGCCTGTTCCAGTTCTTCATGACGCTGGCCCGCCGGGTCGGGCCGGAGCTGCTCGACGGTCGGCCGGTGTCGATGGGCGACCGGCTGCTTCACGCGCTGGGCAATCTGCTGATCTACGGACCGCTCAAGAACACGCTGGGCATGAGCCGGGTGCGCGTGGCCTACACCGCGGGCGAAGCGGTCGGGCCGGAGATCTTCAATTTCTTCCGCGCGCTCGGCGTCAACATGAAGCAGCTCTACGGCCAGACCGAAGCCTCGGTGTTCGTCACCATCCACCCCAACGGCGAGGTCTTTCCCGAAACAGTCGGCAAGCCGGTGTCCCAGGTCGAACTCAGGATCGCCGAGTCGGGCGAGGTGCTCTACCGCAGCCCCGGCGTGTTCAAGGAATATTTCAAGAACCCCGAGGCGACCAACGACACCAAGACCGCCGACGGCTGGGTGCACACCGGCGACGCGGGCTATCTCGACGAGCGCGGGCACCTTCACATCATCGACCGCGCCAAGGACGTGGGAAAGCTGAACGACGGCACGCTGTTCGCGCCGAAGTTCATCGAGAACAAGCTGAAGTTCTTTCCGCACATCAACGAAGCGGTGGCGTTCGGCCACGGTCGCGACTATGTGGCCGTCTTCGTCAACATCGACATGATCGCCGTGGGCGACTGGGCCGAGCGGCGCAACATCTCCTATGCCAGCTATCAGGAGCTGGCCGCCCGCCCCGAGGTCCACGACCTGATCCAGGGCGAGATCGAGCAGGTCAATCGCGACCTCGCCGCCGATCCGCGCATGGCCGGCGGACAGGTTCGCCGGTTCCTGATCCTGCACAAGGCGCTCGAGGCCGACGATGGCGAACTCACGCGCACCAACAAGGTGCGGCGCGGCTTCATCGGCGAACGCTACAAGCAGTTGGTCGACGCGCTCTATGACGGCTCGAAGAGCGCCCACATCAAGGTCGACGTCACCTTCGAGGACGGCCGCAAGGGCACCATCGAGGGCGACGTCGGCATCCGCGACGTGGCGCCCCATGCGGCGCTGAAGAAGGCGAGCTGAGCACGATGACCGTCCGCGTGCGTTCCTTCCCCGATGTGCTGCTGTCGGTCGAGAACATCAGCCTGTCGTTCGGCGGCGTGAAGGCGTTGACCGACATCAGCTTCGACATCCGCAAGGGCGAGATTCGCGCCATCATCGGCCCCAACGGCGCGGGCAAGTCGTCGATGCTGAACTGCATCAACGGCTTCTATCATCCGCAGCAGGGCGCCATCACCTACAAGGGCGTGCGGCGCAGCCAGATGCGACCGCACGAGGCGGCCGAGCAGGGCATCGCGCGCACCTTCCAGAACATCGCACTGTTCAAGGGCATGTCGACCCTCGACAACATCATGACCGGTCGCAACCTGCGCATGAAGACCGGCCTTTTGTGGCAGGCGCTCCACCTCGGTCCGGCGCGGCGCGAGGAGATCGAGCATCGCCGCGAGGTCGAGCGCATCATCGACTTCCTCGAGATCCAGCACATCCGCAAGACGCCGGTCGGACGGCTGCCCTACGGCCTGCAGAAGCGCGTCGAACTCGGCCGCGCCCTGGCGGCACAGCCCGAGCTGCTGCTGCTGGACGAGCCGATGGCCGGCATGAACATCGAGGAGAAGCAGGACATGTGCCGCTTCGTGCTCGACGTGAACGACGAGTTCGGCACGACGATCTGCCTGATCGAACACGACATGGGCGTGGTCATGGACATCTCCGACCGCGTCGTCGTGCTCGACTACGGCAAGAAGATCGGCGACGGCCAGCCCGACGAGATCAAGAAGAACGAGGCGGTGATCTCCGCCTATCTCGGCGTCAGTCACTGAGGTCCAGGCGATGGGTTTCTTCCTCGAAGTGTTGATCGGTGGCCTGCTGACCGGCGTTCTTTATTCGCTGGTCGCCCTCGGATTCGTGCTGATCTTCAAGGCGTCGGGCGTCTTCAATTTCGCCCAGGGCGCAATGGTGCTGATGGCGGGCCTGGCCCTCGTGCAGCTCATCGAACCGACCTACATCGGGCTTTGGCACTTCGTCGGCATCGGCGCGCTGGTGGCCGCCGTGGCCGGCCTTTTGATACTGCGCGTGGTGCGCGGCGGAACCCTCGCCGCGGCCAAAGGCGACTGGCGCGCCAAGCTGCCGGCCCTGGTGGGAGTGGGCGCCGGGCTGGTGGGCGGCCTGCTGGCGCTGGCCGGCGGCGCCAAGGGTTGGCCGCTCTGGCTCGCCATTCCGGCCGCCATCGCCGTCATGGTGGCCGTGGCCTGGGTCGTCGAGCGCTGGGTGTTGCGGCCGCTGGTCAATCAGGAAGGCATCATCCTGTTCATGGCCACGCTCGGCATCACGTTTTTCATCGACGGGTTCAGCCAGACGCTCTTCGGCTCCAACGTCTATCCGCTGAACATCGGCCTTTCGAAAGACCCGGTGTTTCTGCTCGAGAACGTGTTCGAGGGCGGCATCCTGGTGAACCAGCTCGACATCTCGGGCGCCATCATCGCCGGCGTCCTGGTGGCGGGGCTGGCCGTGTTCTTCCAGAAGACGCGCATCGGTCGCGCGCTTCGCGCCGTTGCCGACGATCATGCCGCCGCCCAGTCGGTCGGCATCCCGCTCAACTGGATCTGGTTCATCGTCTGGTCGGTCGCGGGCATCGTGGCGCTGGTCGCCGCCATCGTCTGGGGCAGCAAGCTCGGCATCCAGTTCTCGCTCACCTTCCTGGCGCTCAAGGCGCTGCCGGTGCTGATCCTGGGCGGCTTCACATCGGTGCCCGGCGCGATCGTGGGCGGCCTGCTGATCGGTGCCGGCGAGAAGGTGGCTGAAGTCTACTTCCCGGTCGTGACCAAGTTTGCCTTCGGCACCGCCATGCCGGGTGGCATCGAGTACTGGTTTGCCTATGTTCTGGCGCTCGTGTTCCTGCTGTTCCGGCCGCAGGGGCTATTCGGCGAACGCATCATCGAGCGCGTCTAGGGGAGGCCGACAGTGTTCTACCGCGAGGCCGGACAATTCAAGGTAACCTACAGCGCCGACATGGCGATCTTTCCGATCGCCCAGGATCGCATTGCCGTGCTCGCCATCGTGGCCGGGGCCTTCCTGCTCATGCCCTTCGTGGCAACCGAGTACTTCCTGAACTCGATCATGGTGCCGACGCTGATCCTGGCGCTGGCCGCGATCGGGCTCAATATCCTGGTCGGCTACTGCGGGCAGGTGTCGCTGGGCTCGGGCGCCTTCATGGCGATCGGGGCCTATGCGGCCTACAGCTTCGCCATCCGTGTGCCGGAGTTGCCGCTTCTCGTCTCGATCCTGCTGGGTGGCGTCGTGTCGGCCATGGTCGGCATCGCCTTCGGCATCCCGTCGCTCCGCATCAAGGGCTTCTATCTCGCGGTGGCGACGCTTGCCGCCCAGTTCTTCTTCGACTGGCTGTTCGCGCGCGTCGGCTGGTTCACCAACTACACGCCGTCGGGCTCGGTCAACGCCCCGCGCCTCGACGTGTTCGGCTGGACCGTCAACACGCCGGTCGAGAAGTACCTCTTCGTTCTTGCGGTGGTCTGCGTGCTCGCGCTGCTCGCCAAGAACCTGGTGCGTGGCCATGTCGGCCGGCAGTGGATGGCGATCCGCGACATGGATATCGCCGCCGAGATCATCGGCATCCGCCCGATGTACGCCAAGCTCAGCGCCTTCGCGGTCAGCTCCTTCTTCGTGGGCGTCGCGGGTGCCCTGTGGGCGTTCGTCCATCTGGGCTCGTGGGAGCCGCTCGCCTTCAGCATCGACCGCAGCTTCCAGCTTCTGTTCGCCGTCATCATCGGCGGCCTGGGCTCGATCCTGGGCTGTTTCCTGGGCGCCGCCTTCATGTGGATCCTGCCGATCTTCCTCGACATCGCCCTGCCGCCGCTGGGCGAACTCGTGGGCTGGAAGATGGACAAGGCCACGGTCTCGCACTTCTCGTTCATGATTTTCGGCGGCCTGATCGTCTTTTTCCTGATCGTGGAGCCGCACGGGCTGGCGCGGTTGTGGTCTCTTCTGAAGGAGAAGCTCAGGCTCTGGCCGTTCCCCTACTGACCGGCCCCCGCTGACCGACAGGGCCGGCCGCGAAAAGTCTGTCGGCCCGGTCTGGCGGGAGGTCGCCGGAGCCCCTAAATTGCACGGCAGAACGGCGGGTTCACCGCCGGACGACAACGGAGAAAACAAGGAGGTTGCGACCCATGGACAAGAAGACCTTCGGCCTGGCCGCCATGGCCCTGGCTGGTGCGATCGGGCTTGGCGGCATTGCCGCCCCGGCCTTCGCGCAGAACGAGCAGTTCATTCCGATTCTGAGCTACCGGACCGGCGCCTATGCCCCGAACGGCATTCCGTTCGCCAACGGCATGAGCGACTACTACCGCATGATCAACGCCCGCGACGGCGGCATCAACGGCGTCAAGATCCAGTTCGAGGAATGCGAGACGGGCTACGCCACCGACAAGGGTGTGGAGTGCTACGAGCGCCTCAAGGCCAAGGGCCCAACCGGCGCGGCGTTCTTCAATCCGCTGAGCACCGGCATCACCTTCGCGCTCACCGAGAAGGCACCGGTCGACAAGATTCCGATCATCACCATGGGCTATGGCCGCTCGGAGTCGCGCAACGGCGCGGTGTTCACCTGGAACTTCCCGCTGCTCGGCACCTACTGGACCGCCGCCAACATCGCCATGCAGCACATCGCCAAGGAGATGGGCGGCTTCGACAAGCTCAAGGGCAAGAAGATCGCGCTGGTCTTCCACGACTCGCCCTACGGCAAGGAGCCGATCCCGATGCTCACCGAGATGAGCAAGCTCTTGGGCTTCGAGCTGGTCCTGCTGCCGGTGACCCATCCCGGCGTCGAGCAGAAGTCGCAATGGCTGCAGATCCGCCAGCAGCGGCCGGACTACGTCCTGCTGTGGGGCTGGGGCGTCATGAATTCGACCTCGGTCAAGGAGGCGGCGGCCGTCGGCTATCCGCGCGACAAGATGCTGGGCGTGTGGTGGTCGGGCGCCGAACCCGACGTGCTGCCGGCCGGCGACCAGTCCACGGGCTACAAGGCGCTGATGCTGCAGCACGGCGCCGGTAAGTTCCCGGTCCATGCCGACATGCTCAAGTTTGCGGTCGGCAAGGACGGCTCGCAGACCAAGCCTGACGAAGCCGACGACGTCCTCTACAACCGCGGCATGGTCAACGCCATGCTCGGCGTCGAGGCGATCCGCACCGCGCAGAAGAAGTTCGGCAACAAGCCGCTGACCGGCGAGCAGATCCGCTGGGGCCTCGAGAACCTCGACCTCAGCGACGCCCGCCTCAAGGAGCTTGGTTTCGAGGGCGCATTGAAGCCGCTCAAGATTTCGTGCACCGACCACGAGGGCACGCGCTTCGGCCGCGTCCAGCAGTGGGACGGCAAGCAGTGGAAGGTCATCTCCGACTGGTACGAAGGTGACGACAAGCTGCTGGCGCCCATGGTGCGCGACGTCTCGGCCAAGTACGCCGACGAGAAGAAGATCGCGCCGCGCGACTGCTCCAAGGAGAGCTGAGCGCAGAACGGATCGAACCCCTCGCCCACCCTTGATTTCTCGGCGGGCGAGGGGTTTTCCTCTTTCCGACAGGCATTTGCAATGAACGCCCCTGCAGCCCCGGCGACCGCGCCGGTCAACGTCATCGACGTTGCCAACATCGAGGTGATCTACAATCACGTCATCCTCGTGTTGAAGGGCGTGTCGCTGACGGTGCCGGAAGGCGGCATCGTGGCGCTGCTGGGCGGCAACGGCGCCGGCAAGTCGACAACCCTCAAGGCGATCTCCAACCTGCTGCGCAGCGAGCGCGGCGAGGTCACCAAGGGCCACGTCCATTGCCGTGGCGAGCGCGTCGACGGCCTCACGCCCAACGACCTGGTGCGCCGCGGCGTCATCCAGGTGATGGAAGGGCGGCATTGCTTCGGCCATCTCACGGTCGAGGAGAACCTGCTGACCGGCGCCTTCATCCATGGCGGCAAGCGCCGCCAGATCGCCGACGACCTCGAGAAGGTCTACCACTACTTCCCGCGGCTCAAGGAACGGCGCACCAGCCAGGCCGGCTACACCTCGGGCGGCGAACAGCAGATGACGGCGATCGGCCGCGCGCTGATGAGCCGGCCCACCACCATCCTGCTCGACGAGCCGTCGATGGGGCTGGCGCCGCAGCTCGTCGAGGAGATCTTCGACATCGTGAAGAACCTCAACGAGAAGGAAAAGGTCTCCATCCTGCTGGCCGAGCAGAACACCAACGTGGCGCTGCGCTTCGCCCATTACGGCTACATCCTGGAGAACGGCCGGGTCGTGCTCGACGGCGCCGCCGCTGCCTTGCGCGAAAACGAGGACGTCAAGGAGTTCTACCTGGGCGTCGGCGGCGAGGGCCGCCGCTCGTTCCGCGACGTCAAGCACTACCGCCGCCGCAAGCGCTGGCTCTAGCTGCGCGCGAGCGTCGTCCACGTCGCGAAGGCAAGCGGCGGCAGCGCCACGAGGTCGCCGATGGCGATGGTGCGCAGGGCGCCGGCAGGACTTCCGTAGGCGGCATAGAAGGCCAGGAAGCCCACGACATTGACGGCCGCTGCCAGGAGTGCCGCCGGCCGCACCGGCGCCGACCAGGCGGCCCACAGGCAGAGGATGCCGACCAGTGCCAGCAGGAGCGCGCGGTGGCGCAGCATGACGAGCAGGGTGGAGTCGGCAGGCGCAATCCCATAGAGGCGTGTCAGCGCCTCGGGGGCGAACACCGGGGCGACGGGGATCAGGTGAATGACGGCGATGATGACGAGAGCGATGGAGGTCCACATGACGCCATCCTCCATCGTCGCGACGCAGCCCGCCAATTACCTGCGGGGTAGTGCCGTTGCCACGTTGGAAACGGGGCTCTACGGTCGCGAAAACTCGGGGAAAGCAGCATGTCCAAGCACTACGACACCCTGGAAACCCGCTCGCCCGCCGAGCGCGAGAAGGCGCTGATGCAGGCGCTGCCGCAGCAGATCGCCCATGCCAAGGCCAACGCACCCTTCTTTGCGACCTGGCTGAAGGACGTCGATCCGGCCGCCGTCACGTCGCGGGCGGCGCTCGCAAAGCTGCCGGTGCTGCGCAAGTCGATGCTGGGCGAGGTCCAGAAGAAGGATCCGCCGATGGGCGGGCTGATCGCGGTGCCGATGAGCCGGGTGCGCCACGTCTTCATGTCGCCCGGTCCGATCTTCGAGATCGATACCGACGAGCCCGACTATTTCCGCGGCGCGCGGGCCATGCATGCCGCGGGCTTCCGGCCCGGCGACGTGGTCTACAACACCTTCTCCTATCACCTGACCCCGGCCGGCATCATGATGGAGTCGGCGTTGCGCGCGCTCGGCTGCGCCGTGGTGCCGGGCGGCGTCGGCAACACCGAGCTGCAGCTCGACGCCATCGCCGCGATCCGGCCCACGGGCTATGTCGGCACGCCTTCGTTCCTGAAGATCCTGATCGAGAAGGGTGCCGAGCTGGGCAAGGACGTATCGTCCTTCAAGAAGGCCTTCGTGGGCGGCGAGGCGTTGCCGCCGTCGCTGCGCCAGATGTTCGTCGACAAGGGCATGACCTGCCTGCAGAGCTACGGCACGGCAGATCTGGGCACCATCGCCTACGAGTCCGAGTCCCTCCAGGGTATGACCGTCGACGAGGGCGTGATCGTCGAGATCGTGCGCCCCGGCACCGGCGATCCGGTGCCCGAGGGCGATGTCGGCGAAGTGGTCGTCACCACCTTCAACCGTGCCTATCCGCTGATCCGCTTCGGCACGGGCGACATGTCGGCGGTGCTGGCGGGGCCCAGTCCCTGCGGGCGCACCAACATGCGTATCAAGGGGTGGATGGGCCGCGCCGACCAGCGCACCAAGGTGCGCGGCATGTTCGTCGATCCGGAACAAATTGCCGAGATCGCCCGCAAGCATCCCGGCCTCGGCCGCCTGCGCCTGGTCATCGACTGGGTGAACCAGGCCGACGTCATGACGCTGAAGGCCGAGAGCGCCGACACCGCGCCCGCACTGGCCGAGGCGCTGGAGGCCACGGTCCGCACCGTCTGCAAGGTCGGCGGCAAGGTCGAGTTCGCCAGGCCCGGCAGCCTGCCCAACGACGGCAAGGTGATCGACGACGTCCGCAAGTACACGTGAGATGACGCGCTCGATCGTCCGCGATGCACGAGAGGCCGACATCGCTGGTATCCATCGATTGATTGGTCAATTGGGGTATGCGCCGGATGGTGCGACGTTCCGGGCTCGATTCGAGAAAGTAATGTCCACCTCTACTCATCGGGTCATCGTCGCGGAGGAAGACGGAGAGATTGTGGGCGTGCTCCACGCCTTCGAGCGGCCAGCGCTGGAGAAGCCTTGCGAGGTTGTCGTTCAGGCACTCATCGTCGATGAGACGCGGCGTGGCAGCGGCATCGGCGCGGTGTTGATGCATGAAGCCGAGACGTGGGCGACCACATGTGGTCTTTCATCGACTGCGCTTTACACACGCATCGACCGGGACGCTGCACGTGCCTTCTACGAGCGAATCGGCTATCGACTGATCGCGACCTCGCACCTCATGGGTCGCCCGTGACTAGGCTCGCAGGCCCTCAGTTCACGTCGAGCTTCAGCCCTTCCTTGTCGATGACGCTCTTCCATTGGGCGATCTGGGCGTTGACGAACGAGTTGAACTGGTCCGGCGTGCCGTAGGCGGGGAAGCCCGCCATGGTGCTGAAGCGCTCCTTGGTCTTCTCGTCCTCGAGCCACGCCTTCATCTGGGCGTTGAGCGACTCGACGATGGGCTTGGGCGTGGCGCCGGGCAGGAAGACGCTGAACCAGTCGTGGCCCGCTACCGGGAGCGTGACCTCCGGCGCTACTTCCGCGCCGATGCCGCCTTCGCCAACCCCGAGGTCTACGAGTTCCTGGAGGCCGAAGGCTACAAGTACACGATCCGGCTGCCCGTCAACCGCATCCTCCAGGAGCGTATCGGCTACCTGCTCAAGCGCCCTGTTGGCCGCCCGCCGATCACGATCCGACGATACTACGCCAGCTTCCGCTATCAGGCGCAGAGCTGGGCGATGCCACGACGCGTCGTCGCCAAGGTCGAGTGGCACCCCGGTGAGCTTTATCCCCGCGTCGGCTTTATCGTCACCAATCTGTCCCGACCAGTGGAATGGGTTGTCGCCTTCTACAACAAGCGCGGGACGTGCGAGCAATGGATCAAGGAAGGCAAGAACGCGATCAAGTGGACGCGGCTGTCATGCTGCTCGTTCGCCGCCAATGCGGTGCGTCTCCAGTTGCGCGTGCTGGCCTACAATCTCGCCAACTTCATGCGGACCCTGGCGCTACCCGAGGCGGTTGCGCAGTGGTCGCCGACCAGCCTGCGGGAGAAGCTGATCAAGATCGGTGCCAAGGTCGTGCGCCACGCCCGCTATGCCGTCTTCCAGATGGCCGAGGTCGCGGTGCCGAAGGAACTGTTCGAGAAAATTCTGCGGCTGATCGACGGGCTGCGAAGACGGCCAGCTCCGACGTAGGACTGAACGGGGCGGATGCGTTGTCACCATGGGAGGAGTGCGTCTGAATTACGAGGGAAAGGAGCAAATCGATGGATAAAGGCTCGTTTTGGACGGTGGACGCGGCCGGGGGCGCCGGGAAAGCGGCACAGGCCGCTCATGGCTTTCCCGGAACCAGGCAGAATGCTAGCTTTCGCCCCGTTCTTGGGGTTCATCTGGAGAATGTCGGTTTAGGCCAGCCGGGTTTCTCGTACCCGGACCGCACCCCTCCATGACCAGAAAGAAATGGCCAGAAAGAAACGCCATGACCAGCCGTAGAACTGCATTGAAACTGGGAGCCGCCGTTGCGGGCAGTTTCATGATTAACCGCGGCGCGCTCGCCGCGGACAGCATCAGGGTGATCGTGCCTTGGGGACAAGGCGGTCAGGTCGGCCAATTATTTCAACTCATCCAAGGGCCTTTCACCAAAGCGATGGGAATGCCGGTCGTCATCGATTTTGTGACAGGCGACGGTGCCAAGCTTGGGACGCGGGAGACTATCCGCTCGAAGCCCGACAGCCGCACGCTTCTCATAAATTGTCCGGATATACTGGCTAGGTGGGAATTCGAGGGCGACAAGCTGCTGGCCGACCTCAGGCCGGTCGCCAAGCTCACCCGTGGCATGTCACTAGCTATCGCTGTTCGCGAGGACTCGGCGCTGAAAGACTGGCAGGGTATGTCCACCGCCTCGAAGAGTTCGGCATTAACGATGCCCGAGGGGGGATCTGAGCGCCTTTTATTGGACATGGTCAAGAAGCGCACAGGCATCTCCTTCACGATGCAACCGTCGAATAGCTGGGCCTCCGCTGCCGCCTTGTTATTGAGCGGCAGGGCCGACCTCGCGCACTTTGGTACTGACTGGGTCCTGACTTACAACGAGAAGGCTTCTGCCAAGGATAAGTTGCGGTTCCTCGCCACCTTTGGCGCCGAGCGGGCGCCCGAACTGCCCAATGTTCCGACCTTTGCCGAGATCGTGGGCGACCCCAAGGCAGCGTTTTCTTTCAGCTTTGCGGTATGGTCCGCCGCAACTGCCGATAAAGCCTTCACCGACAAGGCGACGGCAGCGCTGCTGTCGATTGCCGGGAACGAGGCCATGCACGCCGAGGCGCGCAAGCTGCGCATTCCACTGCAGATCGACGGGCCGCAAGTGGTGCTCGAAACTCTGGCACGCGACCGCCGGGTGCTGAGGGACGTGTACGGCTGATCGGCACTTAGCGTCGCCCTGTGTGGCTTGGCTGCTTGCTGCCGGGGTTAGCTATCGTGCGCGGATTCCGCTCTAAGAAGAAGCCAAGCTTTGATGACCTCGTGAAGTCACCGAATGTCGCGGCGAAAATGCGCTGAGCTGGAACAGGACGAGAGATGCCAGCACTGCCAGCATCCGATCACGAAGATGTGATAACAGATTCAGCAGGTGTTGTGCTATGTTTCCCGTACCATGGCAGGAACCCTGTCCAGAAGGTCGAGCGCCAGCTCCAATAAATAATGACCATACCCCGCCCGGCGCACCCGCCGGGTACGCTCCAAAAGAGGAGGAGGGGTCGTCCCGCGATCATCGTGTCGTGCGTAGCAAGCAAAGGCTGCCCCCGCCGGAGACCGTCCGGAAGTGGGGCGGACCGAGGTGCGTAAAAACGCGTCCCAGAAGGAACCATTGACGGTCTGCTGCGGCGCTCGGACCGCAGGATTCACGCGATGTCACAACTCGGTGTCACAACATTTGACACAAGTTGGTGTGACACATCAGTGAGACAATGCCCCCGAAACGTCGGCTCTCCGAGCTGCGGAGAGCCGGATTTCAGCTCCGCCCTAGTTCACGTCGAGCTTCAGCCCCTCCTTGTCGATCACGCTCTTCCACTGGGCGATCTGGCCATTGACGAACGAATTGAACTGCTCCGGCGTGCCGTAGGCGGGGAAGCCCGCCATCGCGCGGAAGCGCTCCCTGGTCTTCTCGTCGTCGAGCCAGGCCTTCATCTGGGCGTTGAGCGAATCGACGATCGGGCGCGGCGTGGCGCCGGGCAGGAACACGCCGAACCAGGTCGAGACGTCGAACGGCGCCAGTTCCGGCATGGTCTCGCGGATCGGCACCAGGTCGGGCACCAGCGGGTTGCGCTGCGCCGAGGTGAGGCCCAGCGCGCGCAGCTTGCCCGCCCGCACGAACTCGATGGCGGTGGTGAGGTTGTCGAAGAAGAAGCTGGTGACGCCCGCCACCAGGTCGTTCAGCGCCGGCGCCGCGCCGCGATAGGGCACGTGCGTGGCCTTGGTGCCGGTGAGCTGCATGAACCAGGCGGCCGACAGGTGCGGCGACTGGCCGGTGCCCGAGGAGGCGTAGGAGACCTTGCCGTCCTCCTTCTTCAGCCAGGCGACGAACTCGGGCACCGTGGTGGCCGGCACCGAGGGATGCACGACCAGCACGTTGGGGGCGGTGATGACGCACGACACCGGGGCGAAGGCGGCCGGCGTGTAGGGCATGTTGCGGTAGAGCGAATAGGCGATCGACTGCGGGCCGATGTTGCCCATCAGGACGGTGTGGCCGTCGGGCGTCGATTTCACCACCTCGTTGGAGCCGATGACGCCGCCGGCCCCCGACTTGTTGTCGACCACGCAGGACTGGCCCCAGGCCTGCTGCAGGTGGGCCGCCAGCAGGCGGGCGACGATGTCGGTGGTGCCGCCAGGTGCTGCCGGCACGACGATGCGCACGCCCTGCGTGGGCTTCCAGGCCGCCTGGGCGCCGAGGCCGGCAGGCAGCAGGGCGGCGGCGGGCAGGGCGGCGGCCGCGCCCAGGGTGGCGCGCCGGGACAGAGGTCTGGTCATGGGATCTTCACCGGTTTCGTTGAGGTTCGGGCGTGGCGTAGCACGGGTCCACTGGCAAATCCGCCACAATTCCCGTATCTAGTCGCTGTGCGGCTGCCCCCGAATCACCGGGCTTTTCCAGTGGTTTCGCTCCCTCCCCCCAAGGGGTCCGCGCCAAGGAGGATATCTTGAAGAGGCGCACTTTCGTCTCCGGTACGGCGGCCGTGGCCGCCGCGGGCGTCGTGTCCACGGCCTGGGCCGCATCGATCAAGCCCTATAGCTGGGATCTCAACCCGCCGACCGACACGCGCGACAATTTCATCGCCTGGGGTACGGCCCGCGGCGAGGACCCGACCTTCCTCGGCCAGCGCTGGGACCGCTTCCAGGCGCTCCTGCGGAACAAGGACATCTGGGGGCCCACCACCATCCGCGCCTTCCTGCTGACGCCGCGCGAGGAGTTCGCCTCGGTCAATCCGGCGATCTACAAGCGCGCCTACGAGCACAACTTCCTCGACATTGGCTATGGCGTCACCATGTCGGGCCCGCATCTGCAGGGCCGCATGACCAACGTCATCGACGTCAAGCGCGGGGAGAAGGTGCTCGAGATCGGCACCGGCTCGGGCGTGCAGGCGGCCTACATCGCCAACCTCACCGAGAACACCTACACGATCGAGATCATCGCCCCGCTCGCCGCCCGCACGCGCGCGCTGTACGACAAGCTGATCGACAAGGGCTACACCGAGTACAAGCACATCAAGACCAAGCAGGCCGACGGCTACTACGGCTGGGAGCAGGCGGCGCCCTTCGACAAGATCATCGTGACCTGCGGCATCGACCACGTGCCGCCGCCGCTCCTGCAACAGCTCAAGGCCGGCGGCCTGATGGTCATTCCGGTGGGTCCGCCGGGTGCCCAGCGCGTGCTCAAGGTCTCCAAGACCCAGGGCGCCGACGGGTCGATCACGACCAGCCGCGAGGACATCTACGGCGGCAAGATCGTGCCGTTCGTGCCCTTCACCAAGCTCGACGGCGACAAGATCGCGGGCACCCACAACCGCTGACGCCGATATGCCGACACGACAGGGCCGCGCCATGAACGCGCGGCCCTGACCGGCCGCAACGACGGCCCAACACAACGGAGCCTCCCCCCTTTGACCGTCTCCGTCGATCTCGACAATCGTCCATCGCTTTCCTTCTATCTGTCCGTCGGTCTGGTCGCCGGCAGCATCATCGCGCTGCAGATCGGCATCATGCGGGTCTTCTCGGTCGGCAGCTGGGCCCATTTCGGCTCGCTGGTGGTGAGCCTCGCCATGTTCGGCTTCGGCCTCACCAGCGCGGTCATGTGTGTCGGCAAGGGCTGGTTCGAGCGCCACTGGCAGGGCGCGGTCAAGGGGGCGCTGCTGGCCTTCGGGCCGCTCATGGTGGTGTGCAACCTCGCCGCCCAGCAGGTGCCGTTCAACGCCATCTTCCTGATCTCCGACCCGATGCAGAAGTGGCGGCTGCTCGCCAACTTCGTGCTCTACTTCCTGCCCTTCCTGGCCGGTGCCCTCTATCTCGGCGTCGTCTTCCTCAAGGCGCAGAAGACTTTTAGCCGCGTCTACTTCGCCGACCTCGTGGGCTCCGGCCTGTGCGGGCTTTCCGTGCTGCTCGCCATGTACGTCTTCAAGCCCGACGACCTCATCATGGCGCCGCTGCTGCTGTGGCTGGCCGGCGGCGTGCTGTGGTTCGTGGCGCTGGCCGACCGGCGCGGCATCGCCGCCATCGTCGGTGTCGCGGTGCTGTCGGCCGCCGTGCACTATGCGGCGCCGCCGCTGCTCGGCATCCCCAAGCTCGCGGTGTCCGACTACAAGGGCGTCTCCTACGCCCGCAAGTTTCCCGACGCGGTGCGCACCTACGAGCGCGCCTCGCCGTTCGGCTACCTGGAAGTCTATTCCAGCTCTTACCTGCACTTCGCGCCGGGCCAGTCCGACAACGCCGCCTTCAACGTGCCCAAGATGCCGTCCAACGCCTATCTCGGCCTCTACATCGATTCCGAGGGGCCGTCGGGCATCATAAAAGACCTGCCGGCCGACGAGACGCCGTATTTCCGCTATCTGCCGATGTTCTATCCCTACCTGCTGAAGAAGGATCCTAACACCTTCGTCGTGCAGTTCGGCGGCGGCATCTCGACCGCGGTGGCGCTGAAGTCCGGTTCGAAGCACGTGACGGTGGCGGAGGGCAATCCCGCGCTGCTGACGGCCTTCCGCGAAGACAAGGGGCTGCGCGCCTTCACCGGCGACGTGCTCAACAATCCCAAGGTCACCGTCATCGACTTCGACGGCCGCCTCTATGTCGCGGGCACCAGGAACCGCTACGACATCATCGACCTGTCGCTGGCCGATTCGGCGGGCCTGTCGAGCCCCGGCGGCTTTTCGATCGTCGAGAAATACTCCTACACGCGCGAGGCGATGAGCGCCTACATGCGCGCGCTGGCGCCCGGCGGCATCCTCTCGGTCACGCTGTGGAACAAGGAAGAGCCGCCCAAGTCGGTGCTGAAACTCTATGCCACCATGGTGGCGGCAGCGCGCGACGTGGCCAAGGACAAGGGCGGCAGCGGCGACATCGCCAACGACTTCTACGTCGTGTCGTCCTACCTCTCGACCGCCACCGTGCTCTACAAGCGCGGCGGCTTCACGCCGGCGGAGATCGCGCAGCTCAACGCCCACACCAAGGCGATGTCGTTCGACGAGATCTACGCGCCCGGCCTCAAGGTCGACGAGGCGCCGCTGCCGCAGATCCTGCAGGATTACCGCGACCAGTTCTTCTTCGCCGGCACGCCGGCCGATCCAACGGCGCCGTCGGACAAGGAGCCCAACGACAAGCCGCCGCCCGGCGCCCCCGGGGCAACAGACGCCAAGGCCGATGGCACGCCGCCGGCGCCGGTCGTGCCGGCGACCGTGCTCGGCCGGCTCGCCTGGCACTATCTCATCAACGGCGGCTGGCAGGAGAAGGTGGCGGATCAGTACGTCTTCGACACCCGCATCCTGACCAACCACCAGCCGTACTTCGCCGCCTACATCAAGGTGGGCGATCTCCTGAAGTTCACCGACCGGCTCGAACTGGTGCAGGACGAGTGGGGCTACCTGCTGCTGTGGGCGACGCTCGGCATCGCCACCGTCTTCGCGCTCACGCTGGTGCTGTTCCCCGTGGTGTTCGGCTGGCGGACGATCTTCAGCCGCTATCCCGGCAAGGTCGGCACGCTGACCTACTTCCTCTGCCTCGGCCTCGGCTACATCATCGTCGAAGTCGGCATGATCTCCCATTTCATCCTGGCGCTGTCCAACGCCACGGTGTCGGCCTCGGTGCTGATCACCGGCATGCTCGTGTTCTCCGGTATCGGCAGCTTCTTCTCCGAACGCTACCTCGACCGGGCGCGCAGCTTCATGCCCAAGGTCTTCCTGGCGATCTTCCTGATCCTGGTGTTTTACGCCTTCACCATCGACTACGCGCTCGACTGGATCGGCACGCTGCCCTACGTGCTGCGCATCCTGCTCTGCCTGCTGCTGATCTTCCCCCCGGCCTTCCTGATGGGCTTCCCGATGCCCACCGCCATGACCACGCTCGGGCGCCTCGGCAAGGACCACATGTTCCTGTGGGCCTGGGGCATCAACGGCTGCTTCTCGGTGATCGGCGCCGCCCTGGTGCCGATCGTGGCGACCAGCTTCGGCCTGCCGGCGGTGGTGCTGGTGGGCGCCGTCGCCTACCTGGTGGCGCTGCCTGCGTTCTTCTCGGTGCTAAAGCCGCTCCAGCCCCAGGCGATCGGGGTGGCGCGGCCAGCGACGGCGTGAAGCGCCGCGCGCTGCTGGCCGGGGCGATCCTGATGCCGACCGCCGCGCGCGCCCAGAGCAAGCCGCAAGCCAAGCCGGTCACCAGGCCGCCACCACCGCCGCGCGAGGCCAAGACCCAGCTCGTGGCCTTCAACGCCTCGCCGTTCCCTTACCGCGGCTTCCTGCCCGACTCGACCAAGCCCTTCCTCGACGCCCGCGACGGCCCGCGGCGCGGCCACACGACGGGCCGCGGCGACGTCTACTGGGAGGATCCGACTTATAGCGACCGCCGGTCGCTGCTCTATCTGCCCAAGGGGTTCGATCCGGCGCGGCCGGTCCTGATCGTGCTCTACCTGCACGGCCAGGGCGCCACGCTGGAACGCGACGTGGTCGTCCGCCAGGCCGTGCCGCGGCAGGTCGAGGAGTCGGGCCAGAACATCGCCCTGGTGGCGCCGCAGCTCGCCGTCGACGCCGCCGATTCCAGCGCCGGCAATTTCTGGCGCGGCGGCCACTTCGCCAAGTATCTCGACGAGGCGGCCGAGCGGCTGATGCGGCTGGAAGGCAATCGCAGCGCCGGCCGCGCCTTCAATCTCGCGCCGGTCGTGATCGTGGCTTTCAGCGGCGGCTACCTGTCCGCCGCCTATGCCCTGGAGCGCGGCGGCGCCAACCACCGCATCAAGGGCGTCGTCCTGATGGACGCGCTGTACGGCGAGGAGGCGAAGTTCGCGGCCTGGTTTGCGGCGCGGCGGCGGCAGGCCTTTCTGCTCAGCGCCTATACGGAGTCCACCAAGGACGAAAACGCCACGCTCCAGGGCCTGCTCGCCAAGCGGCGCATCCCTTTTACGCGCGGCGTTCCCCGGACGCTGTCGCCCGGCACGGCGGCCTTCGTGGCGACCGGCGGGCTCGACATGCATGGCGATTTCATGACTCGCGCCTGGCAGCCCGATCCCCTGGAAAAGGTGTTGGCGACGATTCCCGGCTATGCGCCGGTTCATGCTAAAAAGGGCGCATGAGCGATGCCCTCCCGAACGATCCCCTGCGCCAGGAGCTGCTAAGAATCTTCGTCGGCCGCGCCACGCGCCGCTACGGCCTGTCCGAGATCAACCAGCTCCAGCATGCGCTGCAGGCCGCGGCCCTGGCCGAAGCCGACGCGGCGCCGCCCGCCACTGTGCTGGCCTCGCTGCTGCACGATGTCGGCCACATGATCCACGATCTCGGCGAGGACCCGGCGGCGCGCGGCGTCGACGACGTCCACGAGGAACTGGGCGCCAGGTGGCTCAGCGAACGTTTCGGCCCCGAGGTCAGCGAGCCCGTCCGGCTGCACGTCGCGGCCAAGCGCTATCTCTGCACCGTCGAATCGGACTATTTCGGCAAGCTCTCGCCGGACTCGGTGCGCAGCCTGGAACTGCAGGGCGGCACGATGTCGGCCGACGAGATCGCGGCCTTCCGCGCCAACCCGTTCCACGCCGAGGCCGTGCGGCTGCGCCGCTACGACGAGGGCGCCAAGGATCCGCAGGCGCAGACGCCCGACTTCGACCACTACCTGCGCCACGTCGCGGCCTGCCGGAAGTGACTCCCCTTCTTCATCCTCCCCCGTCATCGGGGGAGGTGTCCCCGAAGGGGACGGTGGGGTCATGAGCCTCGTGCCTTTGCCTCTGACCCCTCCGGCCCTGCGGGCCACCTCCCCCGCGAAGCGGGGGAGGAGTAGAAAGATATCGCCATGATCTCCCGCACCGACGTCGAGGCCGCCTGGGTCCTCATTCGCCCGCATGTGCGCCGGACGCCCACGATCGAACTCAAGGCCGGTTCACTCGGCATCGCCGCACCGCTGGCATTGAAACTCGAATCGCTGCAACTCAGCGGCTCGTTCAAGGGCCGCGGCGCCTTTCACAAGATCCTGGCCTCGAAGGTCCCGGCCGCCGGCATCGTCGCGGCCTCGGGCGGCAATCATGGCGCTGCCGCGGCCTATGCCGCCCGGGCGCTGGGCCACAAGGCGGAGATCTTCGTGCCCACCATGGCCTCGCCGACCAAGGTGGCGCGGCTCCGGGCCTATGGCGCGGTCGTGCATCAGATCGGCGCCGTCTATGCCGAGGCCCGTGCGGCCTCGGAGGCGCGCGCCGCCGAGACGGGCGCGCTGATCGTGCCGGCCTACGAGGACAAGGTCGTGTTCGCGGGCGCGGGCAGCGTGGCGCTGGAATTCGAGGAGCAGGCGAAATTCGACACCTTGCTGGTGGCAGTGGGCGGCGGCGGTTTGATCGCCGGCTGCGCCGCTGCCATCGGGGCGGGAACGAAGATCGTGGCGGTCGAGACCGAGGGCACGCCGACGCTGCACGCGGCACTGAAGGCCGGCCGGCCGGTCGACGTAAAGATTTCCGGCATCGCGGCCGACGCGCTGGGCGCCAGCCGGATCGGCACACCGAACTTTGAGGTCGCTCGGAAGCTCGTGAAGCAGTCGGTGCTGGTGAGCGACGACGCCGTGCGCGCCGCGCAACGCGCGTTGTGGGAAGAGTTGCGTGTGGTGGCCGAGCCGGCCGGCGCCACCGGCCTGGCCGCGCTGATGGCCGGCGTCTACAGGCCGGCGGCGGGCGAGCGGGTGGCGACCTTGGTGTGCGGCGCCAATACCGATCCGGGGTCGGTGGCCTGACGGGGAGAACGGGCGCCCGGGGCTCGGCCGGGCCGGCGCGCCCTCAGGGGGCCTGTCCGTCGGAGAACCGGGAATCGCGCCACGCCAGGGCGGCCTTCAGCCCCTGCTCCTTGCGGATCCGCTGGAACTCGCTCTTCTCCGCGCTCGGCGTGGCGTTGAGGATGACGTCGATGTCGAGCGACGCGCGAAGCGCCTCGCGCATTCCCATGATCTCGTAGGTGCGGTTCATCGCCCGCTTGGTGAAGAACACCGAGGGACCTGCGGCCGCCGCGATGTCGCGTGCCATGCGGCGACCGAACGCCGCCAGTTCGCCCTCGGGCACGACGTGATTGACGATCCCGATGGCATGAGCGCGCGCCGCATCCATCTTGTCGTTGCCCGTCAGCAGAATTTCCTTGGCGTGCTTGGGCAGCACCGCCCACGGCAGGAGCATGGCCACGATGCCGGTGCCGAAGCGCACCTCGGGCTCGCCGAACCGCGTTCCCTCGGCCGCCACGGTGATGTCGCAGGCCAGCGCAACCTCGAACGCGCCGGCCATGCAGAACCCGTGCACGAGAGCGATGGTCGGCTTCGGGCAATCCCAGAACGCCATGATGAAATCGAACTGGCGCTCCATCTGGCGGCGCACATGATCGACCGTCGACATGTCCCGCTCGGCCGCGGCCTTCATGTCGAAGCCGGCCGAGAAGGCGCGCCCTTCGCCGCGAACCAGAACGACGCGGACCCGATCGTCCTCCGCCATCTCCCGCAGCGCGGCCCGGCACTCGTCCATGGCTTCGTTGTGGAAGGCGTTCAGCACCTGCGGGCGATTGAAGATCAGCGAGGCGACAGGCCCCTCGATCTCTAGTCTGATGTGGGCGTAGGTCATCCTGGTCCTCTTTGCGCTGGCTGTGGTCAGAACAGGTTGTGCTCGGCTCGGCCGAATGGGGTGGTCAGCGGTGTTGCACCGATACCGGCATGGAGTCGATGCCTGTCTCGGCGGCGCACGCATCGTGTCGCTCGCCCCGGGACGGTTCGACACCGGCATGATGGCGCTGATGCGCGATGCCGATCCCGCGCTCTTCCCGGCGCGCGACGAGTTCCTGAAGCTGAAGGCCGCCGGCAAGCTCGACTCGGCCGACGTCCGCGAGGCCTGACGGCGAGGCGACGGAAGGGGTTGTCGCCGGTCCGGCGGCGACATCCTGAAGCGATGACATAGCGGGCCTTGAAGGCATATAGCGAAACTGCTATAGATGGCCGCATGGGAAAGAAGCCCGTCTATTGGGTCGGCACGAGCAAGCAAAGCCTGAGTGCTTTTCCCCAGCCCGTGAAGGACGTCGTGGGCTTTGCGCTGCACCAGGCGCAGGTCGGCGAAAAGCACGAGGCGGCCAAGCCTTTGAGAGGCTTCGGCGGAGCCGGTGTTCTGGAAATCGTGGAAGATCATGATGGTGAGACGTATCGGGCAGTCTACACTGTCAAATTCCGGAATGCGGTCTATGTTCTGCACGCCTTCCAGAAGAAATCCCGCAAGGGCATCAAGACGTCGCAGTCGGATATCGATCTGATCAGGGAAAATCTAAAGGCCGCGGAGAATGACTCCAAAGCCGAACTCAAGTCGAGGGAGACACCAGATGCCAAACGTCCGTAAAGCCCGAGTGGTTCGTGGCGGCGGCAATGTCTTCGCCGATCTGGGATTCGCCAACGCGGAAGATCACCTCGTCAAAGCCGAGCTGGTGAGCGAACTCAAACACATCATTGAGCGCGAAGGATGGAGCCAGGCCCAGGCTGCCAAGGTGATGGGTATGGCTCAGCCCGACGTCTCCCGGCTGTTGCGCGGGCAATTCTCGAACTACTCTCTCGATCGGATCATGCGCTTTCTGACGGCGGCCGGTTGTGCGGTCGATATCACCTTGAGGCCAAAAGGGAAGCGGGCTCACACCATTCGGTTCGGCGTCCAGGAAGTTGCCTAGCGGTTGAAGTCAGGCGCAAGAGTCCGTCGGACTCTTTGCCGGGATCGCGCCACTCAAGGGCGGAGGCTACTCCGCCCGAAGGGGCGCGCCTTCTCATGAACATTGGCGCCACTCGAGTAGCGCGCTCCCTCTTAGTACAATGGAGGGGCGTGTAAGGGTGTATGCATCTGATGCGCTATCCAATTCTCATCGAGGAAGGCACTGAAACTTCAGCGTTCGGCGTCGTGGTGCCCGATCTGCCGGGGTGTTTCTCGGCCGGCGATACGCTCGACGAGGCGGTGGAGTCGGCCAGGGAGGCAGCGACCGCCTGGATCTATGCCGCCCGGGATCGGGGGATGGCCGTACCACCACCGTCAACCGTCGACGCCGCCCGTCGACTGCCCGGCTTTGGCGGCTGGGTCGTGGACGTTATCGACGTGCCGATGCCCTGAGGCCGCGTCACGCCGCCCGCTTGCGGAAGAACGCCGCCGTCGCGTCGTCGGCCGGAAAGAAGCACTCGACCCGGATCTCCTGCGCCGTCACGTCCTGCGGCGTGCTCCGGGATAGGAGACGGCCGGCCTGCGTTCGGGGGCGAGTGTTCGAGGAAGCCGCATTGCGTCAGCAAGGTTTGTGTTGATCCACGTCAACGCCCACAGGCCCGAGACCGGCTACTCACAAAATTGAGGCGATGATTTCCCCTGAATGCTTGGCGGCAAGGTGCGCGCTCCCCGAACCACCTGTCGACCTGAAGCCGGAAGAAGGATTGTTCCATGGCTACCGAAACGCGTGGCGCACGACCCGCCGCCGGGCACGGGCGCGACTTTGCCGATCGCAGCGCCACCAAGGTCCATCTCGTGGGCGGAGGCATCGGTTCCCTCGCTGCCGCGGCTTTCATGATCCGCGACGGCGGTTTGCCGGGTGAGAACCTTGTCATCTACGAAGCCCTTCCCCTTCTGGGCGGAAGCCTTGACGGGGCGGGAAGCGCCAAGGACGGCTATTCGATGCGTGGCGGGCGAATGCTGACCACGGACAACTACGAATGCACATGGGGTCTCTTCAAGACAATCCCATCGCTGGAAAATCCCGGACGAACCGTCTTCGACGAGACCGTCGCCTTCAACGAGCGCGTGAAGTCGCATTCCAGGGCGCGGCTGGTCGACCGCAATCGCGCCATCGTCGATGTCTCCTCCATGGGATTCTCCATGACGGACCGGATCGAGTTGCTGAAGCTCATGGTGGCGGGCGAGGAAGAACTGGGAACGAGCCGCATCACCGACTGGCTGTCACCGGGATTCTTCAAGACCAACTTCTGGTACATGTGGGCCACGACCTTCGCCTTTCAGCCCTGGCATAGCGCCGTCGAATTCAAACGATACCTGCATCGGTTCATAAAGGAGTTCTCCCGCATCGAGACGCTCGCCGGGGTCAAGCGCACGGTCTATAATCAATACGACTCGCTGGTTCGTCCGCTGGTGGCATGGCTCGAGGCGCGGGGCGTTCGCTTCCTCACGGACTGCACGGTGTCGGATTTCGATCTTTCGACGATAGACGGCAAGATTGCGGTCACGGGCATAAGATACGATCACGCCGGCAAGGCCGGGATCGTGAAGGTCGCGGCGGACGACTTCGTGATCTTCCAGAACGGTTCGATGACCGATGCCTCCAGCCTCGGCTCCATGACCGAGGCACCCGCCCGTCTGACCAAGGACGATAGTGGCGGCTGGACTCTCTGGGAGAAGCTGGCGCGGGGGCGACCCGAGTTCGGCAATCCCTCCGCTTTCAATACCAGCATTCCCGAATCCTACTGGCCGTCGTTTACCGTCACGCAGCGGAACAGCGCTTTCTTCGACAAGATGCGGGACTTCACCGGCAACGAGGCCGGCACGGGCGGGCTGGTCACGTTCAAGGACTCCAGCTGGTTGATGTCCGTGGTGCTGGCCTATCAGCCGCACTTCGCCGACCAGCCCGCCGATGTCCGCGTTTTCTGGGGTTATGCCCTGCACCCCGACCGCGTTGGGGATTTCGTCGCCAAGCCGATGTCGGACTGCACCGGCCGGGAGCTCCTGATCGAGCTTTGCGGCCATCTCAACTTCGACCCTGCGGTGTTCGAGACGGCGAACTGCATCCCCTGTCGCATGCCCTACATCACCAGCATGTTCATGCCGCGCGCCCACCAAGACCGGCCGGTCCCGGTCCCGAGGTCGTCCAGGAACCTGGCCTTTGTCAGCCAGTTCGTGGAGATCCCCGAAGACGTTGTCTTCACCGTCGAATACTCGGTCCGGGTTGCGCAGATGGCCGTCTACGAGCTGCTTGGCATCGACCGGGAAATCCCGCCGATCCTGCATCACGACAGGTCCGCCAAGGTGAACTTCGATGCGGTGATCAAGGCGTTCCGCTAGAGGCCTTTGCGATGTGCCTGACGGAGCGAGGTGCGTGAGATGAAGATTCTCGTCGCCTACTTTTCGTTGTCGGGTCATACGGAGGCCGCGGCGAAGGCCGTCGCATCCGCAGTCGGCGCCGATCTCGAGCGAATCGAGTCTGCGCGGCCGGTGCCCGGCAATCGGTTTGCATTGCTTTTTTCGGTGGCTTTGCCGCGAGCATGAAACGTCCGTGGCCCGCCAAACCCGGGGCGCACAGTATTGCCGACTATGACGTCGTCATCGTCGGTACGCCGATATGGTCGTGGACGCTCAATCCGGTGATCCGTGGGTGGCTGCGCGACAATTCCATTCCGACACGCATTCCCTATGCGGCCTTCGCGACGGCCGGAGGCGCCGCAGGTTCGCGCGCCTTCGAGGAAATGGCCGCCATTGTGGGGCGCAAAGCCGTCGCGACAATGACGATTGTCGATGCCGATCGGAAGTCCGGTGAGGATGTGCGGGCGATCGAGCGCTTTGTCGCGGATGTCCGAGCCGCCGGCAGCGATCGAGCCCAATAGGCACCGACACTTCGGTCTGCAGCAGCTTTACATCGCAGGGAGAGGCCTATGGACGTTCAGGGTCACGTCAGTCCGGGCTTCGAGATCGTGCGCCAGGCGTTCGCCGAGAACTTCTCGCACCGGCGCGAGCTAGGTGCGGCCTGCTGCGTGTACCATCTCGGCGAGAAAGTCGTCGACCTTTGGGGTGGCATTCGCAACAGGTCCACCGGCGAGCCTTGGCGAGAGGACACCATGGTGCTGGTGTACTCGGCCACCAAGGGCCTGGCGGCAATGACGCTCGCGCTCGCGCACTCCCGGGGCTGGCTCGACTACGAGGAGCGCGTGTGCACCTATTGGCCGGAGTTTGCCCAGCAAGCGAAGGAAACGATCACCGTCCGGCAGCTTCTGGCCCATCAGGCTGGGTTGTTTGCCTTTGGCGAGCCCGTCGACCGCGAAGTGGTCGCCGATCTCGATCGGTTGGCGCTTGTCCTGGCACGCCAGACCCCGGCCTGGAAGCCGGGCGCGCGGCAGGCCTACCACGCCATCAGCCTTGGATTCTACGAAGGCGAGTTGCTGCGCCGGACAGACCCTCGGCATCGCAGCCTCGGGCAGTTCTTCCAGGATGAGATCGCCTCGCCGCTGGGGCTGGACTTCTACATCCGCCTGCCGGAGCACATCCCGAATTCGAGGTTCGCCGTCCTGGAAAGGCCGACGGCACTTGAACAGATTCTTGGCTTTCCTCTCCGGCTGACGTTGGCGACGTTCTATCCCCGCTCGAACCTCAATCGCGCGCTCGCAAGGAACCCCGGATCCGCGTTGCCGCATGACGAGAGTCGCGTTTACGCGCGCAATCTTGAAGTACCGGCGGGTGGGGGCGTTGGCACCGCCCGCTCCATGGCGGGCGCCTACAGCGTCTTCGCCAGCGGTGGCCGGGAACTGCAGCTGCGTCGGGAAACGCTGGAGGCGCTGATGGCGCCCGCGATTCCGGCGGCATCCGGATTCTACGACGAGTGCATGAAAGGCGAGATGCGATACTCGCTTGGCTTCTTCAAGCCGGGGCCGACGCTGCCTTTCGGTCGCCCGGGGTCGTTCGGGGCGCCCGGCGCGGGCGGGGCCATGGGGTTCGCCGATCCGCAGGCCGGGATAGGCTATGCGTACGCCCCCAACCGGATGGGCACCACGCTGACGGGCGATCCGAGAGACGTGGCCATCAGGAACGCGCTTTATTCCGTTGTCGGACTTTCGTGAAAGGCCGGCGACTGGCGGGTCCGGACGGCCGGATCGTCGACGTCATCGACGTGCGGGCCACCTGAAGCCGCGTCACGCCGCCCGGTCGCGGAAGAACGCCGCCGTCGCGTCGTCGGCGGGAAAGAAGCACTCGACCCGGATCTCCTGCGCCGTCACGTCCTGCGGCGTGCCCAGGGTGGCGAGCGTCGTGAGCAGGCTGAGCCGCGTTCCGCCCTTGGCGATCGCCATGGGCAGCACCGGCGCCGGCGAGTCTTCGGGCACCACGGCGAGCAAGCCCGCGACGTCGGGGTAGGCGCGCAGCCTTGCCACCAGCGCCTCGCTCTCGGCGCTGCCGTCGGCCGCCGCGTCGGCCTGCACGCTGCGCAAAAAATACGCCGCCATCTCGCGCCAGTTGACGATCAGCGGCCGGAGCGCCTGCGGCGACATCAGCGCGTCGGCGAGATTGATCGGGTTGGCCGGATCGGCCGGCGCCGGCGCGCTGTCGGTCAGGAAGGCCACGAACCGCTCGGCGCCCGCGTTGACGCGCAGCACGTTCCATCGCCGGTCGAGCACGAAGGCGGGATAGGGCTCCTGCTGCGCCAGCATGAAGTCGAGGGCGCGCTGGACCGCGGCCAGCGCCGGCGCATCGAGGGCGCTCTCGGTCCAGGCCGGCGCGAAGCCTGCCGCGCGCAGGAGCGCATTCTGCTGGCGCAGCGGAATATTTAGCGCGGCGGCAAGCCGCAGCACCATGGCGCGGCTGGGCGCGGTGCGGCCGAGTTCGATGAAACTCACGTGGCGCTGCGAGACCTGGGCGGCGTGCGCCAGCGCGAGCTGGCTCAGGCCGCGACGGCCGCGCCACTGGCGCAGCCGGTCGGCGAAGGAGGCGTCGGACGGCACGACTACCTGCGATGTAGTTGAGCGGGCGGGATCATCCGCCATCATGGCGACGCGGCAAACGGCCGACAAGGAGGCGTCGGGGGGAGGCGCGGGTGGATCATCGAGGCGGCGTGCTGCTCGCCCTGCTGTCGAGCGCGCTGGGCGGCGGTGCTGCGGTGGCGACTCGGTTCCTGGTCGGCGGTTTCGATCCGGTGCTGCTGGCCGCGGTCCGCTTCGGCGGCGGTGCGCTCCTGCTGCTGCCGCTCGCGCTGCTGCTGCGACCGCGCTGGCCGGCCGGCCGCGACGTGCTGGCAGTCGCCGCGCTGGGCTTCGCCTTCTACGGCGTCTTCATCGTGATCTACAATCTCTCACTTTCCTACACCAGCGTGGCGCGCGGCACGCTGGCGCTGTCGACCCTGCCGCTCACCACCATGGCGATCGGCGCCGTGCTGGGGCTGGAAGCGCTGACCCTGCGCAAGTCGGCCGGCATCGTGCTGGCGATGGGCGGCGTGGCGGTGGCGCTGGCCGCGAGCTTGCAAGGCGCGCCCGAAGGCGCGTGGCGCGGCGACCTCCTGATGGCCGGCGGCACGGTCTGCATGGCGCTCTACAACGTCTTCGCCCGGCCCTACGTGGCGCGCTCCAGCGCCATGGGCTTCCTGGTCATGGGCATGGCGGCGGGCGGCGGCGCGCTGATCCTGATCTGCCTGGTCTCGGGAAGCTGGCGGGCGCTGGAAACGTTCGACGGGGCGCAGGCGCTGGCCGGCGTCTATCTCGCGGCGGGTGGCGGCGCGCTGGGCTTCTGGCTGTGGGTGGTGGCGCTGCGCCACGCCAGCCCGACCCAGGTGGCGGGCACCATCGCCGTCAATCCGCTGATCGGCATGGTGGCGGGCGTGCTGCTGCTGGGCGAGCCGGTGACGCTGCCGCTGGTCCTGGGCCTCGTGGCGGTCTTTGCCGGGATCTGGGTGTCGACGACGGGGGAGGGGGCTTCGTAGGAAAAGGCGAGGCCCAGGCGCATGGCTGCCATGCAAATAAAAAGTTGCCGGATCAGCAGGAGATGAGTTAGTTTTCTGTCAGACTGGTGCTTGGACCGCGCCGGCCTTCTCCCTTTTCGGCACGACCTGTCCGCGGCACGCCCGCGGGTTCGCCTTTATGGCCTGGTGCAGCCGCCGCGGGTCCTGACCCGCGGTTCATCCCGAGGCCGACGGCCGACGGAACAGTCCCAACAACGACCCCGTCCCCACCGCGTGCCGAATAACGACGCCGGAACAGACACTTGACGACGCCCTGGGCACAGGGCGCGAAGGGGCCTTGGCGACCGAAGAACGAGCGAGACGCCCAAAAGCCCGTTGAACAAGGCTTATCCCGGAACCGGGCCCAACCGAGGGCCCAGCATTTGGCCCATTCAGGTGGGCCCTGTGAGCGGGCGAAAAGCCCGTCGTCATTGGCTTCCCGGCGTGCGGGAAGCCGAAAAAGCGGTCGAGCAACTTGTCAGGCCGCCACTCAACCAAGCCGCCCTCCGGGGCGGCTTTTCTACTTCAAAGGAGAGGACGATGACTGACCGAAACGCCGCCGAGATCATGGACCCCAACCAGCAAGGCAACTGGCGGATCGAACTGAAGTACTCGCCAATCTTCCATCGAGGACATGCCTTTCTGGCGCTGATCGATGACACGGGAAAGACCGTCTCTGAGCTCCACGGTCTTGGCTTTTCGAAGCACACGGGCGAGCAAATGAAGGCCGCCGAAGACGGAGCGGACCTGCGGGCTGTCGATCACCAGTCTACGGCGGGACCCGAGTCACCGATCGGCGGCACGAAGCGGACAGTCGCGACTGTCCGCTCGGGCGCGAAGGAGGAAATCGAGAGAATCTGGGCCAAGGGCGTGGCGACTGCCGACGCCATCAACAAGGAAAAGTTCGACTACAAGTCGCACGATCCGTCGTTCGAGCTCGGGACCGACGGCGGCCAGATCCAGAACAGCAACTCGGTGGCCTTCACGCTCGGCAGGGCGATGGGCCTCGACCTGGATCGCGCCATCCGGAACGCCGGTCTGGGCCGGCGATTCTCCGGTTGGAGCCGCGATCTGCTCGATCCGAAGTACGAGCGCTACGTCGCTCCCCCGACCTTTCCGGTAAAGGACGCGCCGTAGGCCTATCGGCCAGGATACAACTCGAGATTGGTGGAATATCGGTGCACCTCTCGGCATGCTCGCGTCTGCAACTGGACGCAGGCATGCCGAAATTCCTCCAACACTGTGCGTCGACACTGTCGCTTCTGCTCATTTCGGCGGGAGTCGCGGGTTGCATGATTATGCCGGTCTGTAAGCCGACCGACGAGATCACGACCGGGTATGCTTACCCTTTCAACAACAACATCGGTCCACACGGCGACTACGAAGATCCAGCCAACGCCTGGATCGACAGCAGGACGATGGCGCGCTTTCTGCGCGATCTCATCGAGAAGAGCGGGCGGCAGGCGCTCGTCTTGGAACGCGGCTTTCGGTGTTCGCCGCGGCCTGCCGCGGACTGTCCCGACTGCCTTGCCTGCAGCCTGACCGTTCGGAACGTTCGTAACCACGATTGCGAGCGCGAAGGGGATATGTTCATCGAGGCCTATGTCGGCCCCGGCACTAACGTGCGCGCAATGACCTACTGGAGGAAGTAGGCCTGTCCTGCCCCGGCCAGGAAAGGCCGAGCCGCCCCCGGCCACGTCCATCGAGACGACCGGGGAGGAGTGACTCCACTCTGAAATCTTTGACCATGCCCCGCCCGGCGCGCCCGCCGGGTACGATCCCTGGAGGATGAGGGGCCGTCCCGCGGTCTTGCCCACACCGGGTACTGAACCGTGAGTAGCAAGCACAAGGACACCCCGCCGACGACTGTCCGGCAGAGGGTGGACCGCGGTGCGGGCAACGCATCCGAGCACAGGGTTGTGACAGTCGTCTGCGGCCGCCCCCGCGCTTGTCAGGGGGGCGGGGCCGCAGGGTCAGAATCCCGCGAGGGCACAGGTGGGCGACGGGCCTGTGTCACAACATTTGTCTCAACTTGGTGTGACACTTTCGGGTGTGACACGGCCTTCCGGGGCACGGTGTGGCCGGCCGCGACCTTAGCGCGTGACCTCGGTCACCACGGCGCGGTTGGCGGTGCCGGCCGAGTTGGTGGCGTCGAAGCGGATGGCGTATTTGTCGGCGGGCGAGATCCACCAGCGCGACACCGAGCGCTCGCCCTTGTCGCCTTGTTCGTTCATCTCGACCACGAAGGTGTCGATCATGGCGTTGCCCGGGCCGGTGCGCTTCTCGGTGCGCGGCACCGTGAGGATGTAGGTCCAGGTGCGGCCGCCGGTGCTGTAGCGCGCTTCGATCCTCTTGCCGACTTCGAGCGGCCACAGCCGCTCGGGCCGGAGCGCGGCGATATAGGCCGAGGTGTCGCGGCCGTCCGGCGACGGGTTGGCGATCAGCAGGGCGCGCAACCTGAAGGGGGCGCCGCCCACCGTGTCCATGGTGCAGTCCATGCCGTCGCGGCCCTTTGCCACGACTTTCAGGCCGCTGTCGAAAGTGAAGGTGGTGCCGGGCGTGGGGCAGCCGAACTCCATGGTCTGGGCGGTCGCCGCACCGGCGGGGACGAGCAGGCCGAGAAGCAGAGGGACGAGGCGCATCTTCATGCGCCGATCATAGCCCACTCAGACGAAATGGCACGCCGCCAGCGCGCCGCCGCCGACCGGCCGCAGCACCGGCTTCTCGGCCCGGCAGCGGTCCTGGGCGATCGGGCAGCGCGAATGGAACGGGCAGCCGGCCGGCGGATCGAGCGGGCTCGGCAGCTCGCCCTGCAGGACGGTGCGCTGGCGGCTGCGCGCGAGTTTTGGATTGGCCACCGGCGCCGCCGCCAGCAGCGCCTTGGTGTAGGGATGCTGCGGGCTCCGCCAGATCTGGTCGCGGCCGCCGACCTCGGCCAGGGTGCCGAGATACATCACCGCGACGCGATCGGCGATGTGCTCGACCACCGAGAGGTCGTGGCTGATGAAGAGGTAGGAGACGCCGAACTCGCCCTTCAGATCCTCCAGCAGGTTGATCACCTGGGCGCGCACCGAGACGTCCAGTGCCGAGACCGGCTCGTCGCAGATGATCAGTTTCGGGCTGAGGGCCAGCGCGCGGGCGATGCCGATGCGCTGACGCTGGCCGCCGGAGAATTCGTGGGGAAAGCGCTGCTTGGCGTCGGTCGGCAGGCCGACCCAGCGCAGCAGCGTCTCGACCCGCTCGGCCGTGGCCTCCGCTGTCCAGCCGGCCAGCACCATGGGCTGGGCCACCGAGCGGCCCACCGTGGAGCGCGGGTTGAGCGAGCCGTAGGGGTCCTGGAAGATCATCTGCACCTTGCGGCGCATGTCGGTGAGCTGGCGGCGGTCGAGCGGGGCGATGTCGACGCCCTCGACCAGGATCTCGCCGCCGGCGACCGGCACCAGCTTCATGATCGCCTTGCCGAGCGTGGACTTGCCGCAGCCCGACTCGCCCACCAGCCCCAGCGTCTCGCCCTTGGCAAGGTCGAGGCTGACGCCGCTCACCGCGCGCACCACGCCCGCCGCCGTGTTGAACCGGACATGGACGTCGCGCAGCGCCAGAAGCGACATCGGCTCAGCCCCGCTCGGCCGCGAAGCAGGCGACCAGCCGGCCCGGCGCCGGCTGGGTGAGCTTCGGCCGCTCCTGGCGGCAGCGCGCCATGACGCGCGGGCAGCGCGGCGCGAAGGCGCAGCCCTGGGGGAGCGCGTTGAGCGGCGGCACCATGCCGGGAATGTCGGCCAGCCGCTCGGCGCGGGCGGCGCCGGGCACCGGCGTCGCGCCGATCAGGCCGGCGGTGTAGGGGTGCAGCGGCGTCTCGAACAGTTCGTCGACCGTGGCCTCCTCGACCTTGCGGCCGGCGTACATCACCACCACGCGGTCGGCCGTCTCGGCCACGACGCCGAGGTCGTGGGTGATGAAGACCATGGCCATGCCGGCGTCGGCCTGCAGCTTCTTCAGGAGCGCCAGCACCTGGGCCTGCACCGTGACGTCGAGCGCCGTGGTGGGCTCGTCGGCGATCAGCACCGAGGGGCTGCAGGCGATCGCCATGGCAATCACCACGCGCTGGCACATGCCGCCCGACAGCTGGTGCGGGTAGGCGTCGAGCCGACGGCCGGCGTCGGGCATGCCGACCAGCTCGAGCAGCTCGTGCGCCCGGACCCGCGCCTGGCCGCGGCCGAGCTCGGTGTGGGTCATCAGCACTTCGGCGATCTGCTTCTCGACCGTGGCCACCGGGTTGAGCGAGCTCATCGGGTCCTGGAAGATCATGCCGATCTCCTGGCCCCTGATGTCGAGCATGCCCTCCTCGGGCAAGACCACGAGGTCGCGCCCGTTAAGCAGCACCTCGCCGCCGACGATGCGGGCCGGCGGGTCGGGCAGCAGGCGCATGATGGAGAGCGCCGACAGCGACTTGCCGCAGCCCGATTCGCCGACCAGCGCCACGGTCTCGCCGGCGCCGACCGAGAGGCTCAACCCATCGACCGCCTTCATCTCGCCGCGGCGGGTGAACAGCGTCGTGCTGAGGTCTCGGACATCGAGCGGCAGCGCCATGCTCAGCGGTCCCTGAGCTTGGGATTGAGCGCATCGTTCAGCCCGTCGCCGATCAGGTTGAGGCAGAGCACGGTGATCATGATGGCAACGCCGGGAATGGCGCAGATGTACCAGGAGCTGCGGATCAGCAGCCGGCCGTCGCCGACCAGCCGGCCCCAGCTTGCGACGTTGGGATCGCCAAGGCCCAGGAACGACACCGCCGACTCGAACAGGATGGCGCCAGCCACGACCAGCGAGGAGAGCACGATCACCGGCGGCAGCGCATTGGGCAGGATCTCGCCCACGATGATCCTCAAGTCGCCCATGCCCATGGCGCGGCAGGCCTGGACGAATTCGCGGTCGCGCAGCGACAGGAACTCGGCCCGAGTCATGCGGGCGATCGGCGTCCAGCTCACGATGCCGATGGCGATCACGATGTTGGTCAAGGTCGAGCCCAGGATCACCACGATGGTGAGCACGAAGATCAGGTTGGGAATGGTCTGGAACAGTTCGGCGGCGCGCATGGCGATCTCGTCGATCCAGCCGCCGAAGTAGCCGGCGGTGGCGCCGACGCTGACGCCGATCAGGGTCGCCACGGCCGAGGCGAACAGGCCGATCAACAGGGTGGCGCGCGCGCCGTGCACGATCATCGACAGCATGTCGCGGCCGAGCGAATCGGTGCCGAGCGGGAAGTCCGGATCCTCGCCCGGCCACAGCTCGGGCTGGCCCACGATGCGCAGCGGGTCGACCGGGAAGAACAGCGGCGCCAGCAGCGCCATCAGCGCCACGACCAGGATCAGGACGGCGCCGACCAGGGCGCCGCGGTTGCGGGAAAAGCGTCCGAGGAACTCGAAACGGCGCATCAGCGGATCTCGATGCGCGGATCGAGCCACATGTAGACCAGGTCGACGGCGATGTTGGCGGCGATGACCACCAGCGAGCCCAATACCATGATGCCGAGCACGACGGGATAATTGCGCGACGACACGCTGTCGAACAGCAACGAGCCCACGCCCGGCCAGCTGAAGACGCTCTCGATCACCACGCTGCCGGCCAGCACCGTGCCCATCTGGACGCCGAGGATGGTGACGACGGGCAGCAGCGCGTTGCGCAGCACGTGGCCGATCGTCACCTGGTTGCGCGACAGTCCCTTGGCGCGGGCGGTGCGCACGAAGTCGAGCTGCGCCACTTCGAGCATCGAGGAGCGCATGACCCTTGTGTAGATCGCGGCATAGAACAGGCCGAGCGCCAGGGTCGGCAGGATCAGGTGATGCAGCACGTCGAGCACGCCGCCGGCTCCGGTAGCGCCGCCACCCACGCCGCCGATGGTCATCATGCCGCCGACCGGCAGCCAGCCGAGCTTCACCGAGAACAGCACGATCAGCATGATGCCCAGCCAGAAGCCGGGGGCGGCGAAGAAGAACATGGCCGCCACCGACACCAGGCTGTCCCAGAAGGTGCGGACCTTCATCGAGGCGACCACGCCGGCGGCGACGCCGACCGCCAGCGCCAGCGTGATGCTGGAGACCATGAGCAGCAGGGTGGCCGGCAGATGGTCCGAGATGGCGTCGATCACCGGCCGGTTCTGCCGGTAGGAGAAGCCGAAGTCGAACTGCACCAGCGCCCAGATGTATTTCACGAGCTGCAACCACACCGGATCGTCGAGCCCGTAGGTCTTGCGCAGCAGCTCGATGGTCGCCGGGTCGCTCACCTGGTTCTCGGCCGTCATCAGTTCGAGAAAGCTGCCCGGGGCCATCTGGATCAGGCAGAAGTTGATCACCACCACGCCCAGCATCAGCGGCACGGCCTGGATCAGCCGCCGCCGCAGGAGTCTCAGCGCCGCAATCCGGCGCGATGAGCCGCCGCCCGTCGGGCGGCGCGATGCGGCAGGCGAGGCTAGCTCGCCAGCCATATATCCGCCCAGCTGGCCGCGAGGTAGTTGGGGTCGTTGGAGTGGTTCTGGACCCGGGTGCTGGCCACCGTGATCGACTCGATCTCGACCAGTGGCAGCAGCGGCGCCTCGACCGTGATGATCTTCTGGAACTGGAAGACCAGCTCGCGGCGCTTGGCAGGATCGGTCTCGACCTTGATCTTCTCGACCAGGGCATCGACCTCCGGGTTTGAGTAGCCGTTGGCGTTGCGGAAGGGCACGCCCTTCTTGATGCCGTCGGTGGTGAAGTACTGCGTCGTCGAGGGGATCGGCTCCGACGGATTGGCCTGGTTGGAAATGGCCATGTCGTAGTCGTAGTCGGTGTAGATGCGCTTGATCGAAGTCGGGCGGTCGGGCACCGACAGGTTGACGCCGACGCCCGCGTCCTCCAGCGCCTGCTTGACGTAGGCGCCGATCTTGCCGTTCTCGGTGAACCAGCCGGCCGCCAGCAGATTGACCGTGAAGCGCTTGCCGTCGGCCTTCTTGGGGTATCCGGCCGCATCGAGCAGGGCCGCGGCTTTCTTCGGATCGAAGCCGGTCTTGTAGGTGTCGGCGGTGAAGAACGCGGTATTCGGCGAGTAGATCGGGCTGGTGCCGGGTCGCGCGTAGCCGTAGTAGACCGTCTTGGCGATGAAGCTGCGGTCGATGGCGTGGAACATCGCCTGGCGCACCTCGCGCTTGGCGAACACCGGATTGCGCATGTTGCACTCCAGGGTGGTCGACCAGACGCTTTCCTCGTAGCCCTTGGGCGTGGCCACGAACTTGCCAGTGCCGGTGAGCCGCTTGATGTCGGGCGGCGCCACGGGGTTGAACACGCCGATCTGGATGTCGCCCGCCTCCATGGCCGCTGCGCGTCCCGCCGGATCGCGCACGTAGCGGATGATCAGGCGATCCATGTACGGCAGATCTTTCTGCCAGTAGTTCTCGTTCTTCACGTACTCGAAGTGGCTGCCGCGCACCCACTCCTTGAACTTCCACGGGCCGGTGCCGATCGGTGCGTTGTTCGCCGGATTGGTCACGGGATCGCTGCCGGCGTAGATGTGCTTGGGCACGACGTACGAGACGATGCCGCACAGCGCCGAGGAGAAGAAGAACTCCGGCGTCGGCGTGTTGTACTTGACGACCACCGTGTCGGCATCAGGGGCCTCGACGCCGGCGAAATCCGTCATCGCCGCCGCCGCGGCGTACTTCTTCCAGATCTCGCCGATCGAGAAGACCACGTCGTCGACCGTCATGTCCTTGCCGTCGTGGAACTTCACGCCCTTCCGGATCTTGAGCGTGTAGGTCTTGAAGTCGGCGGACGGCTTCCAGCTCTCGGCCAGAACGCCCTCGAACTTGCCGTCCATGGCGCGCTTGGCCAGGCGTTCGAACAGCTTGGACGAGGAGAAGGTCGGGCTCGACCCGCCGCCGGCAGGGACGTAGCAGGCCTGCGGCTCGCCGCCGCCCCAGGTCGCCACCAGGGTGCCGCCGCGCTTGGGCGCACCCTGGGCAAATGACGGCGCGATGCCCGCCAGGCTGCTCACCACGACGCCCGCACTGAAAACGCCCCCGCCGAACGCCCGACGTGTCACGCGATTGCGATCGTTGCCCATGATTCCCTCCGTTGGCCCCAGCCCGTTGGTCCCCGATTTAGCGAAGCAATTTGCGTTCCATAGGTAATGACGCAGGCGCTCACCCGGCCAGCGTTGAATAGGTCGCGCGGCCGACCGCGACCAGCGCCTTCTGGTCGTTGAAGACATCGACGTCGACCACGCCGACGCTCTTGCCGGCGCGCCGCACGCGCGCCGTCGTGGTGAGCGCCGTCTTGACCGCAGGCCGCAGGTAGTCGACGCGAAAGTTGATGGTCGGCAGGCCGCGGCGGAGCGCCATGATCAGCGCATAGTCGCCGACCGTGTCGATGATCGCCGCGATGGGGCCGCCATGCCACTGGCCGGTCCCCTTGCCGCGTTCGAATTCCGGCCGCATCGAGCAGGTCATCGTGACCTGCTCCCTGGCCGGGTCGGCTTCGGCGACCTTCAAGCCGAGGAAGGCGATGAAGGGCGAGTGGTCGAGCATCGCCTGCAGCTCGCCCCCGGTGAGGGGCTTGGGCGCGTCGCCAGCCTTGTCCTGGCTCATGGCGCCACCACGATCTTGCCGAATACCTCGCGGTCTTCGATGACGCGCAACGCCTCGCGCGCTTCGGCGAGCGGGAAGATCTTGTCGACGAGCACCTTGAGCTTGCCGCTCTGCACCAGCTCCAGGAGCTTCTCGATGTCCGTGCGCATCCAGCCATTGGAGCCGAGGATTTTCAGTTCGAAGGTCCAGATGAAGCGGATGTCCTCGGTGGGTGCGTAGCCCGCGGTGGCCCCGCAGGTGAGCAAGCGGCCGCCGACCTTGAGCGTCTTCAGTGAATTCACCCAGGTGTCGCCGCCGGTGTAGTTCACGACCACGTCGACGCCCTGATCGGTGCCCGAACCGCGTCGTGTCGGCTTGCCATACATCGCAAAGACCTCCTTCATGAAGTCCTTCTCGATGTAGTTGATCGTCTTGTCGGCGCCGAGTTCCATGAGGCGCTTGGCCTTGGCGTCGCTGCCGGCGCAGGCGATGACTTCGGCACCCGCCAGCTTGGCGAGCTGCAGGCAGCATACGCCGACACCGCCGGAAGCGCCGAGGATCAGGACCTTTTCACCTTTCGCCACATGGCCGTTGGTCACCATCATGCGCAGCGCCGTGCCATAGGCGACCGGCAATGCTGCGGCGTCGGCGAAACTCACGCCGTCGGGAATCTTTATGAGCTGGTGTGCCTTGGCGCGGCACAACTCGGCCAGGCCGCCGTGAATGGTCTCGCCCATCAGGCCGCCTTCCACCCGGTTGATCGGATCGACCAGGACGCGGTCGCCCTTCTTCCAGTCGCTGACGTCCGCGCCGACTTCGGCGATCTCGCCCGCCACGTCGAGGCCCATGATGCAGGGCATCGGTACCTTGATGCCGGGCATGCCGCGGCGGGTGAAGACGTCGTGGTAGTTGAGCGACGAGGCCTTCACCGCCACGATCACGTCGCCCGCGCCGGGCTTGGGATCGGGAAAGTCGGTTTCGTACTTCAGGCGATCCGGACCGCCGTGTTCGCGGACAACTGCGGCTTTCATCCTAAATGTCTCCTCCGGTTGGGATCTGCTTGGCGAGCATGCGCTTGTCGATCTTGTTGGTGCCGGCGAGCGGCATTTCATCGACGAAGAAGACGCGGCGTGGATGCTGATAGGCGGGCGCGTTGGCCAGCGCATAGGTCTTTATCGCCTGCTCGTCGACGGCGATGCCGGGCGCCTTGACCACGAAGGCAATCGGCTTGTGGCCCTTCAATTCGTCGGGCACGGGGATCACCGCCGCCTGGTGAATGCCGGGATGACGCTCCAGCATCTTCTCGACTTCGCCGGGATAGATGTTCTCGCCGCCGCACACGAACATGTCATCGACGCGGCCGACGAAATAGAAGAAGCCGTTCTCGTCGCGGCGGAAGACGTCGCTGGTCCGGTAGTAGCCATCCGGCGTCATTGCCTTGGCGGTGACCTCGGGCAGCTTGTGATAGTGCGTCATCAGCGCGCCGCACTTCATCTGCAGCTCGCCCTCGTCCTGTACTTCGCGGCCGTCTCGGATCAGGCGCAGCTGTACGTCGGGATGGGGGTAGCCCGTCGATAGCTCGGGCTGCGGGATGCCCTCGGGATGCGGCCCGAACACGACGGGCCCGGCTTCGGTGGTGCCGTAGCCGTTGCTGATCTGGGCCTTGGGGAAAACCGCGCGCACCTGGTCGATCAGGGCCTGGGTAATGGGCGCCGAGCCCATGCGCACGGCCTCGACGGCCGACAGATCGTTGCTGGCGAGAAGCTCGCGCTCGCGCAGCATCATCGCGATCATGGTCGGCACGGAGGTGAGGAACGCCACGCGATGGCGGGCGGCGGCTTCGATGTAGCCCCGAGTGGTGAACTGCGGCAGCAGCACGATGGTGTCGCCTTGGCTCAACGTTGTCTGACACATGGCAAGGCCGTTCATGTGATAGAGCGGCGCCGCCACCAGCGAGCGCTGGCCGATCGGCACCGGCCGCCGCACCCTTTGGCTGATCGCCCATAGATGCGAATAGTGCGACAGCACCACGCCCTTGGGTCGCCCGGTCGAACCCGAGGTGTAGAGGAACATCGCCGGCTCCTCGGGCCTCATCGTCAGCGGCGTGAACGGGCCTTCGTCAAGGAGGGCGGCGAAGTCGCGGTCGAAGGAGATTTTCGGGACGCTGTCGGGCGCCAGCGCCAGGCGTGCATCGTCGCCGATCACGAGCTTGGCGTCGCAGTCGCCGACGACGTAGGCCACGGTCTCGGCCGGCAGCTTCCAGTTGACCGGCACCGACACGAGGCCGGCCTGCATGGTGCCGAGGAAGGTCAGGAGATACTCGGCGCGGTTGGCCGACAGGATGGCGACGCGATCGCCGCGCTTCAGGCCGCGCTTCAGCAGGCCGCGCGCCACCGCGCCGCTCAGGCGCAGGATGTCGCCGTAGCTATAGGTGCGATCCGAACCGTTGCCGCCGGCATCGATCAGTGCCAGCGCCTCGGTCGGGACGTCGCGCGAGATCGCATCGCCCTGGTTGTCGTACTTGATGGTCACCATGATGCCAGCCCCGAAATCGCCTGGTCCGTCAGCCGGAGGCCGCAATCCAACGTGTCCTTGCGCCACAGCCCGTCGAATGGACAGAAAGCGTCCATCATGTCTGCCTGCAGGGTCGCGCGCACATCGGGATCGAGGCCGTTCTGGCGGCGCAGCCACTGGTCGAGCCGCAGAACGCGGCGCATGTTGACGCCGCGGGTGCCGAATTCGATCACCGCACCGCACATCTCGCGGTTGCCGAGGAAGCGTTGTACGCCGTGGAACACCAGCCCGGTGTAGTTCGGCCGCTCCATGCCGTGCGGGCGCACGCCATCGACGTTCTCCTTGCCCCACCATGCGCAGGCCCTGGCGAAAAGCGGGCTGCCGGCCTCGTTGAAGCACAGGAAGAACGGCTTGCCGTAGTCGCCGATGCCGGTGTGCCAGTCGATGAACGCGACCTTCTCGGCGCCGCCAAGTGTCTCCTTGATGATGGTCTCGAGCGTGAGGTTGGACCACTCGCGATCCTTGCCGCCGTACATCAGACCGTCCGGATGGGCGTACTGGCCGCGCGCCAGCGTGTCGAACAGAACGTCGCGGCCGTGCGCGTCGGTGAAACGGGCCATCGCCGCGTCGACGCGCGCGTTCTCGCTGTCCGTCCACTGCCCGATCATGAGCTCGCCATGAAGCGTCTCATAGTGTCGGTTTTCCGGAACGGCGCCCGAGCCGCGCTCGATAAAATTTCGGTTGAGGTCGACGTTGTTCTCGGTGGTGCGGGTGAAATGCGCGAAGCCGTAGGGATTGAGGCCGTGCACCATCACCACGCCCAGGCCCGCCGGCAGGCGCGACGGGCCGCCTCCGCTCATCCAGCCGATCTGCACGGCCGAGCCGGAGAAGCCCTCCTGGCCGTGTGTGCCGCTGATGAACAGCGCCTGCCGCGCGGCTTTCCGGTCGCCGAAACAGGCGACATCGATCGCCAGCGGCCCGCCATCCGGCGCCTTTCTCTTCGGGTGGAGAAAGGTGCGTACGTCGCCCTTGGCCGCGACCGCGGCCCGGAGGAATTTCGCGCGCGCGTTCGCGTAGCTTGCCGCGAAGCAGTCGTAATATTCCATCGTCCCCTTTCAACCGCTCCCCAGCGGCCCCCAGACGTTCCGTCGTCGACTACTCAATGAACTCCAGCACCGCGTTAAGTGCCTGTTTGGCCGGCACGACCAGCCGCCCCGGACCTTGCACGGCACCACTGATCTTGCCGTCCTGCAAAGTGCGCGCCACCTTCGCGACCGACAGCGTGCGGAAGGTGAGACCGGCCATGTAGGCCGGGCGGCCCTCCGCCTCGGGCACCGACTCGCCGAATTCGGCGCGCAGGGCCGCCTCGGTGACGATGTCGAAGCGCGAGTTGCCGACGACCACGCTCTTGCCGCCCTTGATGTCGCGCACCGACTCGGAACCGAACATGTCGGCATAGAGCTTGGCGCCCTTGGCCGGGTCCGGTTCGACGATCAGGGCACGCGCCACCGCTACAACACCGTTGGCATGGTGGCGCCACTCGTCGCGCCATACCAGGTCTCGCGTGAAATGGTGGCAGTAGTAGACGCGGCCGTAGGGAACGACGCCGGCCTTCATTCGCACCGTGCGAAAGCGGGCGTCGTGTTCCTTACCGCCGACCTTGACCGGCCGGGTGAATTCGACGGGCGGCTCGACCGGCACGCCAGCCTTGGCCAGCTCGCCATAGGTGACGGCCGAGTCCTCAGAGCCGAACACAAGCCCGTTCAATCCGAACGGAAACTGCAGCAGATCCATGCGGCCGGTCGTGGCGCCCTTGGGCACGGCGATAAGCTCGAGGTAGTCCGTGCCGAACATGGCGAGGTGGTTCATCGAGCCCAGCGAATGGTAGCCGCGCTCGGTGAGCGAAAAGCCCAGCCGCCGGTAGAGATCGGCGGCGCGGTCCATGTCATCACGCGCGTTTATGACCACATGGTCGAGCGTTGCCACAGGCAATGTCATACGGAACCCCTTTCGCCTCCCAGCGTGCTGCATCTTGGCACGTCGGGCACGTTAGGTTTTCTTATAATGCGCCGCGATTGTCTCGCGTACGGAATGAGATTCCAAGATTCGCGCGCGCAGGAGAATTATCACCCAAGACCGCGGAAACCAGCGCCACGCGCGTCCCGCCCTTTGCGGGCTGCGGCCATCTCCGCGCCATGCGCGGCAGGGTCGTCCGTCGGGCCCGTCGCGAAATTCCGCAGATCGCGGGGAGTTCCGGGAATGGCTCCGCGTGGGGATGGTGGTGGCGGTTCGATCTAGGCGGAGGTCGTTGGCGGTGATGGGACGCCTGGCCGCTCTGCAAGGAAGGCCGCAAGGGATCTTTCGCTGGCGGCGAAGTCGATCTCGCCAAGGCGACCGCGAAACAGTTCGTAGCGCAACCAGATCCGGTAGGTGTTCACCACGTCGCTGGCGCAGTAGCGGGCCAGCTCGTCGAGCTGGCCGGCACGGACCATTGTCTCGACCCCGCTGCCGTCGAGCCCCTCCGGCTTGCCGGCAAGGCCAAGGACGCGGCTGAGCTGGTGCAGCGTCACCCGGGCATGACGTTCGAAGCCCGAAAGCATGTCGCAGAGGTCGACCGCGTCGGGGCCGAAGCGCTCGAAGTAGCGGCGAGCCGCGAGGCCGGGCGCACTTACCGCGTGGATCATCGCCCGGTAGCGCAACACCGGGAGGTCGAAGGAGGTGCCGTTGAAGGTGACGAGGCGCGGATCGAGGTCGGCGATGCGGTCGACGAGGTCCTGGATCATCTCGCGTTCGGACTGTTCGCCGAGATGCGGCGCAGCAAGCGTCTCGACCTGCCAGGCGCCGTCGTTCGCCCGCCGGGCCACGAGCGCGCCGACGCATACGATGCGGTGGAAGATCTGACGAGGAAACTTGTCGCCCATCTGCTCGCGCACGATCCGTTCGGGATGGCCCTCCAGGCCCGCCGTCGCGGCGTAGGCATGGACGTCGGGAACGGTCTCGAGATCGAACACCAGGACCGGTCGCTCGGCCACCGCCCGGTCCATCAGGCCAGTTGATCGGGCGGGGTGAAGGCAAGCCCCTGGGCGTCCGCCACGGGCTGACAGGTGAGTCGTCCTGCGTGAACGTTGAGGCCGTTGCGCAGATGCGGATCGTCGGCGATCGCCCGACGCCAACCCTTGTCGGCAAGTGCCAGCACGAAGGGCAGCGTGGCGTTGTTGAGGGCAAAGGTCGAGGTGCGGGCCACCGCCCCCGGCATGTTGGTGACGCAGTAGTGGATCACGCCTTCGACGAGGTAGGTGGGGTGGGAATGGGTCGTTGGGCGCGAGGTCTCGCAGCAGCCGCCCTGATCGATGGCGATGTCGACGATCACGCTGCCGGGCTTCATGGCGGCAACCATCTCGCGCGTGACCAGTTTCGGCGCGGCGGCGCCCGGCACCAGCACGGCGCCCACCAGCAGGTCGGCGCGTCGCAGGGTGTGGGCGAGCGCGTCGTGGGTCGAGAAGATCGTGCGCGCGCCGGGGAATTGGGCGGCGATGCGGCGCAGCGCCTCGCCCGAGCGGTCGACCACGGTGACGGTCGCCCCCATGCCGAGGGCGATCGTCGCGGCGTGCGTGCCCGAGACGCCGCCGCCCAGGACAACGACTTCAGCGGGCGGCACGCCTGGTACGCCGCCCAGCAGCACGCCGCGGCCGCCTTCCAGGCGTTCGAGGTAGCGCGCGCCGACCTGCGGCGCCAGCCGGCCGGCGATCTCCGACATCGGCGTGAGGAGCGGCAGCCCGCCGGCCGGCGAGGTGACCGTCTCGTAGGCGATGGCGGTCACGCCGCTTTGCATCAGCTCGCGGGTCTGTACCGGATCCGGCGCGAGATGGAGGTAGGTGAAGAGGACCTGGCCCGGCCGCAGCCGCGCCCGCTCGACCGGTAGCGGCTCCTTGACCTTCACGATCAGCTCGGCCTCGGCGAAGATCGCCGCCGCCTCGTCGGCGAGACGGGCGCCGGCGGCCACATAGAGATCGTCGTCGAGCCCGGCGCCCAGGCCGGCGCCACGCTCGACCACGACGTCATGGCCGTGGCGGGCGAGTTCCGCCACCGACGACGGCACGAGGCCGACCCGGTACTCGTGGTCCTTGATCTCCTTGGGAACGCCGATGCGCATGGCCGGAAACCCTAGCGAAAGGCGCGCCCACGCCGGCTGATCTGGATCAAGACCCGCGGCGGCGGGCTACAGCAGATGACCCGACCGCTCGGCCTTGGTGCGCAGGTAATTCTCGTTGTGCCCGTTGGCCGGGAAGGCGTGGGCGACACGCTCGGCGACTTCTATGCCGTAGCGCTCCAGCCCGCGAATCTTCTCCGGATTGTTGGTCATCAGCCGCACCCGCTGGATGCCCATGCGAGCCAGCATGGTGGCGGCCGGCGCATAGATGCGCTCGTCGGCGTCGAAGCCCAGCTGTTCGTTGGCGTCGATGGTGTCGAAGCCGTCGTCCTGAAGCTGGTAGGCGCGGAGCTTGTTGACCAGGCCAATGCCGCGACCTTCCTGGGCGAGATAAAGCAGGACGCCCGAGCCCTGCTTGGCGATCTCGGCGATGGCGCCGCGCAGTTGTACGCCGCAGTCGCAGCGCAGCGAGCCCAGCAGGTCGCCGGTGAAGCATTCGGAGTGCAGGCGGATCAGCACCGGCTCGGTCGGATCGATCTCGCCCACCACGATGGCCAGGTGTTCCTTGCCGCCATCGCTCGGCCGCCAGGCGAGGATGCGGGCGTTCTCCGCGCCCTCCAGCGGCACGTGGGCCTGCGCCACCTGTTGCAGGTTGCGCGAGGCAGTGTCCTCGTAGGCGCGGATGTGGGCGGCGTCGACATAGAGCAGGTCCTGCTCACGCGCCCAGTCGCGCCGCTTGTTGTTGGAGTCGCGGCTGAGCGGCCCCAGCACCACCGCCGGCAGCAGGCGCGCCAGCTTGGCGAGTTCGATGGCGGCCTCGGCGATGCCCGGCGCGTGGCTGGCGACCGGCCGCGACAGGTGGCGCAGCGCGACATGCCGGCTCGGCCCCCCCTGGCTGTCGGGCGCGTCCGGCTCGTGCGGCCGCAGGATGACGTCGACCGGCACGCCTTCGGGCAGGTCGAGGGTGATCGGCTTGTTGGTCTCGCCCATGCCGCTGGCGATGTGCGGCGGGATGTCCATGCCGATCGCCTCGGCGCGGCGGCGGGTGGTGACCAGCACCGGGGCATCCTGGGCGAGACCCTGCAGGCGCTGCAGCGCCCGCGGGCCGCAGGATTCGGCGGCGATCGCCAGGCCGGCGCCGCCATTCTCGTCGCGGATCAGCACGATGCCGCCACGGCGCAGCTCCGCCATGGCGCGTTCGACGGCGGCCAGCGCGGAGGCGGTGCGGGAATGGACCTGGACCGGCATGGGATTGCTTTACCACGTCACGGGAATTTGCCGAAGTGAACCGCTTTTGCCCGTTCGGCGTACCATATATAGAGTGTGCTGGGGCGCCTTCAGGTAGCAGCAACATGTCAGTCAACAATCGCGGCAAGAAAATCCTGCTGGTCGACGACGATCAGGCGCTGCGCACGGTGCTTGCCGAGCAGCTCGACCTCTACGACGGCTTCACCACCATCCAGGTCGGCACCGCCGCGGAGGGCCTGGAAAAGGCCAAGCTCGCCCACTACGACGCCATCCTGCTCGACATCGGCCTGCCCGACATGGACGGCCGCGAGTTGTGCAAGCTGATGCGACGCCAGGGCGTGCGCTCGCCGGTCATCATGCTGACCGCCGCCGACAGCGATGCCGACACGATCCTGGGCCTCGAATCGGGTGCCAACGACTACGTCACCAAGCCATTCCGCATAAATGTCCTGCTGGCCCGCCTGCGCGCCCATCTGCGCCAACATGAGCGCAGTGAAGATGCAGTCATGACCATCGGGCCCTACGAATTCCATCCGGCGGCCAAGCTGCTGATGGAGAAGGGCGGCAAGAAGAAGGTGCGGCTCACCGACAAGGAAGCGTCGATCCTGAAATACCTGTTCCGCGCCGGCGACCGTCCGGTGGCGCGCGACGTGCTGCTGAACGAGGTCTGGGGTTATAACGCCGGCGTCACCACCCATACGCTGGAGACCCACATCTACCGCCTGCGCCAGAAGATCGAGAAGGACCCGGCCAGCGCCGCCATCCTGATCACCGACCGGGGCGGCTACCGGCTGCAGCCATAATCGGCTTGCCATAAGGTGACCACCGCGTCATCTTTTTTGCCAACACGACAGTCCGTTGCCCGGGAGGGGCTCGCCATGAGCACGCAGCGCATCTATGCCCTGCCCGTCGAAATCACCCAGTGGCAGTTCGACGGCGCCACCGACATCCAGTTCAACTGGGAGTACGACGACGGCTCGGCGCCGCTGCTCGAACTCTACGAGAAGGGCAAGCAGCAGCAGTGGGACGCCAGCACGCGGCTCGACTGGTCGCTCGAGCTCAATCCCGACAATCCGATGGAACTCAAGGACGAGGCGATCTCGATCTGGGGTACCGACTACTGGAACAAGATGACCGACAAGGAGAAGGGCTGGCTGCGTCGCCATCTCCAGGCCAACTCGATCTCGCAGTTCATGCATGGCGAGCAGGGCGCGCTGATCGCCACCGCCAAGATCGTCGGCACCGTGCCCGACATGAACGCCAAGTTCTACGCCGCCACGCAGGTCATGGACGAGGCCCGTCACGTCGAGGCCTATAAGCGCCTGCTGCACGAGAAGTTCGAGCTCGCCTACCCGATCAACAAGGCGCTGCAGAGCCTGCTCGAGCAGACGCTGACCGACCGGCGCTGGGACATGACCTACCTCGGCATGCAGGTGCTGATCGAGGGTCTGGCGCTCGCCGCTTTCCAGTCGATCCGCGACAAGGCCGGCAACACGCTGGCCGGCGCCGTCAACGCCTACGTCATGCAGGACGAGGCGCGTCACGTCTCGTTCGGGCGCCTCGCACTGCGCGAATACTATCCGCAGCTCTCCGACGCCGAACGCGACGAGCGCGAGGCGTTCGTGGTCGAGGCGCTCTACTTCATGCGCGACCGCTTCAACCAGTCGGAGGTGTGGGAGCGGCTCGGCCTGCCGGCCAAGACGCTGGACGAGATCCACTACAATTCCAAGCAGATGAACTCGTTCCGCGGCCGGCTGTTCAGCCGCGTCGTGCCGACGGTGAAGGACATCGGCCTGTGGGGCCCGCG
>JAIETA010000149.1 GCA_019745575.1 Reyranella sp. | reverse complement strand
TTGCGCATATCTGCCTCCAATACGGAGGCCACTCTCTCAACTTATCCGCGGTCCGAAAACCCGGGGGCAGGTCAATCTTCTTTCTGCAGATTGTGCAGGGACAAGCCAATACGACCCTTGTTCTTCACGGAGCCCTCACGATCTCCTGGATGAGCGGCAAAGATTAGGTGCCGCGTGTCGGCGGTTACGTGTCCTTTACACAATCAAAGATCGCCCGATAACCTTGCATACGGTTGAATCGCGCAATTTTCCCGTACTTGCCGCAATGCGTCTCGGCAAGAGGCAACGCGTCACCTTCGTTCCAGACATTCCCGATAGTCACGTACGCGGCGTTGCCAGTCACGCTTTGCTTGAAGCCAATCGGATATGCGCGATCGGTATCGTTAGTCCCACATCCAACTGTCGCAAGAACGACCCCCAAGACTACACAACTCGACTTCATCCAAACCTCCGTTCACTCACAGCGCAGGTCTGTGTTCAGCGTCCATCGACAACCGGCTGGAAATCCTCATGTCAAAGCGCAGGAGCCCGCGACTAGCGCACATCCCGCACAAGCGCCGCCTGTTTGGGATCGTACACATACTCGCCGATCGTCCCGTCCTTGATCTTCTCGACGGCATCGTCGATCGCCTGGAGGGGAACCAGGAACCACTCCTCAGGAACGATAGGCCGCCCAAAGCGGTCCATGATCTCGATGTCCAGCCTCGCCGGTGCGAAGATGCGGTGGATCAGGCTTTCCAGCTTGGCCCGACCCAGATTGAACAGCTTATAGGTCGCGATGACCTCCACATCGGCCATCAGGAAGGTCGGCTGAAGGCGCGCGCCGGCGACGCGGCGCTCGACGCTCGAACTGGTGACGCCGATCTTGTGGACGAGTTCGCGGTGTGCGGCCACGGTCGGGTGGTCGGACTTGCTGCGCAGCACATAGATCGTGCCGCTGGCCTGGTCGCCCTCACCGGACTCGCCGGCGAAGAGAGGCCCCGCGACCGGAGCGGTGATCCGCCGCCCCGCCTCGTCCTTGTTGAGCGCACGCTGCAGCGAGCGCAGGAGCATGTTGCTTTCAGTGCCATTGTCGAAGACGACCCGTAGCCGCGCGTCGGTGCGGCCCTGCGGATTGGTGAAAATCTCGCCCACCGTCGCGACATAGGCCTTCTGGCCACCGACGATGAACCAGCTTGCCGGCTCGATCTCGGCCTTGAGTTCGAAGGGGCGCGTCTGCCGCACGCCGCTCTCCAGCTCCAACTGCACCTGCTGGAAAAGAGGCTTGAAGCGGTCGAAATCCTCGCACTTCTGGCGATTGGCGATCTCCTCCGCTTCCCGCCTCTCGACAGACGATCGCACATGGCGCAGCTGCGTGATTTCGGAAGGGGCAGATGCGTTGACGCCGAGCTGCTCCAACAGGGCGTCATCGTCGATCCCCTCCGAAAAGCCGGGTCGGGCGCGTTTCCCCTCCTTGAGGAGCCCTTGATGATCGAGAGGCTCGAGAAGCGCGCGGCAGTCGGCCTGCTCGCGCAGCCGGTCGAGCCGCACCGCGTAGAGCCGCTCGAAGATGTCGCGCCCTTCGCCATGTTGGGGCGCCCTGCCGTTCTGGTCGACGAAGCGCTGGACTTCCTCGAAGCCGGCGATGATCCGCTCCTCGCGCGGCGTGTGGCGGGCACTCTTCTTCGTCTCGGCCTCGACGCCGAGTTCGCCGAGAAGGGCGTCGTCCTCGTCGGTGAACCTAGCCACGTTCCGCCTCGGCCTTCATGCGCACGAGGAACGCCACGCCCTCGGCCATCCGCCGTTCCCAGGCATCGGGCGACGTGATCGACGGCAACCGGCCCCGCTCCTGCTTGAACCTCAGGGCTCGCCGGGCAAGGTCGCGGGCCTCCTCGACCGTCAAGCCTATCCGCTTGCCGGCGATCGCCTCCTTCACCTGCCTGAGACTCTCTTCGCTCATGGACTTGGAGAGGATCGCATAGGCTTCGCTGAAGGGGTTGATGCGATCGATCAGGTCGATGTCCAGTTCGCGCACGTCCATGGCGAACTTGCGAATGCCGTCGACGAAGGCCGTGTTCGGCGTGTTCTCTCCCGTAGCGACTTCCTTGGCCTTCTGGACGAAATTGATGGCGGCGATCGCATGCTGCCGCACCGCCTCCTGATCCTCCTCATCCAGCTCGGGATACTTGTCCTTGATGATCTTGCCCATGCGGATCTGGGTCAGTTCCTCGGGCACCAGCTCGGGATCGAAAAGCCCGCGCTCGATCGTGGTCTTGTCCTGGACGAAGGCGGCGATGACTTCGTTGAGGTCCTGCTGGCAGATGCGCTGCGCTTCCGTGCTCTTCGGCGCGACGAGTCCCTTGATCTCGATCTGGAACTGCCCGCTTTCGCCGTTGAAGCCCACATTGCACTTCAGCGGGTCATAGCCGCCTTCGCCATAGTCGAAGCCAGCAATCGGCCCATTTCCCGGGTTCTTCGGCTTGAACTCGAAACGGGGCGCCAGCACCTGCTCCATCAGCAGGCTGGCCGCGATGGCCTTCAGCGTGTCGTTGACGGCCTCGGTGACGGCCTCCTGGGAGGCATCGGGCTCGGCGATCAGGTTGGTGAAGCGCGCCCGCACCTTGCCCGGCGCGTCGCGCGTGGCGCGCCCGATGATCTGTACGATCTCGGTGAGGCTCGACCGGTAGCCGATCGTCAGCGCGTGCTCGCACCAGATCCAGTCGAAGCCTTCCTTCGCCATGCCGAGAGCGATGATGATGTTCACATGGTCGCGGTTGTTCTTTTGCGCCGGATCCTTCAGCGCGGCGGACACACGCTCGCGTTTGAACGGATCGTCGTCGACCAGGTCGGCGACTCTGAGCATACGGCCCTCAGCCGTCTTGACGAGCTGGAAGCCGGTCGCGGAGTCGGTTCCCTGCCACTCCCCCAGCGCCTCGAGGATGTGCTCGACTTCCCGAATCTTGTCTTTCGTACTTTCGCGCGCATTGACATTCGGAATGTGGATGATCGTTCTCTCGGCCGGGTTGATCACTTTCTGGATGTCGTCGGCATAAGACCCGGAATAAAAGAAATAGCCGATGTCGAGCTGCTTCAGATGCTCGTAGCCGTTGAGCTGTTCGTAATAGGTATAGGTGACGGTATCGAACCTGGCCTCGTCTGCCGGAGACAGCACGGCCTCCGCGTCACCTCGGAAGTAGGAGCCGGTCATCGCCACGATGTGGACCCGATCGCGGGCGATGAACTCCCCCAGGTGCAGGCCGAGCTTGTTGTCCGGGCTGACCGAGACGTGATGAAACTCGTCCACGGCGATCAGCCGGTCGTCGAACGCCTCGACCCCGAACTTGTCGACGGCGAAGCGGAAGGTAGCATGGGTGCAGACCAGCACCTTGTCCGTGCTTTCCAGGAAGGCTTTGACCGCGTTGACCTTGCCGCCGTCGGTACCCGGGGCGTTGCACAGGTTCCATTTCGGAACGACGCCCCAATCCGCCCAGAAGCCGGATGCCGTCAGAGGCTCGTCGTTGAAGCTCGCCCCGATCGCCTTTTCCGGCACGACGATGATCGCCTGCTTGAGTCCCTGATTGTGGAGCTTGTCGAGCGCGATGAACATGAGCGCGCGGCTCTTGCCCGACGCCGGCGGCGACTTGATGAGAAGATACTGCTCGCCCCGCCTTTCGTAGGTGCGTTCCTGCATCGGCCGCATGCCAAGCGCGTTCGTTTTAGTGGAGCTACCGTTGCGCGCGTAGGTGACAGAGACGGATGGGACAGAGACCATAGCTTAAGTCAGCTCCCCGAAACGTCTTCCCCCGGTCATCTTTCTAACGTTCGCCAGCTGATGCCCATAGACCAGCTCAAAATCATCACGCTCAACTGCGGTCAACAAAAACCGTTTGCCTCTAGGCTTGAAGATCAAAACCTTGCCATCATACACGCCGAATCCATGATCCTCGGGCTTTGGCAGGGTCAACTTCTCCATGCCATTGTCGTTCTCTCGATAATTCTGCGTGACCCTTGGACCCGTCTCAGTTTCGAAGGTGATTTCACCGATCTGGGTCGAGCTGCTCTTGCCCTTCTTGAGGCCGAAAAAGCTTCGGAAGCCATTAGGAGCAAATATCTGATTTCCCGGCTTGTCCTTCCCACGGTTCTTGGTGACGTAGCCTGCCTCGATCCAAAAGCCCCTAGTAGGACTCTTCGCCTTGAACGATCTCTTCGAATCTCTTGAATTGAGCAGGTCGGCTAGGCGCTTTTCATAATTCTTCGCGATGTCGTCCAACGGACAGGCGTACTTCCACAGTTTCTCGAACACTGAGCGGACAGGTTTAATGTGCTCATTAAAGTCGGCTTTGGTAGTCGCTATGGTGGCCGAGCCGGCTTCAATACTGCGCCGAAGACCATTGTAAGAGAAATTGCCGGAGCCGAGTACTACCCCCTGCTTGTTACAAGCGGTGTTCTCCATCATCGCGACCTTCGGGTGGAAGTCGCGACGCGGCACAAAGCCAGTTCGATCCACGACATAACGCCCGTCAAAAATTCGAACTTCCGTGTTTGCGCGATCGGCAATCTCGCGCAATGCGCGCGGGTCCGTCCTGCCATAGTCGATACCAAACAGCCAACGCGACTTAGTTGTCCAGAAATCCTTTCCGACGCTCAACTCGAACACTCTGAAGCCCGACTGAGTTGCGTAGGCAAAACACCCGAAGAACTGGTCTGCCGAAATTGCCACGCGCACCCGCGCGATCTCAGACAACGTTGTCGTGCCCGACACAAGATTGTGGGCGAAGCCACTCATTATGCTGCTGCCTTACGGTACAGCGCGAACAGACTTTCTAGCCTATCGGTGTCATTCTTCATCCGGCGGCCGAAGTAGATTCTTTCGACTACCTCGTCGTTTTGGCGATGCGCCTCGCGCAGGTCATCCGGCATGGCATTCGCGTCGTAAAGCTCAGCAATCGTGCAAGGGAAATGTCGTTCACGCGCGATCAGGATATTTTCCGACGATCGGTTGAGATCGCTCCGGTTCTTTTCTGTGAGAAGTGGGACCGGGAAAGTGTTCCAGCCTAACGTGTTCGAGTAAGAGAAGTCAGTGCGCATGCGGACACAAACTGTTCCTATCCAAACCCAGTGCAGACGGGAGGCTATCAGCGCCATGTTCCAGAGGGGCGCATCGTATAGAGCGAAATTTCGGTCGCCGATGATGCAGTCGCCGGTCACGAGGTCAACCGGCAGATAATCACGGTTTTCAGAAGACACCCTCGGCACGACGATTGCTGATTTCTCAGCCGTGCCCGCAATCTGAACAAAGCGGTGAGGCAAATCCGCGAATGCACGCGTGGATTCGGCCGGAGATCGGCGCCTGTTATCCGCGACGAGCGCGAGCCGCTCAGCGATAAATGCATCCATCCTAGCCGCTTCGGCGTCGCCGTCTTTGATCCAGAGACAAAATCGAAGCTTACCGTTAATCAGTTCGTCCGACCCAAGGAATCGGCGCACGTAGGAGCGGGTGGCGGAGTTCCGGCGAAGCTCGCGTGCCTCTTGCGTTGTAAGGAACAAATGCCCTCCGTCTCGAGGCATGTTGCCGAACAGCATAGTGGATTGAGGGCCCAGCGGTCTATTCGCCTTCGTGATGGTGTCAGGCATATTGGGCACGAGATACGGTCCGATGACTTCACACTCGCGCACGAGATCATCGTCACCGAACAAGCGCTTTGACCGAGATGATCTGGGACCTAGGCCAATAATGACCACAGTAACGCCGGCGTTATGGCTCGCGAGGTTCTTCCACGTAAAGGGAGTGTGAGCGAAGCGAATTTCTCTCCCTTGTCGAGTCACTATGGGCCAAATTTCGGATGCCTGCTGGCCTTGGCAGATGCTGTTAGTAGCGACGAAAGCCGCCATCGCATCCGGCACCGAGTGGGCATATTTAAGGTACTCGGCAATCCAACCCGATACGAAGTCGGTCGTCTTGGCGAGTTGCGGGTGTTCGAACCAGGCACGCGCGAGATCCGCCTTCTGCCCGTCGTCTTGCCACTTGCTTCCTCGATACGGCGGGTTCCCGCAGATGTATGTCTCACCGCCCTCGTTCTCGAAGTCGATCTGCGCTTGGCTGAGGGGCGTATCAAAAAGATCGCCAGCGCTATGCTTAACGCCGGTTCCGGTCGGCGGACAGATGCTGAGCCAATCCAGCCGCAGGGCGTTGCCGCAGGTGATCCAGTTTTGGGCGTCCAACGGCAAAAACTCGGCCAGGGCTTCTTTCTGACCGCGATGAAGCACGTCGCATTGATACTCCGCGATGATGAGCGCCAGGCGCGCGATCTCAGCGGGGAAGTCGCGTAGCTCAATTCCGCGAAAGTTGGTCAACGGGATATCGCTACGGCGGCCGGGCTCGCCCCGCCGCCGGTTGATCTCAGCCTCGATCGCCCGCATTTCCTTGTAGGCAATGACCAGAAAGTTGCCGGAGCCGCAGGCCGGGTCGAAGACCCGAATTCTCGACATGCGCCTGCGTAGATTCAGCAAGGCGCGAGAATTGTCGGCCGCCTCTTCCAAGCGCGCCCGCAAATCGTCCAAGAACAGCGGATTGAGCACCTTCAGGATGTTCGGCACGCTAGTGTAGTGCATGCCGAGCGCTCCCCGTTCCTCATCTTCCGCGACCGCCTGGATCATTGAGCCGAAAATATCCGGATTGATCTTTTTCCAGTCGAGACTGCCAATATGGAGAAGGTAGGAGCGCGCGATCCGGCTGAAGCGCGGAGCGTCGGGGCTGCCGCCAAAGAGTCCGCCGTTCACGTAGGGGAATACGTCTGCCCATCGAGCAATGTCAGCATTGGCCCGGTCGGCTATCTTGGTGTTCATCGCGCGGAATAGCTCGGCAATCACCTCATGGGTGTTTGATGCATCCCGCGCGCTCATCTGCTCGATGGTTGCGGTGAACAGGCCGGTGCCGTTGAAGATATCGGTCTCTTCGGCGAAGAAGCAGAAGATCAGCCGCGCCATGAAGTGGTTCATGTCGGGACGACGCTGGGTGGTTCCCCATTCCGGGTTGTCTTTCAGCAGCTCGACATAGAGCCGGTTCAGGCGGCTGGTCGCCCGGATGTCGAAGGAGGATTCGCGGATTTGCGAAACGGTCGTGATGCCGGCGAGGGGAAGGAAGAAGCCGAAATGGTCGGGGAGGTCAGCATAGGCGCAGGCGACGGTCTCGCCACTCGTCAAGTCCTCGGCCTCGAACGTCTCGCCATCGGTCGCCAGGATGAACTTCGCCTTGGCCCGGCTCGTCGCCGGGCTGGCTTTCAGGGCGGCGAGCGTCTTCGTGACTTCGCCAGGCGCGGCGACGGCGATGTGGATGTTGCTGGTCTGAAGAACGCCGCCCAGGTCCGATTTGTTCGAGGCACCGCTGCGCAGGCGCTTGATCGTGGTCTCCTTGTTGCCGAAGGCTTCGAGGAAGGCGAAGGAAAACTCGGCGCGATCGAACGGCTGCTCGGCGAGGGCGGAGATGGCTTGTTCGATTTCAACGGCGTTCATCGGTCGGTTCCCCGCCCAACCCTGCGCCGGTGCGCGCGACTCATTGTGCTCTCCTGCGCCATGGAGGCCACTATAACGTGCCGCGCGCGCCGGTCATGCCGCGTCAGGTTCGCGGGGACCGAAGCCTATTGGCCATCCTCAGCGTACATCGCTTCCACTTCGGCGGCGCTTGGGTAGATGCGTTCGTCCCGCAGCCGGTCGCGGGCATAGGCGAGGCAGGCCAGCACGTCGTCGTGGCCGATGCCGGGGTAGTTGGCCGCGATGTCGGACTCGCTCCAGCCGTCGGCCAGCAGGCCGATGACGAACTCGACCGAGAGCCGCGTGCCGCGGATCACGGGCTTGCCCGCGAGGATCGCGGGATCGAGAACGATGCGATCGTGGAGCACGATATCCATCCCCTTCCGGACGGCCGCAGGGTACCAGATCGCGCCGGGCGGGAATACGGCGGCGCGGGCCGCGCCGGACCGGAAATGCCTCCGAAGGAACCTCCCGACCCGGCCGGCAGACGTGCCCGCGGCCTTCCCCCTTCGCCCGCGAAGCGGGAGCAGAGAAGGAGGCGGGGGGAGAAGCGCCCAACATAAACTCGCTAATTTCAGTATATATCGCGCGGCCACGTCTGATCCCCCCAACAGGCCTGTGAACTGTAGTTGACAGATCGCCGCCTGTGAACTACGGTTATCATAGCCTCATGATCACGGTGCGCCAGACCGAGGAATTCGCCAGGTGGCTGAAGTCGCTCCGGGACGAGCGGGCCGCCGCGAAGATCGCCCAGCGCATCGTCCGGGTTCAGTCCGGCCTGCTGGGGGACGTGAAGCCGGTCGGCGGGGGCGTCTCGGAGCTTCGCGTCGACTGGGGCCCCGGCCATCGCGTCTACTTCGCGCGGCAGGGCCTCGCCCTCGTCATCCTGCTGTGCGGCGGCGACAAGGGCACGCAGAAGGCGGACATCAGGCGAGCGCAGCAGATGGCCGCCGATCTCCGATGACAACGACCAGCGCAGGAGCAACCCCCATGGCCCTCAAGACCGTCCCGTTCGACCCCGCCGAACACCTCCGCTCGCCCGAGGACCAGGCCGAGCTGCTCACCGACGCGCTGGCGACGGGCGATGCCGCCTACATCGCCAACGCGCTCGGCACCATCGTCCGGGCCCGCGGCATGTCGGGCGTGGCGCGCGGCGCCGGCGTGACCCGCGAGGCGCTCTACAAGTCGCTCACCCTGAAGGGCGATCCGAAGCTCACCACGTTCATGAGCGTGCTGCGGACGATGAAGCTCCAGCTGACGGCCCGCCCCGCGGCGCCGGCCGGCCGTGTCCGCAAGGGCGCCCGCGCCGGCAACCGGCGGGGCGTGCGCGCATCGACGGCGGCCTGAGGGGGCACCCATGAGCCGGAAGCCCAAGCCCCTTCCGACGTTCCGGAGCGAAGCCAGGGCGCGGTCGAGCGGCTTTTGGTGATCGGAGAGACGGCTAGGATTCACCGCCCGGCCGGGCGATCATGCGCTTGCCTGAGGAGATTTCACCATGCTGCTCACGGCCGTCCTCATTCCGGCGCCGGAAGGCGGATACACCGCTGCCAATCCCGAGACCGGCACGACCTCGCAAGGCGACACGATCGAGGAGGCGGTGGCCAATCTGCGCGAGGCGACGGAGCTCTACCTGGAAGAGTTTCCCCTGCCCTCCGCCATCGGCCGGTCGTTCATCACGACCTTCGAGGTCACTGCCCAAGATACGGGAACCGACTGACGACGTTGGCGGAGTGCGCTGTTTTGCTCTTCACCCTCCTCTCCCCCAACTTTTTTTGGGGAGAGGTGGGGTGAGGGGGCGTCGAAGATTGTGCGCAACCCCCTCACCTAACCTCTCCCCCAAGGGGGAGAGGAATATGAGTCAGGCCTTCGCTCTGTCCTCCGGCAGCTTGTCGGCGGTCTTCAACATCAGGCGCTCCACCCGTCCGCCCTTCACCAGGTGCGTCTGCAACACCTCGTCGATGTCTTCCTTGGTGGCGCAGGAATACCAGACGCCTTCGGGATAGATCACCACGGTGGGGCCGAGTTCGCAGCGGTCGAGGCAGCCGGCGGCGTTGATGCGCACGTTCTTCAGGCCGAGCTCCTTGGCCTTGTTCTTCATGTGGTCGCGCAGCGCCTCGCCGCCGCGCTCGGCGCAGCAGCCGCGCGGGTGGCCGGCGGGCCGGCGGTTGGTGCAGCAGAAGACGTGGGCGTCGTAGTAGGGTTTGGGATCTTCGGGCTTTTCGCGGTCGCTCATCGCCCGCTCAGCCCTTCTTGCCCGAGGCGATGCCGGCGAGCTGCTGCCAGAACACCTGCTGCATCTGCTGCATCTGTTCCACGCCCTGCATGGAGGCGGGCAGCCAGGTCTTGAAGACCTGCTCGGGGTTCATCGAGTTGAGGCTCGACTTCAGCCGCTCCTCGATCTCGCCCATGATGCGGTCCTGCATCGGCTTGATGTCGGGCAGGCCGAAGAAGGCGCGCGCCTCCTCGGGGGTGCAGGTCACTTCGACGTTCACTTTCATGGCGGGCTCTCCGTTTTGGGGACTTTAGCATGCTATGACCCCGGCATGACGACCCCCTCCCCGCCGGCCTGGCTGGCTAAAAATCCGCGGGCCGACCGCGCGCTCCCGTTCGGCCGGGCGCAGCAGTTCGTGGTCAATCCCAACGGCGTGCCCGAGCTGCTGGACGAGCTGGGCCAGTGCCCGGCCCATCGGGTGACGCCGCTCCATGCCCTGCCCGCCCTGGCGGCGCGGCTGGGCCTGGGCGAGGTGCGGATAAAAGACGAGAGCCAGCGCTTCGGCTTCGGCGCCTTCAAGGCGCTGGGCGGCGTGCTGGCGGTCTACAACGTGCTGTCGGGCGCGGTGGGCGAGGCCTACCATTTCAGCACCGACTTCGCCGCCCTGCTGCGCGGCGCCCATGCCGAGGTGACGTCCAAGTACGTCTTCACCACCGCCAGCTCGGGCAACCACGGCCGCTCGGTCGCGGCCGGCGCCAAGCTGTTCGGCAATCGCTGCGTGATCTTTCTGCCGAAGTTCACGTCGGCCGATAAAGAGGCGGCGATCCGGGCGCGCGGCGCCGAGGTGGTCCGGGTCGACGGCGACTACGACACCGCCGTGGCCGAGTGCCGCCGCCAGGCCGAGGCCAAGGGCTGGACGATCATCTCCGACACCTCGTGGGAGGGCTACGAGTCGATCCCGAGGAGCGTGATGCGCGGCTACACGGTGCTGGTCGAAGAGATCATAAGACAGTGGCGGCCGGGGCCGACCCATGTGTTCGTGCAGGCGGGCGTGGGCGGCCTCGCCGCCGCCGTGTTCGGCTACCTGTGGGCGCGCTACGAGCCGCGGCCCACCTTCATCGTCGTCGAGCCCAGAAGCGCCGACTGCTGGTTCCAGAGCAACCAGTTAGGCAAGCCGGCGCCCGCCAGCGGCAATGCCGACACGGCGATGGGCGGCCTCGCCTGCCGCGAGATCTCGCCCGTGACCTGGCCGGTGATCGGTTTGGGCGCCGACTGGTTCATGACCATCGAGGAGGAGAGCGTGCTGCCGGCGCGGCGGCTGCTGGCGCATCCCTTGGAAGGCGATCCCGCGATCGTCTCGGGCCCGTCGGGCTGCGCCGGCCTCGCCGGCCTCGTGCGCGTCTGCACCGACGAGGCGGCGTTCAAGGCGCTGGGCCTCGGCAAACACGCGCGCGTGCTGCTGATCAACAGCGAGGGCGACCTGGGCGAGCCCCTGGGGGAGCCGCTGGGCTGAGCGACGCGTCATGCCAGTTCCCCAGGAATACAAGCGCGCGTCGCACGACTTCGACAAGTTCATGGTCGATGCGCGCGACATCTCCGGTCTCGCCACCACCCACCAGACCTACACCATGGTGCAGGGCGTGCTGCAGGCGTTCCGGCGCCGCCTCGACGTGCGCGAGGCGCTGCTGTTCGCCGACGTGCTGCCGCCGGTGCTGCGCGCCCTCTTCGTGGCCGACTGGGACATCGACGCGCCGCGCCTGCCGTTCGCCGATCGCGCCACCATGACGCGGGAGGTGCAGGCGCTGCGGCCCGACCACAATTTCGCGCCCGACTCCTCCATCGGCGACGTCGCGGCCGCACTCCGCCGCAACATCGACGCGGCGGCGCTGGAGCGCGTGCTGGCGGCGCTGCCGCCCGGCGCCGCCGACTTCTGGCGCAGCGACTGACCCCTCCGTCGCTTCGCGACACCTCGCCTGCTTCGCTGGGGAGGCAACATGACGAAGCCCGCATCCTTGGCTACGTTGCGGGTCACAAAGGAGTCCCCCGTGCAGCTTCAGCTAAAGACCTGGCAGTTCGTCGACGATTATCTGAAAACCAAGACCGGCATCATCATCCCGATCGGCTCGACCGAGCAGCACGGGCCGACCGGCCTGATCGGCACCGATGCGCTGACCGCCGAGATGATCGGCCGCGGCGCCGGCGAGAAGGCGGGGGCGCTGGTGGCGCCCACCATCTCGGTCGGCATGGCGCAGCACCACCTGGGCTTCGCGGGCTCGATCACGCTAAAACCCACGACGCTGATCGCCGTGGTGCGCGACACGGTGGTGTCGCTGGCGCGGCATGGTTTTGCCCGCTTCTTTTTCGTGAACGGCCACGGCGGCAACATCGCCACGGTGACGGCGGCGTTCTCCGAGATCTACGCCGAGCGCTCGATGGAGAAGATGAGCAACCAGCCTTCGATCAAGTGCGCCCTGCGCAACTGGTGGGACGGGCCGGGCATAAAAAAGCTCAGCCAGGAGCTCTATCCGGTGGGCGAAGGCAGCCACGCCACCGCCTCGGAGGTGGCGCTCACCTGGTACAAGTATCCCGAGACGATCCAGCGCAAGGAGATGGAGCCCCGGATCGCGCCCAACGGCTCCTTCGCCGACGCCGAGGACTATCGCCGCACCTTCCCCGACGGCCGCATCGGCTCCGACCCCAACCAGGCGACGCCCGAACACGGCAAGCGCTTCTACGACACCGCCGTCGAGGAAGTGGCGCGCGACTACGAGGCGTGGGTTTCCAGATAGGGGTGGCGAAGTAGCGTTTGTCTCGTGGCAATAGGCTAACCTCATCCTGAGGAGCGCCCGAAGGGCGCGTCTCGAAGGATGGGCAACAGGCGATGTGCGGGTAGCTCACCCTTCGAGACGGCTGCTTCGCAGCCTCCTCAGGGTGAGGTCTGTGCGACTTTCAGCGGCGCACCCGCTCGCGGTGCAGGATGTAGAGGCCCGAGCCCACGATGACGGCGATGCCGGCGAAGGCCAGCGCGTTGGGCACTTCGCCCCACACCGCCCAGCCGAGCAGCAGCGCCCACAGGATCGCGGCGTAGCGGAAGGCGCCGATGACCGAGAGTTCGCCGCCGGAACGCAGCGCCACCACCAGGAACTGGTAGCCGGCCGCCAGCAAGAGCGAGGAGGCCACGATATAGGCGAGCCCGCGGTTATCGATCGGCTGCCAGCCCTCGGCCAGCGCCCAGCCGCAGCCGACCACGGCGACGACGATGGCCGTCGTGAAGGACACGACCAGGGTCGGCACGGCGGGCGGCAGCCAGCGCGCGACGATGTCGCGGAAGGCGCCGACGACGGTGGCGGCGAGCGCCACCCAGGCCCAGACGTCGATATCGCCCGGCCGCGGCTGGATCACCAGCAGGACGCCGGCGAAGCCCGCCAGCACCGCGCTCCAGCGCCGCCAGCGCACCTGCTCCTTGAGGATCAGCACGGCCAGCACCGTGAGGATGAGCGGCGTCGACAGGTTCACAGCCGTGGCGATGGCGAAGGGGATGTGGAACAGCGCGATCAGGTAGACGATGGCCGCCACCGCCTCCAGCCCGCCGCGCAGCATCACCGCGGGATGGCGCGCATCGCCCAGCCGCCGCCAGGCGCCGGTCGCCAGGAGCGCCAGGCCGCACCACAGGGTGGCGAACAGGCCGCGCACGCCGATCGCCTGGACCGACGGCACGGTTTCGGCGGCGAGCTTGATCAGCGCGTCGTTCAGGATGAAGACGAGAACCGCCGCCGACATCGCGAGGATGCCGCGGGTGTTGTCGATCACTTGGTCTCGGACATCTTCAGGATGAGCTTCCACTGCTCGGGCGACACCGGCACGACGGAGAGGCGCGACTGGCGCACCAGCCCGAAGTCCTTCAGCCGCGGTTCGGCCTTTATGGCGGCGAGCGTCACCGGCGTCTTGACCGGGCCGACCGCCTTGACGTCGACCGTCACGGCCTTGCCGTCCTTGTCGGTGGGATCGGGATAGGCCGCCTTCACCACCTCGGCGATGCCCACGATCTCCTTGCCCTCGTTGGAATGGTAGAAGAAGCAGAGGTCGCCGGGCTTCATCGTCCTGAGGTTGATCGCCGCCTGCGCGTTGCGCACGCCGGTCCACGACGTTTTTTTGTCCTTCACGAACTGCGGCCACGAATAGGCCGAGGGCTCGGATTTTATGAGCCAATGAGCCATGTCACTCTCCCCTGTCTCTCCGGGCTACTCGCCCTCCCGACGCAACGGCCGGGCCAGCAGGGCGCGGATCGCCTCGTCCAGGCCCGCGCCGCGGTGCAGGATAGCATCGACGGCGGCGCAGATCGGCATCTCGACGCCGTGCCGCGCCGCGCGCGCCACCACGGCGGGCGCGGTGGCCTCGCCCTCGACGACCTGGCGCCGTCCGGCCATGTGGCGGGCAAGCGACGTGCCCTGGCCCAGCGCCAGGCCAAGCGAGCGGTTGCGCGACAGCGGGCCGTTGCAGGTGAGCACGATGTCGCCGAGGCCGCTGAGGCCGGTCAGCGTTTCCAGCCGGGCGCCCATGGCGAGGCCGAGGCGGGCCATCTCGGCGAAGCCGCGGGTGATCAGCGCCGCGGCGGCGTTGTGGCCGAGGCCGCGGCCCTCGACGATGCCGGCGGCGATGGCCAGCACGTTCTTGACCGCGCCGCCCAGCGACACGCCCGTGATGTCGTCGGTCCAGTACGGCCGGAAGGTGCCGGCGCCGAGCGCCGCGGCAAGATCGCGGCCGAGGCCGGCGTCGGACGTGGCGATGCTGACGGCGGTCGGCAGGCCCTGCACCGCCTCCTCGGCAAAGCTCGGCCCCGACAGCATGGCGATCGGCCGGCCGGGCAGCACCGCGGCCAGCACCTCGGGCATCAGCAGGCCGCTCGCCGCCTCGATGCCCTTGGCGCAGATCAGCACCGGGCTGCCGCCCGGCAGCTTCGCCGCCACGTCGCGCACGGCCTGGGCCGGGCAGGCCAGCAGCACCGCGTCGCAGGCGCCGAGGCCCGCGAGAGCGGACGCGGCTTCGATGCCGGCGTCGAGCGCCAGGCCCGGCAGATAGACGGGATTGGCGCGCTGTTGCGTGATCGCCGTCGAAATCGCGGGGTCGCGCGACCACAGGGTGACGCGCCGTCCGGCGCGGCGGGCGAGACAGGCCAGCGCCGTGCCCCAGGCGCCGCCGCCCGCGACGCCGATATGGCCGATGCCGGTCACAGGCTGAGATTCATGGCGATGGAAATGCGCGTCGCGTTGCCGCGATAGGGGCGCACTTGGTGCAGCACCCAGGCCGGAAACATCACCAGCCGGCCGGACTTGGGACGCACCGTCTCGTTGGCGCCGACCGACAGGCCGCCCGGCATGGCGAAGGCGAGGTGCGGCGCGTACATCGCGGGGCCAGGGCCGCGCGGATCCATGAATTCCAGCTCGCCGCCCAGCGACGGATCGCCATCGATGCCGGCATCGTCGACATAAAAGACCGCCGACCAGAAGCTGCCGGGATGGGCGTGGAATTCGTTGCCGTGACCGGTGCGGTTGATGTTGGCCCACATGTTGGCGCGCCATGTGATGGCCACGGGCTTGCCCTCGCGGTCGGTGGTGACGCGGTTGGCGAGATTGCGGGCGAGCGCCAGCAGCCTGATCGCCGGCGCGCCGCCCCAGCGGTCCATGTCCCAGGTCGACTGCCAGCCGCCGAGGTTGGAAGCCTGGGTGCCGGGATGCGTCTTCTCGCGCTGCTCGATCACCCGGCGCAGATCGCCGCAGAGCGCGGCGCCGTCGGGCAGGTCCGACACCACGACCGGCGTGGCGAACAGCGGAACGACCTCGAAGCCCTGGTTCATGGTCGCGCCTCGATGCCGGGATCGAGCGGCCAGCGCGGCCGCGGCCGGAAGTCGAGCCCGTCCGTCAGACCGAGCCGCAGGCGCTCGATGCCGGCCCAGGCGATCATGGCGCCATTGTCGGTGCAAAGCTTTGGCGGTGGCGCCACGAGGCGGGCGCCGTGCGACGCCGCCAGCGTCGCGAGCCGGCCGCGCAGATAGGCATTGGCCGCGACCCCGCCTGCGACCACGAGGACGGGCGAGGGCGCAAGGGCGAGCGCATTGGCGCAGCGGTCGGCCAGCACGTCGCCCACGGTGCGCTGGAACGAGGCGCAGAGATCGGCGACGGCGCGGGGATCGTCGGGTGGCAGCTTCTCCGCGATCTGGCGGACCGCGGTCTTGAGGCCGGAGAAGGAGAAGTCGCAGCCCGGCTTGCGCCACAGCGGCCGCGGCAGGGCGAAGCGCTGCGCATCGCCGCCGATCGCCGTCTTCTCCACCGCCGGGCCGCCGGGAAAGCCGAGGCCGAGCAGCTTGGCGGTCTTGTCGAAGCATTCGCCGACCGCATCGTCGATGGTCGTGCCCAGGCGCGTAAAATCGCCGCCCTGGCTGTCGGGCCCGCGCACGGTCAGGAGCTGGCAGTGGCCGCCCGAGACCAGCAGCAGAAGATAGGGAAAGGCCACATCCTCCGTGAGCCGCACGGAAAGCGCGTGGCCTTCGAGATGGTTGATGGCGAGGAACGGCTTGTCGTGGGCGAAGGCCAGCGCCTTGGCGGTCATGACACCGACCAGCACACCGCCGATCAGGCCCGGGCCACCGGTGGCGGCGATGCCGTCGAGATCGGCGAGGCCAAGGCCCGCGTCGGCCAGCGCTTCGCCCACCAGCCCGTCGAGGCGTTCCAGATGGGCGCGGGCGGCGATCTCCGGCACGACGCCGCCGAAGCGGCGGTGCTCGGCGAGCTGGCTGTAAACCACGTTGGCCAGGATGCGGCCGACCGGCCTGCTCGTAACGGGGCCGTCGCCGGCCGGCGCCTCGACGATGGCGACCGCCGTTTCGTCGCAGCTTGTTTCGATGCCCAGCACGCGCATGCGTGTCTTCTAGCGTTGCCGGGCCACCTAAGCTAGAGCAACGCCATGACGGCCCCCCTCCTCCGGCTCGGCACCCGCGGCAGCAAGCTCGCCCTCACCCAGACCGGTCTGGTGCGCGACGCGCTGGCGGCGGCCGTGCCGGCGCTGGCCGCACCCGACGCCATCGAGATCGTGGCGATCAAGACCACCGGCGACGCCATCCAGGACCGGCCGCTCTCGGAGGCCGGCGGCAAGGGACTGTTCGTCAAGGAGATCGAGGAAGCGCTGCTCGCCCGCCGCATCGATGCCGCCGTCCACAGCATGAAGGACATGCCGACGGCGCAGCCGCCCGGTCTCGCGATCCGCGCCTTCCTGCCGCGCGAGGATGCGCGCGACGTGCTGATCGCGGGCGACGTGCAGCGCATCGCCGACCTGCGGCCGGGCGCCGTCGTCGGCACCTCCGCGCTCCGCCGGCGCGCCCAGCTCCTGCACCGCCGGCCCGACCTGCAGGTCGTGAATTTGCGCGGCAACGTCGAGACGCGGCTGGCCAAGCGCGCGGCCGGCACGGTCGAGGCGACGCTGCTGGCGCTGGCTGGCCTCCGACGACTCGGCATGGCGCATGTCGGCACGCCGGTGCCGGAAGACGAGATGCTGCCCGCCGTCGGCCAGGGCGCGGTCTGCATCGAATGCCGCGACGACGATGCGCGCACGCAGGCCTGGCTGGCCGCCATCGACCACGCGCCGACCGCGACCTGCGTGGCCGCCGAGCATGCGATGCTGGCGGTGCTCGACGGCTCCTGCCGCACGCCGATCGCCGGCCACGCCGTGCTCGCCGCCGACGGCTCGATCCTGCTGCGCGGCCTGATCGTGAAGCCCGACGGCTCACAGGCGATCGCCACCGAGCGGCGCGGCGCGGCGGGCGATGCCGAGGCCATCGGACGTGAGGCCGGCCACGAACTCAAGCGCCGCGGCGGCCCGGGCTTCCTCTCGACCTGACCTGCGCCCGCCCCTAGAGTCGCGGCATGCGTTCCGTCACGCGTTCCCTGCTGACCCTGGGCGGCGCCCTCGTCCTGCTCGCCGCCTGCGAGACCGCGCCGGTCACCGGCCGCTCGCAGGTCATGCTGGTGAGCGAGGCCGAGGAGCGGCAGATGGGGCTGCAAGCCTATCGCGAGGTGCTGGCCAAGGAGCCGCTGTCGACCAACGCCCAGGCCACGGCCCTGGTCGACAGGGTCGGCCGGCGCATCGCCGCGGCGGCCGAACGTCCGCCGGCCGAGATGTGGCGGGCGCCGAACTACCGCTGGGAATTCAAGACCATCGCGCGGGACGAGCCCAACGCCTTCTGCCTGCCCGGCGGCAAGATTGCCGTCTACACCGGCCTGCTGCCGATCACCCGCACCGAGACGGGCCTGGCCGTGGTGATCAGCCACGAGGTGGCGCATGCGCTGGCCCGCCACGGCGCCGAGCGCATGAGCGACCAGATGGTGGCGTCGGTCGGCGTCGCCGCCGCCTCGGCAGCACTTGCGACGACGGCAAGCGGCCGCAGCCGCACCTATCTGCCGGCGATGATGGCGGCGCTGGGCGCCGGCGCCACGGTGGGCTATCTCCTGCCGATGTCGCGTGCCCAGGAATCGGAGGCCGACCGCATCGGCCTGGTGTTGATGGCGCTGGCCGGCTACGACCCGCGCGAGGCGGTGCCGCTGTGGGAACGCATGCGCGCCGCCGGCAGCGGCCGCGGCAGCCAGGCCGAGTGGCTGAGCACGCATCCCGCGCCGTCGACGCGGATTGCCGATATCCGCGCGTGGCTGCCCGAAGCCATGAAGTACTATCGCCCCCGTGACTGACGCGCTCGAATACGACGCGACGGGGCTGCTCTGTCCGCTGCCCGTGCTGCGCGCCAACCGCAAGCTGCGCGAGCTGCCAAGCGGCGGCCTGCTGACGGTGCGCGCCACCGATCCCGCGGCCGAGCAGGACTTTCCCGCCTACTGCCGCCAGACCGGTCATGAGCTGGTGTCGAGCAGCCGCGACGGCGAGGTACTGGTCTTCGTCATCCGGAAACGCTAGAGGCCGGGACAACGGACAAGCGAGAGGCCATGCCGAAAGTCACTTTCAGGAAGATCGACGGCGTCGACGTCGCGGGCAAGCGCGTGCTGGTGCGCGTCGATCTCAACGTGCCGATGAAGAACGGCAAGGTCACCGACGCCACGCGCATCGAGCGCGCCGTGCCGACGATCGCCGAACTGGCGGCCAAGGGCGCCCGTGTCGTCGTGCTGAGCCACTTTGGCCGGCCCGACGGCAAGCGCGTGCCGGAACTGTCGCTGAAAGCGCTGGTCGAACCGCTCTCGGCGGCGCTCGGCAAGCCCGTGGCCTTCGCCGAGGACTGTGTCGGGCCGCTGGCCGAGGATGCGGTGCGCGCGCTCAAGCCCGGCGACGTGCTGCTGCTCGAGAACCTCCGCTTCCACAAGGAGGAGGAGAAGAACGACGCGGCCTTCATCGACCGGCTGTCGGTGCTGGGCGACCTCTACGTGAACGACGCCTTCTCCACGGCGCATCGCGCCCATGCCTCGACCGAGGGCATCGCCAATCGCCTTCCGGCGGCGGCCGGCCGGCTGATGCAGGCCGAGCTGGAGGCGCTCGACAAGGCGCTGGGCAACCCGAAGCGGCCGGTCTGCGCCGTCGTCGGCGGCGCCAAGGTGTCGACCAAGCTCGACCTGCTGGGCAACCTCGTCGCCAAGGTCGACCGGTTGATCATCGGCGGCGGCATGGCCAACACGTTCATGCACGCGCAAGGGATCAGGGTCGGCAAGTCGCTGTGCGAGAAGGAACTGGCGCCGACGGCGCTGGAGATTCTCGAGAAGGCCAAGGCCGCCAACTGCAAGGTCCTGCTGCCGGTCGACGTCGCGGTGGCCGCCGAATTCAAGGCCGGCGCCGCCAGCACGGTGGTCGACGCCCAGGCCTGCCCCGACGACCGGATGATCCTCGATGTCGGGCCGAAGTCGATCGCGCTCTACCAGGCGGAAGTGGCCGCCTGCGCCACCCTGGTGTGGAACGGTCCGCTCGGCGCCTTCGAGATTCCGCCGTTCGACACCGGCACCGTGGCGCTGGCCCGGACGGTGGCCGAACTTACATCGGCGGGAAAGCTGCTGTCGGTGGCGGGCGGCGGCGACACGGTGGCGGCGCTGGCCGCGGCCGGCGTCGAGGAGAAATTTTCCTACGTGTCCACGGCCGGCGGCGCCTTCCTGGAGTGGATGGAAGGCAAGACCCTGCCCGGCGTTGCGGCGCTGATCCGGGCGGCCTAAGAGTCGGGGCATGAGCGCCCCTATATCACCGCCTGGCACGCCACCCGACCGCCCGCGCCTGCCCTGGGATCCGCCGGAGCATTTCGAGAAGCGCGTGCCCGAGGGCGACAACCGCGAGCGCCTGGTGTGCGGGCGCTGCGAGTTCATCCACTACCAGAACCCCAAGATCGTGGCGGGCGCGGTCTGCACCTGGCAGGACAAGATCCTGCTGGCCCGGCGCGCCATCGAGCCGCGCAAGGGCTTCTGGACGGTGCCGGCCGGCTACATGGAACTGGGCGAGACGACGGAGCAGGCAGCGACGCGCGAGGCCCGCGAGGAGGCCTGCGCCGCCATCGAGATCGACCGGCTGCTCGCCATGTACAGCGTGGCGCGCATCGGCCAGGTGCAGATCATGTACCGCGCCCGACTGCTGAGCGCCGACGTCGCGGCCGGCGTCGAGAGCGAGGAAGTGGCGCTGGTCGACTGGGCCGACATCCCATGGGATCAGCTCGCCTTCCCCACTGTGGTGTGGGCGCTCGCCCACTTCCACGACTCGCGCAGCAAGGCCGATTTCGCGACCTATTCGAATCCCACCGGCGATCTCGCCCGCATGTGGCCGCCGCGCAAGCCGGCGGGGGTCTAGCTCAGCCTTCTTTGGCGAAAGGGTTGTCGGCGCCGTCCCAGTAGCGTTTGATCAGCGGCACCTGCAGAAAGGCGAAGACCAGGGTCAGCGGGAAGCTCAGGAACATCTTGCTGGCGATCCAGGTGTCGGTCGAGAAACCCCGCCACATCACCTCGTTGACGGCGGCCAGCACGAAGAAGAACAGCGCCCAGCGCATTGTGAGCTTGCGCCAGCCCTCGTCGGTCAGCCGGAAAGCGGTGCCGAAGATCGGCTTCAGGAGCGGCCGGCGGAACAGCAGCAGGCCGCCGCCCAGGATGGTGCCGAACAGGCAGTTCACGATGGTCGGCTTCAGCTTGATGAAAGTCTCGTCCTGCAGCCAGATCGTGAGCCCGCCGAACACCAGCACGAAGAAACCGCCGACCAGCGGCATGACCGGCCAGCGCTTCTCGAGCCAGCGATAGCAGGGCAGCGCCACCGACGTCGCCACGACGAACACCGCGGTGCCGACGAAGATGCCCCAGCGGCCGTTGGCGATGAAGAACAGCACCAGCGGGCCGAGCTCCAGCGCCGTGGCGTAGAGCTTGCGCAGGCCGCCCTGGTCGTCCGTCTTTTCCGTCATGCCGGCAATCCCATCAATCCGCGCGCAAAGGCCCGCGCCTCGAATGGCCTCAGGTCGTCGATACCCTCGCCGACGCCGATGGCGACGACCGGCAGCCCGAACTTTTCGGCCAGCGCCACCAGCACGCCGCCCTTGGCGCTGCCGTCAAGCTTGGTCACCACCAGCGAGTCGACCGGCGACAGCGTCTTGAAGGTCTCGACCTGGGCGTGGGCGTTCTGGCCGGTCGTGGCGTCGAGCACCAGCAGGCACGAATGCGGTGCCGCGGCGTCGAGCTTGCGGATGACGCGCACGATCTTGGCCAGCTCGTCCATCAGGTTGGTCTTGTTGTGCAGGCGGCCGGCGGTGTCGATCAGCAGCACGTCGCAGCCCTCGGTGCGGGCGCGCTCCAGCGCCTCGTAGGCGAGCCCGGCCGCGTCGGCGCCGGTATCCTTGGCGACCACCGGCACGTCGGCCCGTTCGCCCCACACCTTCAGCTGCTCGACGGCGGCGGCGCGGAACGTGTCGCCCGCGGCCAGCATGACCTTGCGGCCCTCGCGCTTGTAGAGGTTGGCAAGCTTGGCGATGGTCGTGGTCTTGCCGCTGCCGTTGACGCCGACGACCAGAACGACATGCGGCCTCAGCGCGGCATCGAGGACGAGCGGGACCGCGACCGGCTGCAGGATCTCGGCGATATCGTCGGCGAAGGCCCCGCGCACTTCCTCGTCGGTCACTTCCTTGCCGAAGCGCTCCTTGCCGAGCTTGCCGACCAGGCGGGCCGCCACGGCCACGCCGAGATCGGCCTGGATCAGCGCGTCCTCCAGATCGTCCAGCGTTTTCTGGTCGAGCTTCTTCTTGGTGAAGAGGCCGGTGATGCTTTCGGTGACGCGCCGGGTCGACTTTGAGAGACCCGAGCGCAGGCGCGACAGCCAGGAGCCCTTCTCATCGCTCATGCCAGCAGCGACCGGTCGAGTTCGCCCCTGAAGGCGACGGCGATGCCGCCGGTCATCAGCACGTGGCCGTCGCGCAACCACTCCATCTCGAGGGTGCCGCCGTCGACGACGACCTGGGCCTTGCGGTCGACGAGGCCGCGGCGGCTGGCGGCCACGACGGCGGCGCAGGCGCCCGAGCCGCAGGCAAGCGTGAGGCCGGCGCCGCGTTCCCAGACGCGCAGCCGCAGCCTGCCTTCGCCCAGGGCCTGCACCACGCCGATGTTGGCGCGTTCGGGGAAGAAGCGATGGCGCTCGAGCTGGGGACCGAGTTCGGCGAGCGGGATCGCCGCCAGATCGTCGACGAAGAAGGTGGCGTGCGGGTTGCCGATGTTGGTGCCGACCGGATCCTGCAGCGGCCCCAGGCCGACCGGCAGGTGGTTGGTGTCGCAAGCGTCACGCACCGGGATGTCGCGCCAGTCCAGGCGGGCCAGCCCCATATCGACGGAGATCACCGGCAGGCCGTTATCGCCCGTGCCGGTCTTCTGCGATTCCAGGAGGCCCGAAATCGTCTGCACCGTGACCTGATCGGTCTTGCGCTCGTCCATCACCACGGAAGCCACGCAACGGGTGGCGTTGCCGCAGGCGCCGGCCTCGCCGCCGTCGGGATTGAAAATCCGCATGAATACGTCGGCCTCGCCGTCGGTCGGTGGTTCGAGCACGATCAGCTGATCGCACCCGACACCGCGCCGCCGGTCGGCGATGGCGCGACGGCGTTCCAACGGCAGGTCGAGCGACGCGGCGCGCGCGTCGAGCACCACGAAGTCGTTGCCCAATCCATGCATTTTTAGGAACGGCAGCCCGGTCATGCCGCGCTATATGGCGGTTCGCCGGGGTCAGCGCAACGCGCGACCGGGCCAGCGCAGCGAGCGTGCCCGAACCTGGCCGGCATGGGGGCCGCCCAGTTCCCGAACGTCAAGGGTGGCAAGCCGTTTGGTGTAGATGGTGAGGTGCAGGATACCGAGCGCCTCGTAGGGCAGGGCCGGCTCGACGAACAGGCCGCGCCCGGCGTCCCACACCGGCGTGGCATGATGCACCGGCCAGTTGCAGCGGCTGGGCAAGGGCTCGCAGGCAAAGCCCTTGTCGTAGACCAGAACGTTCAGGGCGAGCTGATCGGTGAGATCGGTCGACCGCTGCAGGGCCGCGCCATAGATCTCGGCCCAGCCCATCCAGTGCGGCGCCCCTGCGGCCAGCGCAAAGACGCCAGCGTTGATCATCGGATAGCGGATCAGGCGCTCGGCCGTCTCCTTGTCAAAGCAGGCCTCGTAAGCAGCGCCGCAGACCGCGGAGAACTCACCCCAGGCATGGCGGTAGTGGCGCATCGATCGGTGGATCTCCGGCGCCACGGCCAGCGCCCCGGTCCGGGCGGCGGCGAGGAACAGCGCGATCGCGTCGCCCTGCTGCACCCAGCAGTCGGCATCGATCCAAAAATAGAAGTCGAAACCTGGAAAGTAGCGCGGCAGGAACGGCCGCGCCGTCAGGGCCTTGTAGCCATCCTTGAGGGCGGCACTGCCGGGGAAGTCGAAGTCCCAGACCGGTTCGACCAGCATGGCCCCCTGGCCGCGGCACCAGGCGCGCTGATCGTCGGTCAGGCCACAATCCAGGACGCCGAGGTCGAGTGCCCGCCCCTCGGGTGTTGCGCGCAACGAGCCGATGCAGTCGCGCATCAGGTCGAAGTAGCCGGCGTCGCCGCCGGTGATCGCGATGGTTCGTTCCGACACGTGGTCAGGATGGCGCATCGGCCCTTTGCTGTCGCCTGCCATTGCGCCACAGTCGGTGCTGTGGAGGAACGCGATGCCCAAGCACGTCGACTACTACGTCTCGCTGAACTCGCCCTGGACGTATCTCGGGTCCAAGCGCCTGGAGGCGATGACCCAGAAGCACGGCGCCAGCGTCACCATCTGGCCGGTCGACTTCGGCTCGGTGTTCGCCGTCTCGGGCGGCTTGCCGCTGCCCAAGCGCGCCCCGCAGCGCCAGGCCTACCGCATGATGGAGCTGAAGCGCTGGCGCGATCGGCTGGGCGTGAAGCTCACACTCGAGCCGAAATTCTTTCCCGCCAACGAAGCACCTGCCGCGCGGTGCGTCATCGCGTTGCGCGAACAGGGCCGGATGGCCGACGCGATCAAGCTTGCCCATGCCGTGCTAGCGGCCTTGTGGGCGGACGAGAAGAACACCGGAGATCCCGCCACCCTGCAGGCGATCATCACCGGCTGCGGCCTCGACGCGCCCGCTGTCATCAAGGCCAGCGAAGCGCCCGAGATCGCCGCCAAACGCGAGGCCTACACCAAGCACGCGATCGAACAGGGCGTGTTCGGCGCACCGTCGTTCGTGATCGACGGTGAGATCTTCTGGGGCCAGGACCGGCTCGACTTCGTCGAAGCCAAGCTGGCGTCCTAGGAGCGGAAGAGTTCACGAAGCTTTGGCTTCCCCGCCTGGGCCGCAGCGGCAATCCTGCGTCCATGACTCCTTCGCGATCCTTGCACACACCGGGTCGGCGCATCGCCATCGCCGGTTCGCTGGCCATGATGTTTCCGGCGGCAGCGGCACGCGCCCAACCGGCCCCCGACCTCTGGCCACGTTGGGCACGTCACGATGAGGCGACCCGCGCCGCGATCGACCACACGGCGTGGAGCGCTTTTCTGGCACGCTACGCGGTGGCTGGCGCCGACGGCGTGGTGCGGCTTCCCTACGGTCGCATCGCTGCCGACGACCGGCGGGCGCTCGCGGCCTATGTGGCGGCACTGGAGGCGGCGCCGGTCTCGTCACTCGCCCGCGCGGAGCAGCTTGCCTACTGGATCAATTTCTACAACGCCCTCACGGCGAAGGTCGTCCTCGATCACTATCCCGTCAAATCCATCCGCGACATCGGTCTTGGCGGCAGCGTCGCCGCAACGTTCCTCGGCGGACCGTGGGACGCCAAACTGGTTCGCATCGAAGGCGAGCAAGTCTCGTTGAACGACATGGAGCATCGCATCCTGCGGCCGATCTGGCGCGATGCCCGCCTCCACTACGGCGTGAACTGCGCCTCCATCGGCTGCCCGCCCCTGCGAGCCATGGCTTTTGGTGCCGCGTCCGCGTGGAACCTGATGGATCAGGCGGGCAGCGAATACGTCAACGGTCCGCACGGCGTCCGACGTCAGGCCGCCACCATCTGGGTGTCCAGCATCTACCGCTGGTTCCGCGAGGATTTCGGCGGCACGGACACGTCTGTCGTGGCCCACCTCGGCCGCTTTGCGACGGGCGACCTGGCCGCCGCGCTGGCGGCCGGTGTGAAAATCCAGGGCGACTTCTACGACTGGAAGCTGAACGACCTGCCTTGAAGGCCGATCACCGCGCCAGGTAGGCCGCCGCAACGACGGCCAAGCCGTTGTTGGCGGTGTGCGCCACCAGCGAGGGCCACAGCGAGCCGGTGCGCCAGCGCAGCCAGCCGAACAGCAGGCCGAGCGGCAGGACGAGGATCGCGTGTGCCGGTTCGACGTGAGCCGCCGCGAAGGCCAGCGAACTCGCGATCCAGGCGACGGCACCGCCCCACCGACCTTCGAGCCAACCATAAAGCAGGCCGCGAAAGACCAGCTCTTCGGCCAGCGGCGCCAGACCCGCCAGCACCACCAGACCGACCAGCAGCATCGCCGGTTCCCGCGCGAGGTCGACCGCCTGCCTGACCCCTTGCGGATCGAGTCCGATCTGGCTGACGGCGATCGACAGGGCCACGGTACCCAGGGTGCCGAACACGATGGGCCGCCAGCCCGTGGCGCGAAAGCCGAGGGCCGGCAGCGCTGCCGCCCGCAGCGGCAGAACCGCCGCCAAGACGGCCAGCAGGCCCACCCCGAAGAACGTCGCCAGAAGCGGCATCATGCTGCGATCGGGCAGCAGCCAAACGGCGGGAACGCCGAACAGGGGCAGTGCTGCCAGAAAAGCCACGATCTGCAGCCCGCCAATCGATCCAGATCCCTTTTGAATCAATGGCTTATCGTCATTCGGCAAGTCTTTTGACTCCGCGCCCGGCAGGCCTTATACCCCGGCCGCTCAATCGGTCGTGCCGATTTCCACCGGTTCCCCCGCCTTGGTTGCCTGAGAGGGGAGCTCCGCTGATCCGCGAAGGTTCGCGCATCGGCGCGATTGTCGTTTGGGCGAATGGAGTTCTGGAACGGGCATGTTCGAAGGTCTGAGCAAACGTCTGGGCGACGTATTCGACAGGCTGCGGGGGCGCGGAGCGCTCACCGAGGCCGACGTCGATGCCGCTCTGCGTGAGGTTCGCACCGCCCTGCTCGAAGCCGACGTGGCGCTGCCGGTCGTGCGCGACTTTATCGAGCAGGTGCGCCCCAAGGCGATCGGCGCCGATGTCATCCGCTCGGTCACGCCGGGCCAGATGGTCATCAAGATCGTCAACGATCACCTGGTCGAGATGCTGGGCGGCACCGTGGCCGACCTCGATCTCAACGCCATTCCTCCGGTCGTCATCCTGATGGTCGGCCTACAAGGCTCCGGCAAGACGACGTCGAGCGCCAAGATCGCCTACCGCCTCAGCCAGGGGCCGCAGGGCATGGCGGCCGAAATGTTCAGCGGCGCCTTTTCGGTCAAGCGCAAGGTCATGATGGCCTCGCTCGACACGCGCCGGCCGGCCGCGCAGCAGCAGCTCGCGGTGCTGGGCACACAGACCGGCGTGCCGACCCTGCCGATCGTGCCGCTCGAGATGCCGCTTGCCATCACGCGACGCGCGCTCGAGACGGCGCGCCGCGAGGGCTTCGACGTCCTGATCCTCGACACGGCGGGCCGGCTCGCCATCGACGAGGAGTTGATGAAGGAGGTCGCCGAGATCAGCGATCTCGCCAAGCCCAAGGAGACGCTGCTCGTCGCCGACGCCATGACCGGCCAGGACGCGGTCAACGTGGCGCGCGCCTTCAACGAGCGGCTGGCCGTCACCGGTATCGTGCTGACCCGCGTCGACGGCGACGCCCGCGGCGGCGCCGCGCTGTCGATGCGCGCCGTCACCGGCCGGCCGGTCAAGCTGATCGGCGTCGGCGAGAAATTCGACGCGCTCGAGCCTTTCCATCCCGACCGCATCGCCGGCCGCATTCTCGGCATGGGCGACATCGTCTCGCTGGTCGAGCGTGCCGCCGAAACGATCGACAAGGAAGACGCCGAGAAGCTGGCGGCAAAGGTCCGCAAGGGCCAGTTCGACATGGACGACCTGCTCAACCAGCTGCGCCAGCTGCGCAAGATGGGCGGCCTGTCGGGACTGATGGGCATGCTGCCCGGCGCCATGCAGGCCAAGGCCGCGATGTCCAAGGCCAAGATCGACGAGGGCCAGCTCAAGCGCCAGGAGGCGGTCATCCTGTCGATGACACCCAAGGAAAGACGCAACCCCGACCTGATCCACGCTTCGCGCAAGAAGCGCATCGCCAAGGGATCGGGCGTGCAGGTGCAGGACGTCAACAAGCTGCTGAAGCAGCACGCCGACATGCTGAAGATGATGAAGCGCGTGAACAAACTCGGCGAAAAGGGATTCATGCGCGGGCTCGGGGGCATGATGCCGCCGCCGGGCTTTCCGCGCTGAAGGACTCAGGAACTCGTGAATCGGACGAATCGAAAGAGAGGATCGACAGAATGCTAGCCATCCGCATGACCCGGCACGGCGCCAAGAAGCGGCCGTTCTTCCACATCGTCGTGGCCGACTCGCGCAGCCCGCGCGACGGCCGCTTCATCGAGAAGCTCGGGACCTACAATCCGCTGCTGCCGCGCGAGCATGCCCAGCGCATCACGCTCGACAAGGAGCGCATTGCCCATTGGCTGAAGGTCGGCGCCCAGCCGTCCGACCGCGTGGCGCGCTTCCTCGCCACCGCCGAGCTGATGAAGCCGCGCGAGCGGCGCGAGCAGAGCAAGAAGCCGCAGCCGCGCGCCAAGACGCAGGAGCGCATGAAGGCGGCCGCCGCGGCGGCGGCCGAGCCCGCCAAGGAGGCCGCGGCCACCTGATGGAGTTCTCCCGATGAGCAAGGGCCGCGTCCTGCTGGGCGTCGTTGCGGCGCCGCACGGTGTACGCGGCCTGGTGCGCATCAGGAGCTATACGGAAGACCCGATGGCGGTGGCGCGATACGGCCCGCTATCGGACGAGACGGGCAGGAAGCGTTACCAGGTCGAGGCATTGAGCGCCGTCAAGGGCGCGGTGCTGGCCCGGATCGAGGGCGTAGCCGATCGCACGGCGGCCGAGGCGTTGCGGGGATTGCGGCTCTATGCGGAGCGCAGCGCCCTGCCGGCGACGGGCGAGCAGGAATGGTACGAGGCCGACATCGTAGGCCTCGCGGCGGTCGGCCGGGACGGACGGGATTGGGGCAAGGTGACAGCCTTCCACGATTTCGGCGCCGGACGGACGATGGAGGTCTCGGGCGGCAGCGCCTCGCGCAGTCCGGTGGTGCTGCCGTTCACTGTCGCGGCGGTGCCCGAGATCGACGTCGAAGGAGGCAGGGTTTTAGTCGATCCGCCGGCCGGCGTGCTGGCGGGTGGAGAAACGAAGGAGGCGTGAGACAACGTGTGGCGCGTGACGGCGCTTTCGCTCTTCCCGGAGATGTTTCCGGGCCCGCTGGGCGAGAGCCTGGCCGGCAAGGCGTTGAAGGAAGGCGTGTGGCAGCTGTCGGCCGTCGACATCCGGCGGTTCGCTGCGGATCGCCATCGTACGGTCGACGACGCGCCGTTCGGCGGCGGCGCCGGCATGGTGATGAAGCCCGACGTGCTGTCGGCGGCGATCGAGGCGGTTGCCGTGCCGGGCCTGCCGAAGCTGCTGCTGTCGCCGCGCGGCGCGCCTTTTACGCAGGCCCGCGCGCGGCAGCTGGCGGAGGGGCCGGGTGTGGTGCTGGTGTGCGGACGGTTCGAGGGCGTGGATGAGCGCGTCATCGAGGCGCACGCGCTGGAAGAGGTTTCGGTCGGCGACTTCGTGCTTTCGGGCGGCGAGGTCGCGGCCATGGCGGTGATGGATTGCTGCGTGCGGCTGCTGCCCGGCGTGATGGGCGCGGCCGAATCGGCGAGCGAGGAGAGTTTCGAAGACGGATTGCTGGAGTATCCGCACTACACAAGGCCCGCGTCGTGGACCGGGCCCGACGGAATCGAACGGCGCGTGCCGGAGGTTCTGCTCTCGGGCCATCACGGCAAGGTCGCGGAATGGCGGATGACGAGACGGGAAGAGATTACGCGGCGGCGGCGCCCCGACCTGTGGGCCCGACGCCGGACTGCGACGGAAACCGAAGAGAAGTGACGAAAGGATGGATGCGATGAACATTCTCGATACGGTCGGCCAGGCCACGATCGACAAGGTGCAGGCCGAGCGGCCGGTGCCGCGCTTCGAGCCGGGCGACACGCTGCGCGTGCACGTCAAGGTGCAGGAAGGCAACCGCGAGCGCATCCAGGTCTACGAAGGCCTGTGCATCGGCCGCAAGAACGCCGGCGTGAATTCCTCGTTCACGGTGCGCAAGATCAGCTTCAACGAAGGCGTGGAGCGCGTGTTCCCGCTGTACGGCCCGGGCATCTGGGAGATCGAGGTCGTCCGCAAGGGCGTCGTGCGCCGCGCCAAGCTCTACTATCTGCGCGATCTGCGCGGCAAGGCGAGCCGCATCGCCGAGGACACCGAGGCCCAGCGCGAACTGATCGCCGAGCAGGCCGAGGAAGCGGCGAAGCGGCCGCGCCGCGAGAAGATCAAGAAGGAGAAGCCCAAGGCCGAGGGCAACGTCCGCGCCGCCAAGGGCGGCAGCAAGAAGTAGGTGCAGCATGGCGTTCCGCAAGAAGGCGGCCACGCCGCCCCCTGAGCCGCCCAAGCCGCGCACCCTGTTCGAGAAGATCTGGGACAGCCACGTCGTCCATCGCCAGGACGACGGCACCTGCGTGATCTACATCGATCGTCACCTCGTGCACGAGGTGACCAGCCCGCAGGCCTTCGAAGGCCTGCGCATGGCGGGCCGGCAGGTGCGCCGGCCCGACGCCACCATCGCGGTGGCCGATCACAACGTGCCGACCACCGACATCAGCCAGGGCATCGCCGACGAGGAGTCGCGCATCCAGGTCGAGACGCTGGAGAAGAACGTGGCGGAGTTCGGCGTGCCCTACTACAGCACGACCGACATCCGCCGCGGCATCGTGCACGTGATCGGCCCCGAGCAGGGCCTCACCCTGCCGGGCACGACCATCGTGTGCGGCGACAGCCACACCGCCACGCACGGCGCCTTCGGGGCGCTCGCTTTCGGCATTGGCACGTCCGAGGTCGAGCACGTGCTGGCGACGCAGACGCTGATCCAGCGGCCGGCCCGGAACATGCGCGTGGCGGTCGAGGGCGCTCTGCCGATCGGCATCACCGCCAAGGACCTGATCCTGGCCATCATCGGCAAGATCGGCACCGCCGGCGGCACCGGCTACGTCATCGAATATGCCGGCCGCGCGATCCGCGAGCTCACGATGGAAGGCCGCATGACGGTCTGCAACATGTCGATCGAGGCCGGCGCGCGCGCCGGCCTGATCGCGCCGGACGAGACGACCTTCAAGTATCTCGACGGCCGCCCGCACGCGCCGAAGGGCGGTGCCTGGGATCTGGCACTCGGCCAGTGGCGCCGCCTGCCGACCGACAAGGGTGCGGTATTCGACACCCAGATCGACCTGCTGGCCGCCGACATTCCGCCGATGGTCACCTGGGGCACCAGCCCGCAGGACGCGTTGCCGATCACCGACGTGATCCCCGATCCGGCCAACGCGCCGGACGAGAACCGCCGCGAGGCCTGGGCCCGGTCGCTCGCCTACATGGGCCTGACGCCAGGCACCCGCCTGGTCGACGTGCCGATCGACCGCGTCTTCATCGGCTCGTGCACCAACGGCCGCATCGAGGATCTGCGAGCGGCGGCCGAGATCGCCCGCGGCCGCAAGGTCGCCGCGACGGTGTCGGCCATGGTCGTTCCGGGCTCCGGCCTGGTGAAGGCCGAGGCCGAGAAGGAAGGCCTGCACAGGATCTTCCTCGAGGCGGGTTTCGAATGGCGCGAACCGGGCTGCTCGATGTGCCTGGCCATGAACGCCGACCGGCTGGAACCCGGCCAGCGCTGCGCCTCGACTTCGAACCGCAACTTCGAGGGCCGTCAAGGGCGCGGCGGACGCACGCATCTCGTGAGCCCGGCCATGGCGGCGGCCGCCGCCATCAAGGGCACGCTGGCCGACGTGCGCGACTTCCAGTAACGGCATCCGATACCCGAACGACAGCGCGGGCGGTGCAGTCATGCACCGCCCGATTTCTTTTCGGGGAGATCGACCCACGACGGCTGTGGTAGGATTGGGCCGCCCATTTCGAGGGAGAACCTGCCATGAGCGTTCCCAGTTCAGGTCCCACCGCGCCGCCGCCGCCGGTCTGGGACGCCCGTCCGGCAGGCACCGCCCAGGTCGCCTATGGCGGCTTCTGGATCCGCCTCGTGGCCTACATCATCGACGCCATCCTGCTCAGCGTCGCCATGGGGGTCATTGGCGCTGTGGTCGGCGTCAACTTCTTCAGTCCGGACATCGAGACCTTCAGCATGTCGGCCAACGTCATCTCCCTGGTCGTCGGCTGGCTCTATTTCGCGCTGCTGGAAAGCTCCGAGCGCGGCGCCACGGTCGGCAAGATGGCGATGGGGCTGCGCGTCGTGACCGACCAGGGTCAGAGGCTGAGTTTCCTGAACGCCACGGGGCGCTATTTCGCCAAGATCATCTCGGCCATCATCCTGTGCATCGGCTTCATCATGATCGCCTTCACCGACCGGAAACGCGGCCTGCACGACATGATCGCCAGCACGCTGGTGATCAAGAACCGCTGAATCCGGCCTCTCGGCGGCCCCGGCTTGACCCGGGGCCCGAAAGCCCGTTTATTCCGGCGTTTTCGCGAGGGTTCCCATGGAAAAATTCACGACGCTCCGCGGCGTGGCGGCGCCGCTGCCGATGGTCAATGTCGACACCGACATGATCATTCCCAAGCAGTTCCTGAAGACCATCAAGCGCACCGGGCTGAAGGACGGGCTGTTCTACGAGATGCGCTGGACGGCCGATGGCCAGAAGAAGGATTTCATCCTCGACCAGCTGGCCTACCAGAACGCCAAGATCCTCGTGGCCGGTCCCAATTTCGGCTGCGGCTCGAGCCGCGAGCACGCGCCCTGGGCGCTGCTCGATTTCGGCATCCGCTGCGTGATCTCTGAGGATTTCGCCGACATCTTCTACAACAACTGCTTCAAGAACGGCATCCTGCCGATCAAGGTCTCGAAGGAGATCATCGCCAAGCTGATGGACGACGCCAGCCGCGGCTCCAATGCAATCATCGAGATCGACCTCGAGAAGCAGGAGATCAGGGGCCCCGACGGCGGCACGGTCCGTTTCGAGATCGACGCCTTCCGCAAGAAGTGCCTGCTCGAAGGGCTAGACGACATCGGCCTCACGCTGGAGAAGAAGGCCGACATCGACGGCTTCGAGAGCCGCCAGAAGGACTCCCAGCCCTGGCTCCACACCGCGACCTGATCGCAAGAAAGTAGAAAATGGCGTCCAACCGCAATCTGCTGGTGCTACCGGGCGACGGCATCGGCCCCGAAGTGATGAACGAAGTCCGCAAGATCATCGCCTGGATGGGCCGGAAGCGCGCGGTCGGTTTCGACATCAAGGAAGACCTGGTGGGCGGCGCGGCCCTCGACAAGCACGGCGTACCGCTCTCCGACGACGCCATGAAGACGGCGATGGAGGCCGACGCCGTGCTGTTCGGCTCGGTCGGCGGCCCGAAATGGGACAACGTCGAATTCAACAAGAAGCCGGAGCGTGGGCTCCTGCGACTGCGCAAGGAAATGGACCTCTTCGCCAACCTGCGACCGGCCAAGGTGTTCGACGCGCTGGTCGACGCCAGTTCGCTAAAGCCCGAGATCGTAAAAGGTCTCGACATCATGATCATCCGCGAACTGACCAGCGGCGTCTATTTCGGCGAGCCGCGCGGTCGCCACACGAACGCGCAGGGCGAGGTCGAGGCGTTCGACACGCAGCGCTACACGGCCGGCGAGATCCGCCGCGTCTGCGCCGTCGCCTTCGAGCTGGCGCGCAAGCGCAAGAACGAGGTGATGTCGTCGGAAAAAGCCAACGTCATGCATACCGGCGTGCTATGGCGCGAGGAGGCGACGAAGCTGCACAAGGAGAAGTACGCCGACGTCAAGCTCGAGCACATGTACGCCGACGCGCTGGCCATGCAGCTTCTGCGCTCACCCAATCAGTTCGACGTGATCGTGACCGACAACCTGTTCGGCGACATCCTCTCGGACGAGGCCTCGATGCTCACCGGCTCGCTCGGCCTCCTGCCCTCGGCCTCGTTGGGGGCGCCCGACGCCACCGGCCGGCGCAAGGCGCTGTATGAGCCGATCCACGGCAGCGCCCCCGACATCGCCGGCAAGGGGCTTGCCAATCCGATCGCGCAGACGCTGAGCTACGGCATGATGCTGCGCTACTCGTTCGATCTCGGCAACGAGGCCGACCTGGTCGAGAAGGCGGTCGAGAACGTGCTGGCGGCGGGCTACCGCACCGGCGACCTGCTGGTCGGCGGCAAGACCGACGGCATCCGCAAGGTCGGTACCCAGGAGATGGGCGACGCCATCGTCAAGGAGCTGGACCGACTGGTCTGAGCCGCCTACCGCAGGATCGAGCCCAGAACCCCGCGCAGGACGGCACCACCCACGCTGGCGCCGATGCTGGCAGCCTTGCCCTTGCCGAACACCGCCTTGGCGGCCTCGCGTGCGGCAATAGTGGCCACGCTGCGGCTGGCGGCCTTGGCCACCGTGACTCCGATCGAATCGCGCTGCCGGCCCGCCGGTGTCCTCGGCACGGGCGCTGGAGGCGGTGGCTGCGCTTTCTTGAGCCGCGGCTCGGCGCGCGGCGTCTCGGATGGCGGTGGCGCCTCGGCCTGCGGCCGGCTCCCCCAGGGACCTGCCGGCGGCGGGACGGGCGGTGCCGTCTGGGGCACCGATCCATACTGCCCGCGCCGGCGTGGCGCGCCGCCACCGGTCGGCGCCGCCGGTGCGCTCTGGACGGCGGCCGACACGCGACCCGTCAGCACCTCGTAGGCCGAGGCCCGGTCGATCGCCTTATCGTACTTGCCGGCCATCGGGCTGGCCGACAGGATGGCCGCCCGTTCGGCATCCTTGGCCGGACCGATGCGGCCCTGGGGCGGCGCGATCAGGCAGCGCTCGACCGGCGTCGGCACGCCCTTGGCATCGAGAAACGACAGCAGCGCCTCGCCGACCGCCAGTTCGGTGATCGCCTGGGCGACGCTGAATTTCTTGTTTGGGCGAAAGGTCTCGGCCGCGACCTTCACCGCCTTCTGATCCTTGGGCGTGAAGGCGCGCAGGGCGTGCTGCACCCGGTTGCCGAGCTGGCCCAGCACCGACTCGGGAATATCGAGCGGGTTCTGGGTGATGAAGTAGACGCCGACGCCCTTGGACCGGATCAGCCGCACGACCTGCTCGATCCGTTCGAGCAGCGCCTTGGGAGCGTCGTCGAACAGCAGATGCGCCTCGTCGAAGAAGAACACGAACTTGGGCTTGTCGAGGTCGCCGACCTCGGGCAACGACTCGAACAGCTCGGAGAGCAGCCAGAGCAGGAACGTGCCGTAGAGCCGCGGGCTCTGCATCAGCCGGTCGGCCGCCAGGACATTGATCGCGCCGAGGCCTGTGGCGTCGCAGCGGATCATGTCGGCGAGATCCAGCGCCGGCTCGCCGAAGAAGCCCTCGCCGCCCTGCTGGTCGAGCATCAGGAGCTGGCGCTGGATGGTGCCGACCGACTGCTTGCTGACATTGCCGTATTCGGTGGTGAGTTGGCCGGCATTCTCGGCCAGCCATTGCAGCAGCGCCTGCAGGTCCTTGAAGTCGAGCAGCAGCAGGCCCTGTTCGTCGGCGATCTTGAAGGCGATGTTGAGCACGCCCTCCTGGATTTCGTTGAGCTGCAGCAGACGAGCCATCAGCACGGGGCCGACCTCGCTCACCGTCGTCCGGATGGGGTGGCCCTTCTGGCCGAACAGGTCCCAGAAGACGGCGGGAAAGGCCCGGCCCGTGTAGCCGTCGATCTGCATCTGCCTGGCGCGTTCGATCGCCCGGGGATTGTCGCCGCCCGGCTGGCTGACACCGGACAGGTCGCCCTTCACGTCGGCCATGAAGACCGGCACGCCATAGGCCGAAAAACCCTCGGCGATGGTCTGCAAGGTCACGGTCTTGCCGGTGCCGGTGGCACCGGCGATCAGGCCGTGCCGGTTGGCGTACTTCAGCAGGAGATACTGGTCGGCATCGCTGGCTCCCACGAAAATCGCCGCTTCGTCGCTCATGCCGCCTCCCTCCGCTGCAAACCCGACCTTAGCCAAAAGCGACGGCCGATAGTAGGTTGTCGCCATGACCTTTCCCAAGCTTGCCCTGGCCGTGATCGGCGACGAAGTCGGCCCCACCCTCGATGAAATGATCTCGTTCTGTACCGAGAACAACGTCCGCCGCCTCGACGTCCGCACGGTCGGCGGCCGCCATCTGCTGGGCATGACCCTTGACGAGGTGGCCACCATCGCCCGAACCATCGAGCAGGCGGGGCTGAGCGTCCCGACCTTCGTCTCGCCGCTGCTGAAATGGGCGATGCCGGGCAAGGAGACAGCCGCCGGCAAGGTCGACTTCGCCTTCGATCCGGCGACCTGCCCGGCCGACGATCCGATGGTCCATGCCTTCGACGTGGCAATCGTGCTGAAAGCCCGCAAGCTGCGGGTGTTCACCCATTTGCGCTATGCGGGCTACCGGCCGGCCGATCTCGTGGCCCGATTCGAACGCTTGGCCGACCTCTCCGGCGCCTACAGCGTCGACCTGGAGATCGAGAACGAACCGGTCTGCAACGCCGGTTCGGTGGCCGAGCTTGCTGCCTTCTTCGACGGCTATCCGGACCCGCGCCCGATGGCGCTGAAGCCGCTGGTCGATATCGCGAACAGCTGGTCGATGGGGGCGCCTCCGACCGATGCCGACATCGGCGCACTCGCCAGGCACACCGACGCCATCCACCTCAAGGACCGCGACATGACGGCCAACCGGACCGTGCCGCTGGGCGACGGCGACATTCCCTGGGCCGACGAACTGAGGCGGCTGCTGAGTGGCGTCAAGGCGCCGGAGGTGCTGGCCAGCATCGAAACGCATTGCCCGCACGATGGCCGCAACGCCACGGCGCGCTCCGTCGCCGCCTTGCGCCGCATCGGTGCCGAAATCGGCGCCGAGGTCATTTAGCGGATCGGCGATGAGGACCTACGCGTTCGTGACAGTCGACGTCTTCACCGACCGGCGCTTCGGCGGCAATCCGCTCGCCGTCTTCCCCGAGGCGCAGGGCCTGTCGGACGCGGAGATGCAGTCCCTCGCCACCGAGTTCAATTTGAGCGAGACGACCTTCGTGCTGCCACCGGACGATCCGGCCCACACAGCGCGCGTGCGCATCTTCAACCGCACGGCCGAGATGCCGTTCGCCGGCCATCCCAATGTCGGCACCGGCTGGGTTCTGGCCGGCCGCGGCCGCGCCGTGGACGGCGTGCTGCGCTTCGAGGAGATCGCCGGACTGGTCGAGGTGAAGGTCGAGGACGGCGGCGTGACGATCGCGGCGCCCCAGCCGCTGTCGCTCGGCGCCGAGATGCCGGCCGACCTCGTGGCCGGCTGCGTCGGTCTCGCGCCCGGCGAGATCGTGACGACCGCGCATTGCCCGGTCATGGCGTCGGTCGGGAACTCCTTTGTCCTGGCGGAAGTGACGGCCGACGCGCTCACCCGCGCCTTGCCCGACATTGCGCGCTTCCGCGACGCCGTCGCGGTCTTTCCCGACCTCGGGCCGCGGCGCCTGCCGCTCTATCTTTATGCCCGTGCGGGACGGGAAGGAGATCGCCTCCGTCTGCGCGCGCGCATGTTCTCGCCGCTGTCGGGCACGGTCGAGGATGCCGCCACCGGCAGCGCCGCGACGCCGCTGGCCGCGCTGCTGCTGTCCCTGGGCGGCGACCGCGAGCAGCGTTACGACATCGTCCAGGGCGTCGAAATGGGCCGGCCGAGCCTGCTGCGCGCCTCGGCGCATCGGGCGGCCGACGGCATCCGCGCCGCCGTCGGCGGCAGCTGCATTCCCGTGTTCCGCGGCGAGGTCACGCTATAGCGGCTGGACGATGAAACCTGCCCGCGGGAAGTGGACGACAACGTCGCCTACCCGCGGATCGTTGCGGGCGATCGAAATGCGGTCCGCCGACAGGCCGACCAGTTCGCCACTCACCGGCACCCGGCCGGTATCGTCGGGCGTGACGCTGACCGTCTGACCGGCCTTCAAGCCGCTGGGATCATGGGGGTCGACGCTGGCGCGGGCAGGCGTCGCCGCCCGGGCGGCATCGAGGGCGTCGGTGGATCCGATATTGGAGCGCTTGCCGCCACCGAACGCCTTCATGCGCTCCGACCAGGCCATGACCCTGGGCAGCCGGTCGAGCGGACCGACCGCCTTGCCCTGGCCCACCCGTTCCTTGATGAACCACACGGGATTGTACAGTGCGCAGTCGGCCAGCGTCGGCGTGTCGCCCATCAGATAGGCCCGGCCGTCGGCCAGCATTTCCTCGGCCAGGGACAGCTGAGCATAGGTCTGGTCGCGCGCCGCCGGCATCGCGGCGCGGAGCTTCGCCGGATCGAACGAGCGGCCGGAGAACTCGCTGCGGTCCTTCTGGAAGGCTTCCGGCAGCCTGTCGCCGATCGCCCCCATGACGACGCCGACGGCGGCCCAGAAGATGTTGCGGTCGATCCAGGTGGCAAGCGCACGCGCCTCGCCTTCCCGGCCCTTGGGCAGCAGCGTCGGCGCCGGCGCGATGCGCTCCAGCTCCATCATGATGAGCTGGGTGTCGCAATAGATGTCGGCGCCGACCTGCATCACCGGCGTCTTGCGATAGCCGCCGGTCAGCGGCATCAGGTCCGGCTTGGGCATGATGTTGGGAATCTCGACCGACTTCCAGGCCAGCTGCTTTATGCCGAACGCGATGCGCACCTTCTCCGAGAAGGGCGAGGTGGCGTAGTGGTGGAAGATGATGTCGGTCATGCCCGAAGAGCCTTGATGTTGGAGGCGTACTTGTCGGCGCCGCCGCCGAACACCGCGGTGCCGGCGACCAGGACGTCGGCGCCCGCCTCGATGCAGCGCCGCGCCGTCTCGGCATTGACGCCGCCGTCGACCTCGAGATCGATCGGCTTGCCCAGCGCATCGATGGCGCGGCGCAGCGCGGCGATCTTGGCGAGCTGGCCTTCTATGAAGGCCTGACCGCCGAAGCCCGGGTTGACGCTCATCACCAGCACGAGGTCGAGATCGGCCAACACGCTCTCGATGGCCGCCAGCGGCGTCGCCGGATTGAGCACGGCGCCCGCCTTCTTGCCGAGGCTCTTGATCAGCTGGATCGTGCGATGGGCATGCGGGCCGGCCTCGGGATGGAACGAGATCACGTCGGCACCGGCGTCGGCGAAGGCCGGGACCAGCGGGTCGACCGGCGAGATCATGAGATGGACGTCGAACGGCTGCCGGCTGTGCTTGCGCAGCGCCTTCACGACCATCGGCCCGATGGTGAGGTTGGGCACGAAGTGGCCGTCCATGACGTCGACATGGATCCAGTCGGCGCCGGCCGCGGTCACTGCCTCGATCTCGCGGCCGAGGGCGGCGAAGTCGGCCGACAGAATGGAGGGCGCGATGCGGACGGGCTGTTGCGGCATGGATTACCTTGGGGTTGGCCTCAGGTGCCGGGACGGGTCGGTGCTTCCCAGCCCTTGCGCCGGAACGGATTGATCGGGAACGAGCCGAGCAGCTTGAACTCCTCGGAAAAGAAGCTGAGCTCCTCGAAGGCGAGCGCCAGGGCGCGCTGCTCGGGATGGCCTTCGACCTCGGCGTAAAACTGCGCCTGCTCGAAGCGCGCGCCGGACAGGTAGCTTTCCAGCTTCACGATGTTGACGCCGTTGGTCGCGAAGCCGCCCAGCGCCTTGTAGAGCGCGGCCGGCCGGCTTTTCACGCGGAACAGGAAGGGCGTCATGCACTGCACGGTCCGCCAGTCGGGCGTGGCCGGTTCGCGCGAAAACACCAGCATGCGCGTCGTGTTGTGGTCGGCGTCCTCGATGTTGCGGGCGAGTACCTTCAGATTGTAGATGCGGGCGGCGAGCGACGAGGCGATGGCGCCGACGCTCTTGTCGCCGATCTCGGCGATCTCGCGCGCCGCGCCTGCCGTATCGGCGTGGACCAGCGGCTGGAAGCGATGCTTCTTCAGGAAGTTGCGGCACTGGGCGAGCGCCTGGACGTGGCTCTTGACCGTGCGAATGGATTTCAGCGAGGCGCCCGGCAGGGCGACCAGGCAATGCTCGACCCGCTGGAAGTGCTCGGCGACGATCTTGAGCTTGGTGTGCGGCAGCAGGCTGTGCAGATCGGCGACGCGGCCGGCGATCGAATTCTCGACCGGGATGATGGCCAGTTCCGCCCGGCCCGCCTGGACCGCGGCCATGGCGGTCTCGAAGGTCGGGCACGGCAAGGTCGTCATGTAGGGAAAGGCCGCCCGGCAGGCCATGTCGGAATTGGCGCCCGGCTCGCCCTGGAAGGCGATGATATTGCTGGCCTTCGCCGCCTTGCCGCTCTGTCCCCTGGCCATTCGCCAAACTCCCCCACGTTCCGTCCCGAAGCCCTTCGATAGGCGAAAAACCCCGCAAATTCCGAGACTTGCGACGTTCCGCCGCGCGAGCCCGAGGCGGCGATCGGATACTACTGGCGTCGCTGCGGGCGTGCTACAGCAACGTCCGGAAATATTGCCGCTTTGGGATCCGACGATGGCCAATTTCAACACGGTTGCAGGCTGCGTTCTGGCCTCCGTCCTCTTCGCGATGGTGGTCGGCAAGGTCTCCAATGCCGTGGTCCATCCGCACAAGCTCGACAAGCCGGCGCTGGCCGTGGCCGACGAGGCGCCGACCCAGGTTGCCGCCGCCGCCCCGGCCGAGCTGGCGCCGATCGGACCCAAGCTCGCCGGCGCCAATGTCGAGGCCGGCAAGGCCCTGTTCAACAAGCAGTGCCTGACCTGCCACACCGTCGACAAGGGCGGCGCCAACAAGGTCGGCCCCAACCTGTGGAACGTGGTGGACGCCAAGAAGGCGGCGCACGCCGGCTTCAGCTACTCGTCCGCGCTGCAGGCCAAGGGCGGCGAGTGGACCTACGAAAACCTCAACAGCATGATCTTCAAGCCGACTGCCTACGTGCGTGGCACCAAGATGGCGTTCGCCGGCCTTGCCAAGGAGCAGGACCGCGCCGACGTGATCGCTTACCTGCGCACCCTGGCGGACACGCCCAAGCCGCTCCCCTAGGTCGTTGGCCTAGGTGGTCGAGCCCCGCCTCGTCGCGCTGGCCAACGCGCTGGCCGATGCCGCGCGGCCGATCTCGGCCCGCTACTTCCGCACCCAGGTCGCGATCGACGACAAGTCCGACCGGAGCCCCGTCACCATCGCCGACCGCGAGGCCGAGACGGCGATGCGCGACCTGCTGGCCCGCCACGTGCCCGACCACGGCGTGTTCGGCGAGGAGCATGGCGCGGTGCGCACCGATGCGGAGTATGTCTGGGTGCTCGACCCGATCGACGGCACCAAGGCCTACATCACCGGCCTGCCGATCTTCGGCACGCTGGTGGCGCTCCTCCATCGCGGCACACCGGTGCTGGGCATCATCGACCAGCCGATCCTGAAGGAGCGCTGGCTGGGCGCGGACGGCCAGCGCTCGACCTTCAATGGTCAGCCGATCTCCGTCCGCGCCTGCGATGCGCTCGCCAAGGCATACATGTACTCGACGGCGCCGCTCATGTTCCCCGGCCTCTACGAGAAGCCGCACGAGGCGCTGACCAAAAAGGTAAAGCTCTTCCGCTGGGGCGGCGACTGCTACGCCTACGGCCTGCTGGCTTCGGGCCATGTCGATCTGGTGGTCGAGGCGAGCCTGAAACTCTACGACTTCGCCGCCCTCGTGCCGGTCGTAAAAGGCGCCGGCGGACTGATCACAGACTGGCGCGGCCGCCCGCTCGACATGCACTCCGACGGCTCGGTGCTGGCGGCGGGCGACGCGGCCACCCACCGCGCGGCGATGAAGGTTCTGGGCGGCTGACGGGCAACTTTTGCGAACACGAAGTGTCCCGCGAAAACAGCGGCAGCTGTTCGTAACGCGGATCGCCCACCGCCCGATTTCCGTGATCCCACAAGCCGTTGCGCGGGGTGTGCCGAACACCGCGGCATGCGATTGCCGACGAGGTCCGATCTTCGGACCTGTCAGCCGGCCCCCCTGCCCCACGTCTCCCTATTCGTGTCGAACCAGACCACGTCGAAACCTTTGTAGACCTCGCGTTTTCGGTAAGTGAGACCGATGCGCTTCATCACCGCTTGCGAGGCGAGATTGTCCGGCATGGTGATGGCGAAGATCAGCTCCAGACCCAGCGTGCCGAAGCCATAGTGCAGCGCCGCCCGCGCCACTTCGGTAGCGTAGCCCTGACCCCAGGCGTCGGGATGGAGCGCCCACAGCACCTCGGTCTCGCCGAACTCCGGAACGTAGTTCAGCCCACCATGGCCAATCAGCCGACCGTCGCGGAACACGCCCCAGGGCGCATAGCGGCGCTCCTCCCACGAGGCCGCGAACCGCCCGATCACACCCTCGAGGGGCCGCGGCACCCATCTCGCCACGTCGGGATGATGGCGGATCGCAAGATAGGCCTCGGCGTCGTCGGGCGCGAGGGGCCGCAGCGTCAGGCGGTCGGTTTGGAGCGTCGTCATCTTTACATAACTTTGCACGACCGAGACGGCGGCGAAACCGCGCCGCGCCATATGGCTGGGACGGGGATTTTCACCCGACACAGATGGAGACGGAACATGACGACCCTCAGCCTGGAGACGATGGTGGCGGCCCTTCTGGCCGGCAGCCTCGCGATGACCGCCGGCGGCACCGCCTTCGCGCGCGGCGACGGCGCGGGCTTCGACCCGGCAAAATTCCAGGAGCGCATCGAGAAGCGCGTCGACAAGGCGCTCGACGGCACCACCGCCACGCCGGAGCAGAAAAAGAAGGTGACGGAGATCCTGAAGGCCGCCGCCGCCGACATGACCGGCCTGCGCGACAAGCGGACCGAGGCCCGCAAGGCGCTGCAGGACGCCATGAGCGCGCCCACCATCGATCCGGCCAGGATCGAGGCGATCCGCGCCGAGCAGATGAAGACCCTCGACGACAGTTCGAAGCGCTTCACCCGGGCCCTGATCGACGCCGGCAACGTGCTGAACGCCGAGCAGCGCCAGGCCTTCTTCAAGAAGTGGAACGAGCGCCACGGCAAGCGCGGCTAACCGGCCAATGACAGGGGGGTGGCCCGGCCCGATACTGAAACGATGGCCGAGCGCATCCTGATGATCGACGACGACGCCCGCCTCGCCGGCATGGTTTCAGACTATCTCGGAGGGGCGGGTTTTCGCGTCACCGTGGCGGGCACCGGCCAGGCCGGCGAGACGCTGCTCAAGCGCGAGGCCTTCGACGCGGTGATCCTCGACCTCATGCTGCCCGACGCCGACGGCTTGGATCTCTGCCGCAGGCTGCGCGCGTCGAGCGATGTGCCCATCCTGATGCTGACCGCGCGCGGTGAGCCGATGGACAAGGTCGTCGGGCTGGAGATCGGCGCCGACGACTATCTCGCCAAGCCGTTCGAGCCGCGCGAGCTGCAGGCCCGCCTGCGCGCCATCCTGCGTCGTAGAAGTGGCAGTGGTGGCGGCGGCACGGCCAAATCCGAAGTCCTGCGCTTCGGCCGCCTCGAAATCGACAAGGGCGCCCGCGTCGTGCGGGTCGATGGCGAGGAACGCGCCATCACCGCCTACCAGTTCGCGCTCCTGCTGGCGCTGGCGGAACGCGCCGGCCGCGTGCTGTCGCGCGACGCGCTGATGGACCTGCTCAAGGGCGAGAAGCTCGAAGCGTTCGACCGCTCGGTCGACGTCCACGTCAGCCGCATCCGTGCCGCCATCGAGGACGATCCCAAGAAGCCGCGCCGGATCCTGACTCTGCGCGGCACGGGCTACGTCTTCGCGAAGGACCGGGATCGATAGCCGCCATGCGCCGCCTCTACCTGAAATTCTACGCCGCCATTCTGGTCGCGCTCGCGGTGTTCGTGGGCGCGGTGGCGCTCTTGTGGTGGCTGGCCGACGACAGTAACCGCACGCCGCAGTATCTCGACGTCGCGGCCGAGCTCACCGGCGCGCTGCTGCCGGACGCCGACGCGCCGAAGCCGGACCAGCAGAAGGCGATAGAAGCGCTGCACCGCAAGCTGCGCTTCGACATCGCCCTCTACCGTGCCGACGGCGACATGATCGCCTTTGCCGGCAAGCCGCCGCCGCGTTTCGAGCCGCGCCGCATGCGCACCGGCTGGCGGCGCGGACCGGGCGGGCCCAACTTCACGCTGCAATTGCCCGACGGCCGCTGGCTGGTGGCGCGCCAGGTGCGCGAGCGGCCCAACCCGATCCTGTGGATCGCCGCCGCGCTCGGCCTCGTGGCGCTGGCCGTGGCGGTCGGCGCCTATCCCGTGGTGCGTGGCCTCGGCCGCCGGCTGGAACGGTTGCAAGCCGGCGTCGAACGCCTGGGCGGCGGCGATCTTTCCGCGCGAGTAAAAGTCGAGGGCAGTGACGAGGTGGCGGCCCTGGCCGAAAGTTTCAACCGCTCGGCCCAGCGCATCGAGGAGCTGGTGGCGGCGCACCGCCTCTTGCTGGCCAACGCCAGCCACGAACTGCGCACGCCGCTTACCCGCATTTCCGTGGCGGCCTCGCTGCTGGGCGAGGCGGCCGATCCCAAGACGCGCCAGTCGCTGAAGGAGGACGTGGCCGAACTCGACCAGCTGATCGAACAGATCCTGCTGGCGAGCCGCCTCGAAGCCGTGCCCACCCTGGAGCGGCGCGAGCCGGTCGACCTCTTGGCGCTGGCCGCCGAAGAAGCCTCGCACTACGACCTCGAAGCCGCCGGCCAGCCCGTGACGGTTTTGGGCGACCGCACGCTGCTTCGCCGGCTGGTGCGCAACCTCGTGGAGAACGCGCGACGCCATGGCGGCGCGGGCCCCGTCTCGGTCACCGTCACACCCGAGCAGGGCCGTGCGGTGCTGACCGTCACCGACCGCGGCCCCGGCGTGCCCGAGGCCGAACGGCAGCGCATCTTCGAGCCGTTCTATCGCCTGGCCGGCGGCGCCGAGACGGGCCGCGGCAGCGGCTTGGGCCTCGCCCTCGTGCTCGACATCGCCCGCCGCCACGGCGGCGATGCGGCCTGCCTGGCGGCCGAGGGCGGCGGCAGCCGCTTCCGCGTCGACCTGCCCGCGGCGGCCTAGGCCCGGGGATTTTCGCGACGCCCCGGCGTCTGGAAATTCCTGTCGGAAAATTCAAGTCCTTGGCCGGCAAGGCTTTTCGCCCGTCCTTTTCCGACACCCGCGCGTCGGAAAAATCCGGGCGTGTCTAAAAATCCGGGTCTGTCGGAAAAATCCCGGCGGCGTCCGGCGACGACAGATCGATGCCCACCTCCATCCCGTCGCGCACCTGACGGTGCAGCCGCGATCCCGGCGGCGACACGACGAGGGCGCCGCGGCTCTCCAGTCTCCGGACGACGCTTCGCGACAGCCGCAGCTCGTTGCCGAGGAGCCGATCCAGGCGAAGCCCGGTCGGCGCCGGGACGCTCTCCGAGGGCATGTCCCGGGTCACCACAACATCGTCAAACAGCTCGACGCGCCCGCCCCGCCGCCTCAGCGCCTCGACGTCGAACGCCAGGCGACGCATCAGCTCCGGGTCGTTGGCCACGAGCGCGCCCAGGAAGGCGGGATCGATCGCCCGCAGCGGCCGACGCTCCAGGATCGGGCGGTTCCAGGTGCCGTCGCAGGCCGTGCATCGATAGATCAGCCAGGCGTCGACGCGCCTGCCGTTCGCATTGACCCTGGCCTTGCCGCCCGTGCGGAAGCGTCTGGCCCCGCCGCAGCGGCTGCAGGGCCGCCAGGGCTGGGGTGCCGTTTGGGGAACGATCGTCCATCGAACGCGTAGAACTTGAGACATGCCGGCTTGCTCTTCCCATCGGGAAGCTCGGCAAGGCGGCGGCATGGGACGAGGCCCCCTCGAACGAAGCCCGTTCGGACGAGACCCACGGGGACGCGGCGTGGCAGGGTCGGCAACTGAAAACGACGGAGTGGCGGCTGGAGGAGCCGGCACGGAAGAGCCATGCCAAACCGGTCTCGGCGCCACCCTGAGGAACTTCCACGCCAAAGAAAACGACGACGCGCGTTGCGTTGTCGCGTGGAGTCGGTGGAACTGCGAGACCGGGGCTTACGTAGGCAAGGGAACTCGACCGTTTTGTGCTTGCGGCCGATGTCTAGCCGAAGACCCCGGGGACGGGAAGACCGCTGTCGATGGGGATATTGGAATCTCCAGGCATGACCCTCACTGCATCATGCGCAATGACGGGGCGGCGGTTCGAATCCGTCTCGGGGCGCCAGATTCCACCGAGTTCACGATTTCCTGCGATCCGCTTCGCCAGGTTACTGTGGGCGAAATTCGTTGTCGTAAGCTGGGCGATGTTCGGCGTTCACATCGACGCATCGTCCTTCGGCAGACCTCAGAGCGCGCTCGAGAATCGCTCTTCACCCGGCCGAAAGCGCCTCCGCATAAGGAAAGCGCAACGCTCCGGAGGTGAAGCCCGGAGGTGACACCACGATTTGCCGCGATCCGTCGCGGAACTGGTCGACCTCATTGCCGGTGATTCCCCGGAACTGGACCTGCAGCACCCGGGTCTCCTGCCATTCGCCCTTTGCCCCGAAGCGGACGGCACCCATGACCGTCTCAAAGGTCGCGCCTCTTGCGTGGGCCGAGAGGCTGCCGTCCTCGAAGCCGCCGGTCGCTTCTACAGCTTGAGCGACCACCTGCATCTGGGCATAGGCCAGCGGCGCCATGTAGTGTCCCAGGAGGTCAGCGTCGGCATCGCCAGCGCGCGCCCGGTAGGTGCTCAGAAATTCCTGAACGCCGGGGAACATCATCTTGGGGACCGGGACCCAATATTCGTAGTTCACGAAGCCGTTGAGCAGCGGGCCGAGCGTGGTTCTCACCGCCGTATTCTGCGGACCGATCATGCCGGCGCCGACCATCTTCGGGCGATAGGGGTGCGCATGAATCGCGCGAACGAGGCCGACGGAGTCATTGAGATAGGAGCAGAGAAACAGCAGGTCGCAGTTGCTTTTGGCGACCGCATCGATGATCGGTGTGAAATCCTCGGTCGTCAGCGGATAGCTGGCCTCGTGGACGATCCGGAAGCCGTAGCTCTCGGCGTTGGCCTTGGCGCCGAGAATGGGATTGCGCGAGAATTCGGCGTCCGCCGACACGAGCGCTACGGTCTCGGGCCGCGGCGTTTGTTCAGCGGCGAGCGCAAAGAATCCTTCGGTGAGCGCGGCGTTCGGATCAGGACCAGTGGGAATCATGGCGAAGTAGTTCGGATAGGCGAGCGGGTTGTTGACGCCCAGACCCATCAACCCGACGAAGAAGCGATGCCGTTCCATGATCAACGGCATGGCCGGCAGTATGGTGTTGGTGCCATAACCGCCGATAACGAGATCGACCTTATCCTCGTCCATCAGCCGCTTGTAGATGCTGGGAACGAGTGAAGCGTCCCCACGATCATCATGGCAGACAAGCTCGACAGGCCGCCCAAGCAGTCCGCCGCGGCTGTTGACATCTTCCCGCCAGATGTCATGGGCGAGCTGAGCTGACCGGCTGTTGCCCGCCAGCGGACCGGTCAGCGACAGACAGTACCCGATACGGACAGGCGCGGGCGCGGTGCGCATGGTCAAGCGCCCGCTTTGGCATGGTTGGCAAGAAGCTGCAGTTCCCAGGCCAAAGCGACGCCGCTGGCGCCGCCATGTTCGAGCGTGACGCCCGCGACTGCCGCGGCCGTCTTCTCGCGCGCCCAGTCACGCTGCCATTCGCCCAGCACGGCCAACCAGGTGATCGGCACCGCACCGGCGGCGACCATGCGGCGCACGGCCATGTCATGCGCTTCCAGCGAGACGCCCCCTGAAGCATCGGTGACGATGAAGACGTCATATCCCTCGGCGAGCGCCTGAATCGCCGGCATGGCGAGGCAGATCTCGGTCCAAAGCGCGGCCAGCACGAGCTGCTTGCGCCCGCTCTTCTTCACGATGTCGGTAACCTTCGGGTCTTCCCATGTGTTGATGAAGGTGCGGTCGATCGGCTTCTGGTCCGGGAACACGTCCTGCAGACCCTTGATGATGTAACCGCCACGCTCCTCGGTCACCGTGGTCAGGATCGTCGGCACGTTGAAGACCTTCGCCGTCTTGGCGAGGCCGATGACGTTGTTGACGATCATCGTCGGCTCATGGCTGTGCAAGTTGGCGAACTGATAGGGCTGATGGTCGATCAGCACGAGGAAGCTGTCTTTCGGGCGAAGCAGGGCGTCGAGGCCGGTCTTGGGCATGGGAAACTCCTTGGGACGTGCTGATGGCGGCTCAGGCGCCGGTGGGGTCGAGAAAGACGTGAAGAGTTTGAATTCGGCCGCTTTCGATCCGAGCGACATCGGTTCCCGCCACGGCGACCGGACCGTTCGATGGACCGGACTGCCAGCGCAGCCGCCCGACGCCGTGGTGACCAACGGCGGGGCCAATCGCAGTGAAGGCGAAGTCTGGCGGCAGGCTCGACAAGAGCGCACCCACCGCCTGATTGATGGCAGCATGGCCCGTCGCCGAGGCATGCGGTTCATAGAGCGCGGCGTCTTCGGCATAGAGTTCGCGGATCGCCGCGGATCGCCGCTGGGCGTCGCGCTCGCCGAACACCCGCGCGAGGTTCGCCTGCATGAGGCGCTCGTAATCGATGGAAGCTTCCGGTGAGTCGGACAATGCAGTGGCCTCGCATGGGGTTGGGTGCCTTCGCGGAGATAAAGGCACATCAGATCGGTTCAAATTAGTCATAGATGGCTGGAACCAACTTCAACTATTCGTTTAAGATTGCCGCATGGAGACGCTGGCCAATCTGGAATCCTTCATCCGTAGCGCGGAGCGTGGCAGCTTTTCCGCAGCGGCGCGGTGGCTGGGCGTGACGCCTGCCGCAGTCAGCCGCAACGTGGCCATGCTGGAACGCAACCTGGGCGTTCGCTTGTTTCAGCGCAGCAGCCGCAGCCTGACCCTAACCGAGGACGGCGAGCGTTTCCTGGCGTCGGTCACCGACGGCGTGGAGTCTATCCAGTCGGCCATTGCCAACGTGACGACGCACTCCGGCATGCCCGCCGGCGTGCTGAAGGTGAGCATGGCTTTGACCTTCGGCCTGGACCATGTGTTGCCGTTGCTGCCGGCCTTCATGGAGCGCTACCCCGATGTTCAGTTGGACTGGAGCTTCGAGAACCGCCAGGTCGATTTGATCGGCGAGGGCTTCGACGCCGCCATCGGCGGCGGCATGGAACTGGCGTCTGGCATGGTCGCCCGGCGATTGGCGCCGCTGCACGTCGTCGCAGTGGCCTCGCCGGAATACTTGCGAGGCCGCCGACCGCCGCGGCAACCTGATGAGCTGGCTATGCTCGACGGGATCTCCATGCGCTCGGCTCACACCGGTCGCGTGCGCGTCTGGAGAATGCGTAACCGCAAAGGTGCCGAAACGACGCTGGAACACAAAGTGCGCATGGTGGCCAACGATCCCGAGGCGATATGCCGTGCGGCCTTGATGGGCTTGGGAGTGGCAATGATCGCCGTACCATTTGTGGAGCGGCACCTGGAAAGCGGGGCGTTGCAACGCCTGTTGCCAGGTTGGCACGCTGACCTTGGCGCCATATCCCTCTACTTCACTGGCCAGAAATTGCTGCCCGCCAAAACCCGCGCCTTCGTCGACCATGTGACCGCCGCGTTCCGCGAACAAAACTTGGCGCGGCGGTTTTCAGCGGAAGGATGACCGAGCAGCGTCGGGACCAGCGCAGGCGGTCCACCCCGCGTCTTGCCCGAGGTAGCGCAATCTCCAATTCCGTCGCAGCATTGGATCGTGCGGGCCACCATCGGATGCGGAATCACAGCGCTCCAGCGGAAACGTAGTTATCAGTTTCATCTACGCTGGGGTACCACTACCCAGCCTAAGCTTTCGACAGTCAGCGCATGTCGTTCCGGATTCTTGCGACTCATACCTCTACGATACGCGTCGGCATCGAACGGCTGAGGCTTGAACGAGTCTTAACGTTTACCTGTCGCGATTAGTCCTTTCTCTCGAAGCTCTGCGGCTGTCACGCCGCCGACGTACCAGTCCTTGGCCGCGCTATCTTCAAACACAACCCAGATGTCGTTCTTCGGCAGCTCCAGCACTTCGCTGAGCGCAGCGCTGACACGCTTCGAAATTTCATCCTTCTGCTGCTGCGAACGACCTTCGATAAAACGGATAGTTACGAACGGCATGGTTCCTCCCTGGACACGTCCCACTTGGACGATCGCCGTCGAAAAGGAAGTGGGACACGTCGCTCAGAAAGCAAGGTAAGCCATGGAGAGTTTCGGTGTCGCACTTCACTCTAAAGTCCTTGATTGCCTCGGCTTTGGCTCTGTCTCCCCGCAATATGCGAACGTCATCGTCGTTGCCTTGTTCGCCGTTCAACATCTTGTCGTCGGGATACTTGTCGTAGCTCTTGAAGACAAACCGGCGGGGTTTCCCCGCCGGCTGGTGGTTTCGTCTTCCTCGCCCTCCAATGAGGGATGCTTCGCTCGCCTTGCTCCCGGAGTCCGGGCATAAAAAAGCCCGCCTCAGCGCTTTGGAACGAAGCGCGATGCCCCCTCGATGGAAAGGGCCGGGCGGGCACGAACCCGGCGGCGCTGCCGTCAGGTGGTGGGCCGAAGCAGAGCGAGGAACCTCGCCGCTGCTTCACGCACCTTCACCCAATCGGGATGGTCGATCACTTCCTGCCACGGCAATTCGGGGCCACCGATACTGTCGAAGTGCTCCATGCTGTCGATGAACGCCTTTCCAGCCGCTTTCTGCGCCTCGTCGAGACCGAGCTCAGGGCGCGCGTACTCGCCGAGGAAGGCATCGCTGAACACTTCATTGTAAATTTCTTCGGGAGAGGTCGGGTAGTTGCTTTTTCCGGACCAGGCGTCATGCAAGACATCCCGATCGGCGATTGCATCGAGAACGCTGCACGTAACATTGAGCCAAATCTCTTTGATGAACGTCATCTCTCATCTCCAGAAGAAGTAAATGTCGTAGGGAATATGGGCGTCCGGATGGCGCTTCGGATTTGTTCCCCCGACGGGTCTTCCATCCCGATTTACGTATGCGCCCCAGTTCTGATCAACGACATACGGCCGCTGACTATTGGGATAGGGACTAATTGGATCACCAGGCATCACTCTGACTTGGTCATTAATGTTGTTGGGATTGACATAGGTTACGCCTCCACCCTTCCGCGACAGAATCACCTGCCAGTCCCTGGGAATGCCCAAAGGCCTCTCCAGCTGACCGCCGCCCGGCAGTTGCCCACTGCCACTCGCCGCTCCCGGTCCAACGGGCGAGGGCAGCGGCCCGCCAGCCGCCCTTGCACGCGCCTCCAGCAATTCCTGCCGAAGCCGCAAAGTTGCTTCACGATCAGGCACCCAGCCAGGCACAGAGAGCGTGGTCAGCGCGGGATTGTTGGGCTCCAGTCGCTGCAGAGCTTCGCGGTGAACATTGTAGATGCTTTGGCGCGTTTCCTCAGTGGCCGTTGGTTCGCGCCGTCCCGTGACCCGACGCGACGGTGTGTTGCCACTGTTGGCCTGCACGATATTGGGATCGCCGGCATGGTCGCCGGGCGGGCCTTCATCGGCGTCGTCGAAGATCGCCTCGTCGGTCGATGGGAGACCTTGCGGCGTGTCCGGTTGCGCCTCCGGCTCCACGGTCGGAACGGACGGGACATCGGGCCGGATGCGTTCAGTCTCTTCGGCCACGATCCTGTCGATATCTTCGCCGTTGGGCGCGCGGCCTTCGATGACCTCGAAGCTCTTCAGTTGGTCGCGCGCGTCGGCGCGGACTTTTATCGCGACAGGACCGTCGAGATCGATGCCCCGGGCCTCGAGCGCCCGGTCGATGCCGAGTCTCAGCCGGTCGTAGCGGGCAAGATCGGGATCGATCCTCCCCTCGGCGATGGCCTTCTGGGCGGCGGCGAAGCGGGTGTGGTCCGCGTCGCCCAGCGACAGGCGGTGCCGGTCGAGATCGAGGGCGGCGAAGGCTTCTGGCTCGTGGACCATCTGCCGGTCGAGCCGCTCGAACAGGTCGCGGTCGGTCCTGAGGCGGCCTTCGATGTAGAGGTTTTCGACGCCCTGCCACTGGTCCGGGGCCAGCCAGTCGCGCACCTCCATCGGGATCGCCAGGAACGACGCCTCGGGGTTCTTCCGGAACCAGTCGAGGACGGCGAGGCCGGCGTCGGCTTGCTGCTTGTGCCACTGCCGCTCGGCATGGCGGTGGGCGTGCGCGGCGACTTCAGAGATGCGGCCACGCACGTCGTCGGTCGCATCCTCGGGAATGAGGTCGGCCGCCCGCTTCTCGAAGGTGTCGAGGCTCGGCGGTGCGGCGGGATCGAGCGGGAGGCCCGACAGGTCGCGATCGATGTCGCGATAGACGGCGACCTCGCGGGCCTTCTCAAAACGCTGGTCGATCGCGGCCTGACGCTCGGGATCGAGGACCGGACGGGCGTGGTCGTAGAGCGCCGCCGCGCCGTCGAGATCGTCCTGGCCGATCGCCGCTTCGACCGCGTCGGCGTAGAGATCGGAGAGGCCGGCGCGGACTTTGGCGTCGGTCTCGGCCGCCTCCCAGCCGCGGCGCTCGCCCTGGTACCGCAACTCTTGCACCGCGGTCCGGCCGAGCTTGCGCAGATGGCCGCGGTCGCGCCACGACGACGACGCATCCTGGCCGAGACCGGCGAGACGCTCGGCGACGCTCGCATCGTCGACCTCCACGGTCGCGCGATGCGCCAACTGGCCGATGGTGCCCGTGGCCCAGTCGAGGCGCGTGTCGATCATCGGTTCGAGGATGCTGCGCTGGCGCGGGCCGATGGCCTGGGCGAGCGTGCGCTCCTTGAGATCGTTGAGCGCCGGCAGCGCGCCGGCGATGGCTTCCAATGCCGCCTCGCCCTTCAGGGCGGAGAGGCCGGTCTCGGGATGGTGCAGGAGGGTGCGCACGCCCGCCGAAAACTCGGTGTCGAGCTGGCGGGCGAACATCTCGTCGACGCGGATCGAGTGCTCGTCGGTTGGCCAAGGCTCCGCCTCCGGCTGCGCCACGGGCACGGTCGGATAGATCGTTGCTGCCATGTTGGGGGTTTCCTTTCAGACAAAAGAAAACCGGCGGGGTTTCCCCCGCCGGCTGGTGGTGCGGTCGTTCGGTCGGAGACTCCCGACCCCCTCCGTCGCTTCGCGACACCTCCCCAGCTTTGTGTATGGACCGGGGAGATGGGTAACAGGTGTTCGGAGACATGGTGAACACTGCCAGGGAGTGAACCCATGAGGTTT